>JBGCFE010000015.1:0-48735 GCA_045106775.1 Halioglobus sp.
AACAGCTCAATCGCGAAAACGGCCGCCTCATACTACAAAAACAGCAGCACACTCAAAGCGCCCTCAATATCCTGCGACAAAACGCTGATCAGGGCCCCACCTATTCTGGCCGCGGCCTAGCCGACAGCTCAGAAGATTCTCGTACCCTGGGTAAAGCCTAAAAAAAAGCCCCGCATGTACTGCAGGGCTTTTTCACGTTGATTAACTACCTATCGTTTAAACCAGCCTTTCTTGGCACCGGCATATACTGATACCTGATTACGACCCTTTTTCTTAGCATCGTACAGTGCTTCATCGGCACTCTTAATGAGCTGCATTTTATTAGGACCTTCTTCCTGGCTACCATCCCGGGTAGAAACACCAAAACTCGCCGTTACCTTATACAAATTACCATCTTCTTTGAACGCACGGCTTTCCACAGCTTTACGCAGTTTTTCTGCCACCATAACGGCATCTCCCGCTAGGGTTTCAGGCAGTATCACAACAAACTCTTCGCCACCGTAACGCGCCAAAGTGTCATACTCGCGTAAGCTCTCAGAGAGCACTTTGGCAAACTCAGCCAACACGAAATCACCAACCAAATGACCATGGTCATCATTGAAGCGCTTAAAATGATCTATGTCTATTAACACCAGAGACAACTGGTACTTCTGACGGATAGTACGATTCAGCTCGCGATCCAAGGCGCCTTGAAAAAAGCGGTTATTGTAGAGCCCGGTCAGCCCATCCAGATCGGCAAGCTCCTTAAGAAGGGTGTTCTTTTCCTGAAGCTCTTTCGCCAACTTTTCTAACGATACTTTGGCTTTTACCAATTCTTTGTTTACCTGATCGTAATCAAGATTCAGCAAGCTAAGTCGAATATTTGCTTCCTGCAATATTTCCTGTACCGGCCTTGCTTCTGCAATTTTAACACCAAAATTGACAGCACCCTCTTCCAATTCTGTATGCGCTTTCTCCAAAATTTCATCAACTACACTAGCACTCAAGCCAAGCAGTTGCTTCGCCTCGGTGTGGAAGCGCTTGTGATATTCTTCCGGACTATCGGAATGGAAAATATTGATCAAAATATCAGAGAGATAAATTGCGCGAGTGGCGTTATTGATGTCTTTGTCACCGCCCACATAGCTCACGGGGTCATGGTGATGCAGTATCGGCAAAGAGATAGATAACGGGAAGTTCCAGTGCTTGGCTACTTCATAACCAAGAAAGCAATGGTCACCACCAAACACACCTACCTCAGCCTGCAATTCATCAACCGAAGCATCGCCTTCCATTCGCTCCAAGACTTGATCGTAGAGTTCGGGCTGCGTACACGCGAGCACCAACTGCCCCAAGTTTTGTAGTAACGCCGAGACAAATATTTCCTCTGTATCTGCACCGGGCACCTTACTGAGGATTAGCTGCGCAGAAATCGCCTCAGCGATTGAGCGCTCCCAAAACTTGTCAAAGTTAAACTTACTCTGCTTCTTACCTTTATTGATCTGCAGTAGTGAAAACGACAGCACCAAGCTCTGCACAGCATTCGTTCCCAACATGGAAACCGCCTGCTGAATTGAGCCTATTTGCTGCGGAAAGCTATAAAACGCAGAGTTGGCTACCTTGAGGATTTTCGAACTCAAAGCAACGTCCTGCATCACCAACTCGGCGACATCCGCCAGCGTTGTGTCTTCTTTTGCAGTGAGCGTAACAACCTGTGTTGCGACTGTTGGCAGCGTAGGCAAATCTTCAGAACCCAGAACGAGGTCACGAAGCGCCTCTACTGACATTGGCTGAACTGAATTTTCGGCGGCACTTGTATCCATTTTTACGATTCCCGAGCTCTAATGTGTTATTGGTAACACCTTGTTATTGAACAGTTATTCGCCTTAACGCACCCACGCGCAAACTCCCAAGCTCCCTGCCGGCGAAAAAATACGTCTTTCTACGTAGATCATTATCGGTGCGGGCCTAGGAAAGCTTTAGGCAGATGTAGGAATTAATGCAGAAAACTTAAAAAAATGGGTGGACCAATTCGAAATTGTTGCTTAGCAAGAATGACCTTCTACCTCTTGGGAAATAGCAGCCACTAAGTAGTCATATTGCAGATACACACCAAGCGCAGGCTTGCCGCGCCTCACTTCGGAAGTACTGAAAATTCGTCCACAGCGCAGCCTGACTCCGACAACGTCGCATTAATTTTTTATGCGGCTCTCTGATGAGATACTCAGCGGGCGGCGAGCACTTCGTTGACGATACGTTCGCGCTCTACGATTACGCCGTCACAGTCAAAGATGATGAGAGCTGGATGCGCTGTGCTCCAGAAATAAAAACTGGGGCAAGCGTGAAAAGATTGGTAGGACTAGGCAGATTCGAACTGCCGACCTCTACCATGTCAAGGTAGCGCTCTAACCAACTGAGCTATAGTCCTAAAGAGGACGCGCATTATAGGTGGCTTACCGCCATTGCTCAACCGCGTGCAATGATCGTTTTTACCACTACAACGGGCATGCGTGGACATTCTCCCGGGCTGGTTGTGCGCGTAGAGTGATGCTTGCTACCTGTACTCGGCAGTCACACAAAACCCACCGCGGGCCAAGCTTTCCACGAGGCGCCCGCGCTATCTCTGGCAGGAGTTTATCTGGTGAAAATCAGCGGCATGTTAGGCGCCGATCTCGATATGGCGCCACTGGCTATCGGCGAGCTAGAAGCGCGCGGGTACGACTCTGCCTTCACGGCTGAGATCAACAACGATCCCTTTTTTGGGCTGGTGCTTGCCGCCGAGCACAGTAAAAAAATCGCGCTCAGCACCTCCATTAGCGTGGCCTTTGCGCGCAACCCAATGACAATGGCCAATTTGGGATGGGACTTGAACCAATACTCCAAAGGGCGCTTTACGCTTGGGCTGGGCTCGCAAATTAAGCCGCACATCACTCGCCGCTTCAGCATGCCGTGGTCGAAACCCGCATCACGCATGAAGGAGTTTGTGCAGGCGATGCGCGCTATTTGGGCCTGCTGGGAAAATGATGCGCCACTACGATTTGAAGGCGAGTTTTATCAGCACACATTAATGACGCCTATGTTCACGCCGGCCAAAAAGGAATTCGGGCCTCCGCGCGTCAACGTGGCGGCTGTCGGCCCACGCATGACCGAAGTTGCAGCCGAAGTCGCCGACGGCATGATTGCTCACGGGTTTACTACGCCCAAATACCTGGCGGAGGTTACACTGCCTGCTATTGAGCGGGGCTTGGCAGCCTCTGGCAGAGCAAGAACAGATTTTGACGTTAACTGCCCTATCATGGTCGTGGCGGGCGCAACAGAAGAAGCCTTCGCACAATCCAAAGAGGCAATACGCGCGCAGCTGGGGTTTTACGCGTCTACCCCCGCTTATCGCCCTGTTCTGGAGATACACGGTTGGGGTGATCTGCAAACGCAGGCAAACCAATTCACCAGCGAAGGCAAATGGGACGCCCTAGGCGAGTTAATTGACGATGAAATTTTGAACACGTTTGCGGTGGTCTGTGAAAACAGTGACGACGTACCTAAAACACTGAAAAGCCGTTACGAACATTTGGTGGATACCTGGCAGTGCTCGGTTGAAACCGGCGACAGAGAATCACAACAAAAACTGCTCGCTGCCGTACGCGCAGCCTAAAAAAGCTAACATTTTCGCATTGGAAACGGAGCAGGTGCACCGCTCCGCAAGAGGAAACAGACATGAATATCGAACTCACCGCCGAGCACAAGGCGCTACAACAAGAAGTGCGCGAGTACATGCGCACGGTGATGACGCCCGAGCTGCTCGAAGAAATGAAGCACGATGAGCTCAAAGAAGGTGGCGGCCCAGAATTTCGCAAGCAGTATGCGCGCATGGGCGCCGATGGCTGGATCGGGCTCAGCTGGTCAAAGGAGCTCGGCGGCAAAGAACTGACTCACCTGGAGCAGTATATTTTCACCGACGAAGTGGTGCGTTCAGGTTTTGCCTACCCGTTTCTCACCACCGAAGCGGTAACGCCAGTGATTGCGGCCAATGCCAACGAAGAAGTGCGCGAAGAAGTCGTAGGCGGTGTGCGCAACGGTAAAGTCGTTATCGCCATTGGCTACTCAGAGCCCAACGCCGGTACCGACCTGGCAAGCCTTACCACCAAAGCGGAAAAAGACGGCGACGAATGGGTAATCAACGGGCAAAAAATGTGGACTAGCCTCGCGAACTACGCAGACTACGTGTGGCTGGCCGCGCGCACAGACCCTGACGCGTCTAAAAAGCACAAAGGGCTCACTATGTTTTTGGTACCTACGAACATAGAGGGCTTTTCACTGACGCCTGTTAACACACTGGGTGTACGCACCAACGCCACGTACTACGAAAATGTGCGCCTGCCCGACAAGTACCGCGTGGGTGAAGTGAATGCCGGCTGGAAGTTGATTACCGGCCAGCTAAACATTGAGCGTCTTTCTTTGTTCACACATGGCCAGGTGGATTCGCTGTATCAAGACGTGTGCACTTGGGCCGCGCAGACAGAGACGCCCGCAGGCACAAAAGTCATTGAGCAACCCTGGGTGCAAACCAACCTTGCAAAAGTGAAAAGCGGTTTAGAAGTCGTAAAGCTCATTTGCTGGAAACAGGCCTGGGCAATGGATCAAGGCCCGCTTGATATGGCCGACGCCTCACTGGCAAAAGTGTATAGCAGCGAATTTTTTGTAGAGCTCTATCGCATGCTGTTAGAGGTGATGGGCGAGGCAGGCACGATCGGCGCAGACTCCCCGGGTGCAGTGCTGAAAGGCCGTATTGAATTTAGATGGCGGGTGGGTTCTATTCTCACCTTTGGCGGCGGCGCGAACGAAGTGCAGCGCGACATTATTTCTATGGCGGGGCTGTGGATGCCCCGCACACGCTAGGAGACAAAGCGATGGATTTTTCCCTTTCAGAAGAAGTCACCAGCGTGCAACAGCTCGCGCAACAAATACTTGGCGATTTCACCGACGTTGAGAAACTCAAAAACACAGATACGCAGGGTGAGCGTTTTAACGCCGAACTTTGGGCCGCACTCGCCGAGGCCGGGCTGCTCGGCCTGGATATTGAAGAAGCACAGGGCGGCACCGACCTTGGGTTCTTCAGCCTGACAATGCTGTGCGAAGAAGTTGGCCGAACCGTAGCGCCCATACCCGCAATATCCGTTTTAGTGAGCGCCGCAGGCACCCTGCGCCGCTTCGGCACCGATGCACAAAAAGACCAGTGGTTAAGCGGAATCGCTAAAGGCGATGTACAAGTCGCTGCCGCGCTGGAAGAATATGGCGACCCGGGCCCATGCGCACCTAAGACCACTGCAAAAGCCGTCGATGGCGGGTATTCCATCAGCGGCACAAAAATATGTGTTCAGAATGCAAACACAGCTGCGCGCATTTTGTTGAGTGCGCAAGCAGATAATGAACTTCTAGTCGCCCTGGTCGATCCAAAGGCCGCAGGCATTTCACTGAATGCACAAGTCGTCACTAGCGGCGAAACACGCAGTGAGCTCGTGATGGAAAATGTACAGGTACCCGCAGAAGATGTGGTCGCCACAGGCCGCGCCGCGGTGGAAGCGATGACATGGGCAGAGCAGGCAACGCGCACAGCAATGTCATCCATGGCCTTAGGTTTGTGCGACAAGATGATGCGCATCACCGGCCAGTACACCTCAGAGCGCGAACAATTCGGCCGCGCAATCGCCACCTTCCAGGCCGTTAGCCATCGCGTGGCAGATTGCTTTAAAGATGTGGAGTGTTTGCGTTTAGTCACTCACCAGGCAGCGTCGCGAATTGATCAGGGGCGCGATGCCGAGGAAGCGGTGTTGATGGCGAAAATCTGGTGCGGCGATGTGACACATCGTGTAAGCCAGGCATCGCAACATTGCCATGGTGGCACGGGTGTTGACCGCGACTATCCGCTGTTTCGGTATTGCCTCTGGGCGCGTGAGCTTGAGCTTAGTATGGGGGGGAGTGCGCGGCTTACTGGCGAGTTGGGTGAAGCTATCTGTGCGGAATACTTAGCCTAACTATCGGTAAAAGCGTAACTATCAGTAAAAGAGAGACTCCAAGTACAGGCGAAACTATAAGTACGTGGACAACTGGCGGAATGGGCGCTTTGATTCCGGCCCAGAGCGGATAAGCGCTCGCTGCTCGGAAGGCTGAGATACTCGCCTCGAGCGCTTATCCGCTCTGGGCCTGATTGCATCCTTTGCCGAACAGAACGCAGTGCTTTTTACCAGAGTAACGGCAGGCTTCGGCATCCAATGATTAGTACGCTGGTAGGTGGAAGCGCCCAAGAATAGCGTTGTGGCGAGTATCTTAGCCTTCCGAGCAAGCAACGTTATTCTTGGGTGCTTCCACCGGCACTACAAAAAAGAAGACCCGAGCATCCCAGCCCTCCAGAAAATCAGAGCCACACTAAAGTGCGGCCAGCAAGTCGCTACGCGTAGCCATTCTCACGAAACCAAGCCACCGAATCCGCAATCGCCGTTTCAATCGGCGTCTGCGGTAAGCCAAGCTCTTCAATCGCCTTAGACGGATCAACATAGCCATGCTGCAACACATAGCGCGTGTTCTTAACCGTCGTCATCGGCGGCCGTCCCGTCATTTTGGAATAGAATTCAGCTACCTTCGCCACACGCAACATCGTTGAACCGGCCACCTCGCGCGTTGCAACGCCGTCCACGCCAGAGATTCGACCAATCAACTGCAACATCTCCCGGTTCGCCATATTGCCGTCTTTGTTCGACAGTATGTACGACTGACCAATGCGGCCCTTCTCCATGGCCAGCACATGCCCTTTGGCGACATCGCGCACATCAACCGCGCACACACCGCCATCCCAGTAGTTTTTCATCTGGCCTTGCAGGGTGCGTAGAATCATCGTGCCCGTTGGCGTGGGTGCACGATCGCCCGGACCAAAGGGCAGGCCCGGCATGACCATCGTGGCGGGCAGGCCTTCTAAAATCAGCCCCTTCACCATTTGATGGCTAATGTACTTAGAGAGAATGTAGTAACTCGCCCAAGGCCAGGCATTAAATTCTGTTTCTTCGTTTGACCAGGAGTCGTTGTCTTCAATACCTATCGCGGCAACACTGCTGGTAAACACCACTTTTTCCACACCAGCGGCCATCGCGGCTTTCAACATTGCCCGCGCGCCATCTACGTTAATCTTGAAATGAAGATCAGGATCTTTGGTCCAGATGGCGAACATTGCCGCCAAATGGTAAAGCTGATCAACACCCTGCACAGTTTTTGCCAGCGAACCGGGATCAAGCAGATTGCCCTCAACAAACTCCACATCCATTCCATCAAGGGGTGACCTGTCTTCGCCAGGCATTACCATCACCCGCACGTCATCGCCCTTCTCTAAACAGAGGCGGGTTACATGATTGCCAATAAAGCCGGTCGCACCGGTAATAAGCACCTTGCTCATAGGTTAACTCCTGTTAAATACGCTATGCGCCCATATTACCCAGCACTGCGGCTTGCAGGCATGACCCGAAAGGTCATTCTTTTGTATGGCAGGCAAAGAAGGCGACACACTTGAGGCACCGCTCGCATGATGAAAATGCTTTACATTGGCGGCACGCAGAGCGACATTACTGCGGCGACATCACCGCAGTTACCCACTCGGAGGAATACCTTATGTCTTTAGCCAAACGTGCATTGCGCCGCGCAGCATCCGCTCTACTGGCAGCAGCATTCATTGCCGGCTGTGCCAACAACTCACCCAAAGCACCTGACCACACAGCAGCACTCGAAGCTGCAGTGGCAGCGCGCAGTGCCGAAGACCGCGCGCGCGATGGCGCCAGAAACCCAGCCGCAACTCTCGCCTTTTTCCGCGTAGCACCCGGTATGACAGTAGCCGAAGGGCTGCCAGGTGGTGGTTGGTACACACGTATTCTCGCAGACTATCTCGGAAAAGAAGGAACACTCTACGGCGTCACCTACGCCGACCGCATGTGGAAAATGTTCAGCTGGGCGAACCCTGAGTGGATCGCTAAACGTATGGCGGGCTCGGCCAAGTTTCCGAGCTTGGTTGCAGGTTTTACTGACAACGGCGTAAGCGCTCGAGGCTTCGCTTTTGAGGGCGTTCCCTCCGACGCTATGGGCAGCGTAGACAGGGTCCTGATGATTCGAGCACTGCACAATCTCAATCGCTTTGAAGCGACCGGCGGAACACGCAGTGCCGCACTCAAAGACATTCACGCAATGCTAGCTGACGACGGCATGGTGGGCGTTGTACAACACCGCGCACCCGAAAGCGCAAGCGACGAAGGCGCTCAGGGGCAACGCGGCTATCTGAAACAGTCTGCAGTGATTGCGATGTTCGAAGCCGCCGGCTTCGAGCTTGTTGAAAGCTCTGAGATTAATGCCAACCCCAAAGACCAACCCGGCGCTGCCGATATTGTTTGGCGCCTTCCTCCTTCAAGGAGGGGCACAGATGAGGGTACGCCTGAGCGCGCCGCCGTCGACGCCATTGGCGAGTCAGACAGAATGACTCTGCTCTTTAAGAAATCTAGCTAGTTCGTTAAGAAAGCTGGCTAGCGCGATACTGGGCCGTCATGCCTTCGGCGACGTCCCACAACTGCGCAGCCATTGCCGCATTAAAAATGTGATGGTCACCGGTAACGGTGACCGGATTGCAGTCTTCAAAATACGCTCCACTCACCCCCGCTAGCGATGGATGAGTCGCTACATACACTTGCGTGGCAGCGCCCTGATCGGGTGTTTTGGCCACAATGCCGCCAAGCATATCGAAGGCACCGCGGATAAAAGCAGGTGCGGTACGCGCAATGTTGGTTTTCACCAGGCCAGGATGGATAACATTCGACGTTGTGTTGGTACCCTCTAAGCGTTTCGCCAGCTCCAGTGAAAACAAGGCGTTTGCCAGTTTCGATCGCCCATAGGCTTCACCTGCATCAAACACGCCTTCGCCGCGCAAATTATCAAAATCGATTCCCACCGCTGGTGCACTGGAATAACCAGAGCGGCTGCCCACATGCACAACACGTGATTCGCGCGCGGTGTTCATCGCAGGCAGTAGATGTTCTACGAGTAAGAAATGCCCCAGATAATTCACCACGAACATCTTCTCAACGCCGCCGATGAGCTCTAGCTCGCCAAAGGTGTTAATACCGGCGTTGAGAATCAAGCTGTCTAGTACCGCGCCGGACGCTCGCACTTGCTCGGCGCAGCTGCGCACCGAATCAAAGTCAGACAATTCCAAGGCCATTGGCGTTGTTTTTCCGTCAACACTTTCGCAAGCCACTTCTGCCTTCTCAAGCGTACGGCCCGTGCCAATCACGTGAGCGCCGCGCGCAGCCAGTGCGCGCATTGTCTCGTAGCCTAAACCTGAGTTACAGCCAGTAACCAGCGCGGTATGGCCCGTAAGATCAAGGCCTTCGGTGACCTCCAGAGCGGTCGATTCTGCACCAAAGTTACCGTTGGGCAAGCGTGTATTGATGGCCACCACTGGGCCATCACTACAGGCACTAATGACAGGAACCGCTGTGGCGGCAGCAGACAATTGAAGAAAGCGACGACGGGGAAGCGACATGGGCAAAGATTCCTTGGTCAGTATAGAGGGCACAGCGGGGCTGCTGAACGCATGGCAAGTGTAGCGCTAGCAGAGGGGCCAATTGAACCCCACCTAGCTGAACTGCACTAAGCCTCAGTTGGAGCAAGCCGTATAACGCGCACCCATGATATTCCTATAAATTATAATTACATATAATTAAATATCATGGGGTTATTTCTTGAAGTCTCAGCGGGGCTACCTATACTGCAGATGTGGCGGTTAATTGGATGACTACCAATTGAGGGCAACCGCTACCCTTAAGGGGAAGCCAGCGAACATTTGTCAGAGGTGTTCGCAACCAGGGGACGGTATCCGGTTTGCGGGCTGGATAATATCAACTTGGAATTTAAAAGGCTTTACCCTACACGGCGCCGTCGCTACCTGCCTTGCGACGGCGCTTTTTTTTGCCTGCGATTCGTGCCCTATCCTCGCTTAACACAGGTATAAAACGCCTGGGGCACTACTCCTGCCGACAGAATGCGCTATGCTTCCACTTATCCACCAAGGAAGCCCAATGGCCACCATACAAAAACTCATCAAAGACATCGAGGCTGCACCCAGCGGCCCCAAAATCGCCGCTATCTTCGACTTCGATGGCACCATCATTGCGGGGTTTTCCGCTACTACCTTTATTAAAGAGCAGCTGAGGCGCGGCGATCTGTCGCCACGTGACTTTGTTGAGCTGATGAGCGCAATGACCAACTTCGGCATGGGCAAACTTGGCTTCTCTGGCATGATGGCAGTTAACGCTCAGTTTATGCGCGGTACAGAAGAGGAAACCTATTGGGAAGTAGGCGAAGAGCTCTACACAAAGCAAATCGCCAGGCTGATCTACCCAGAGTCCCGCGCGCTAATCAATGCGCACATGGCCAAAGGCCACACAGTGGCAATCATCTCTTCGGCGACGCCCTATCAGGTACAACCTGCGGCGGACGATCTAGAAATCGAACACGTACTCTGCACCCATCTGGAAGTACAGCAGGGCAAGTTTACGGGAGCAGTTGTAAGCCCAACTTGCTTCGGGCAAGGCAAGGTAGATGCTGCGGAAGATCTGGCACGCGCGCACAAGGCCAACCTGAATAAGAGCTTCTTTTATTCCGATAGCCAGGACGACCTGCTGCTACTGCAACGCGTAGGCAACCCTCGCGCACTAAACCCCAGCAGCAAATTAGAACGAATAGCACGTGACAACAAATGGCCGATAGCCCGTTTCGGCAGCCGTGGCCGACCTTCTCTTTCACAGTTTGTGCGCTCGGTGGCCGCTACCGGCTCACTGGTTTCTTCGTTTGTTGCCGGCTTACCTGTTTATGCGCTCACCGGTTCACGGCGGCAATCACAAAATTTTTCGTTTTCACTGTTTGCAGATACAGCAAGTGCGCTCATTGGCCTGGACCTGGATGTGACGGGTGAAGAGCACCTCTGGTCTTCTCGGCCCTGTGTCTTTGTTTTCAATCATCAAAGCAAAACCGATGTTGTGATAGCGGCACGCTTACTGCGGCGCGATATCGCAGGCGTAGGCAAACAAGAAATTAAAACTGAAACACCGATTCTAGGTAAGGTCATGGAAATGGGCGGTGTCGTCTTTATTGATCGTGCCAATGCGTCTAGCGCTATCGATGCGATGACGCCGCTGATAGACGCCATGCAGAAAGAGGGCAAATCTGTTGTGGTTGCACCTGAAGGCACGCGCACTATAGGGCCCAGGTTAGCGCCTTTCAAAAAAGGAGCGTTCCACATCGCGATGCAGGCTGGCGTACCAATGGTGCCCATTGTGATTCACAACGCAGGCGATGTTGCACCCAAGGGTGATTTCGTTTTTCGGCCCGCCACCGTTAAGGTCGAAGTGCTACCGCCGGTAGACACGAGCCAGTGGCACAAAACCACGGTAGATGATCATGTTCGTGACGTTCGCAATCTGTTTGCCAAAGCCCTCGGGCAGCCTGAAGAAAAGCGACCACTGAAAAAGAAACCTAGAAAGAAAGCTGTAACCCCCAAAAAACCACCTGCCAAAGCGAAAGCAAAGACAAAAGCAAAAGCAAAGCCGAAAATAAAAGCCAAGAAAAAAACCAAAACCACTTGATGGAGCTCTCCCTACGTGGATCTTAGCGACACGCTTTTACAGGGCAATCCGTGGCCGGATAGCGCCCACAATAACGTTCTATTCCTTCTGGATGTGCACAACACCTTTGAAGAGGAGATTCTCAACGCGTGGATAAAACAATATGCAAAAGGCGATACTGAAAACGTTCTTAGCATTGGCATAGACTTGGGTAATGACGACAAGCCCATCAACGCTGAAGAATTATCGGCCACACTGACTTTGCCGCCAGAAACAATCGTAGCACCACTGCGCGTCTCATGGTTGCACGGGCAGGCGGATGAAAACGCCAGCCCTAGAATTCGCCATCTGCTACTGGGCGATCCTCGAAGGCCCAGCCCGCGGCGCGCTCGAAAAATCATTGAAACCACGCCTGAGCAGATGCACCTTGTGCACGGCGCACCCGACACTCTTGCTAACCTGCGCGAACGCTTTGCGCTGAATATCGATTCGCAGAAAGAATCTGAACAGGCAGAATTTGCCCGCTTTGTTGGGCGCCAGGCAAGTATCGTGCTAGACCTTGCTGAGCGCAGTCTGCGCGGCGGTCGTTACAAGGTGCCACGCCATGTTGCCTCCACACTACTGGCGCGGCGCAGCTTTCAAGATGCGGTAGAAGAGTTGTCAGCTGCCTCGGGTAAGAGTAAGGCAGCGCTCATGGAAGAAGCGAAGGAGTACATGGGCGAAATGGTATCCAAGCCCAGTACTTTCTGGCTGGATGTATACGCAAAATTCAACAACTTCTGTCTCTCTTTGGGTTACGAAGAAAAAATTGTCTACGATGAAGCTTCGGTAGAGAAAATGCGGCAGCTAGTGCGCGAAAATCCTTCGATGCTGTTGTGGACACACAAAACCTATCTCGACGGCATGGTCGTTCCGAAGGTGCTCTACGACAACGATTTTCCAATGCCGCACATGTTCGGTGGCGCTAACCTGAACTTCCCCGGCCTGGGCTATCTACTGCACCGCGCTGGCGCTATTTTCATTAAACGTAGCTTTCAAGATAACGAGCTCTACAAAATTACGCTGCGCCACTACGTCGGTTACCTGATGGAAAAGCGCTTTCCCATGAACTGGTCGTTTGAAGGCACCCGATCAAGAATGGGCAAGTTGATGCCGCCGCGTTACGGCCTCCTGAAGTACGTGCTTGAGGCCTGCCACTCCACCGACGCCCAGAACATACATATCATCCCAATATCGATTAGCTACGACCTAATTCGCGACGTCGAAGAATACGCCACTGAACAAACGGGCCGTGGTAAGGGCGCCGAGTCTTTGCGCTGGTTTGTCGGCTACGTGCGCAGCCTCGCACGACCCATGGGCAAAGTGTACATGGACATTGGCGAACCCGTTGTTTTACCCAAAGCCCCTGACCCGGAAGACTCACTGGCGCTCTCAAAAATTGCCTTTGAAGTTGCCGTGCAGGCCAACCAGGTTACGCCCATCACTTTTCCGTCTCTTGTCACCATGAGCTTGCTGGGCTCTGCACCCAAAGCATTGACTCAGGAGGAAGTGCTCGAGGACATCACCCGCTTACTCAACTGGGCACGCGAACGTAACCTGCGTACGTCGCGGGATCTCAACCAATCGTATAGCGATAAAGTCGAAGAGCTGCTCGAAATCATGATCGACGAGGGCATTATTACGCGCTACGACGAGGGTCCAGAAGTTATTTACGGCATTGGCATTAACCAACACCCTGTTGCCAGCTACTACCGAAACACTGTCATTCATTTTTTTGTCAACAAAGCGATCATCGAGCTTGCGTTGCTGCGTGCCAGTGAAAACGAAGGCGAAGGTGCTCTAGATATTTTTTGGACGGAAGTCGACAGGCAGCGCGACCTTTTCAAGTTTGAATTTTTTTACGATCCTACCGAAGAGTTTCATCGGCAAATTCGCGAAGAGCTGAATCGCTACGCACAAAACTGGGAAGAGCTCGTTGCCCAGGGAACAGTGGGCTTAGGCCAACTGCTAACTGGCATGGTCCCACTGGTATCACACGCTACATTACAAACTTTTACTGAAGCCTATTCGGTAGTGGCAACATTGACGGCAAGAATGGACCACACCGAAAGCCTTACGCAGGAAGAGTGCGTTACTAAAGCGCTAAATTACGGTAGGCAGGCCTATCTGCAGCGCAGAATTGGCAGTGAAGCCTCTATCGGCAAATTACTGTTTAAAAACGCCTTTAAAACGCTCGAAAGCCGCGGGCTGGCTGAAGCCGGCGATGCCTCACTGACGCAACAGCGTCAAGGCCTGGCGAAAGAGCTGAGAGAACAATTACGTCGCCTGGAACTAATAAGTGCCATCGCCAGCAGCAGCCGCTCCAGTTCACAAACAGCGCTCTAGGGAGAGACCTCAATGATTAATTTGAAAGTGACAGTGCTGGGCGGTGGCTCGTGGGGAACAACCGTTGCCTCGATTGCCGCGCGCAACGCCCCGGCAACGCTGTGGGCCCGCGACGCTGATATCGTGAAAGAAATTAACGCATCGCACACCAATGAGAAGTATCTGCCCGGCGGCAAGCTGTCAGACAAGCTGACGGCAACCACTGATCTTGCAGCGGCAGTGAGCGATGCGGACATTATCGTCATGGGCATTCCCTCACAAAACTTTCGCGCGGTGTTAACCGATGTGAAGGAGCATATTCGCGCCTGGGTACCCGTTATCAGTCTCACCAAAGGCCTGGAACTCGATACTCGGCTACGCATGACGCAGATCATTACCGAAGTATTGCCCGGGCACCCGATTGGCGTGCTCACCGGCCCTAATCTGGCGCGAGAAATCGCCTCAGGCCAAGCCGCCGCCTGCGTCATTGCGATGGAAGACGAAATTATTGTTCAGGAGCTACAAAACGTGTTCATGAGCGGCCTCTTCCGCGTCTACACCAACACCGATGTCATTGGCTGTGAGCTGGGCGGCGTGCTGAAGAATATTATCGCCATTGCTGTAGGCATGGGTGACGGCCAGGGCGCAGGCGACAACACCCGGGCGGGGTTAATTACTCGCGGGCTGGCCGAGGTGACTCGCTTGGGCGTCGCGATGGGCGGGCGGCCCGAGACATTTGCAGGCCTGGCCGGCATGGGCGATATGATTGCTACCTGCACCAGCCCCCAAAGCCGCAATCGTCACGTGGGTATTGAGCTGGGCAAAGGGCGCGACATGCCAGACATTATCAGCGAGATGGTAATGGTTGCCGAGGGCGCCAAAAGCGCGCCGGCAGTGATGGCGCTGGCCGAAGAATACGATGTAGAAATGCCCATCGCGCGGGATGTTTTTAGAGTGCTCTCGGGCGACGCCACTGCTAGCCGGGCCTTTAGAGGCCTACTGCGTGTAGAAGCTGGCGCCGAATCTGAGCCGGGCTAGCCAATATTCAAACAGAGCCTCAATCGTCAGTTCGGCAATAATGCCAATCTATGGAGCTTTCACACTCTCTCGGGCATACTTTTAGGTTAATAAAGGCAGCGCAACGAGGCATTTTGTCTCAGACGCCGCCACCTACAAAAAAGAAAGACCGGGGTAAGTCAGTATGGGCATTGCGCAGGCAATTTCCTTCTTCGTATTTTTGTGCGTCGCAACCGTCTCGACGGCGGCGAACCAAACACCCTTTTCCGACCTCAAGGGTAGTCCCAAGCTTCGCTCCGCTTCTGCCCTCGTGTTAGACGCCCAGGGCAACCTCATCTTCGGTAAAGATGTCGATACCATTCGTCCCATTGCCTCCATCACCAAAGTGATGACAGCCATGGTAGTGCTGGATGCCACACTCGACATGCAAGAAAAAATCACCATCACCAAAGCAGATCGCGACCTGGTGCGCCTTACTGGCTCTCGCCTGGAGTACGGTGCAAAGCTTACTCGCCACGAATTACTGGGGTTGGCTTTGATGTCCTCAGAAAATCGCGCGGCGACAGCGCTTGGCAGAACTTACCCCGGTGGCATGGCGGCGTTTGTTGACGCAATGAATATCAAAGCTAGCGCACTGGGCATGGACAACAGCGAGTTCGCTGACCCTGCTGGATTGCTTTCGCAAAATGTATCTACCGCGGCAGACCTTGCAAAACTCGTCAACGCAGCCGATCAGTACCCACTCATTACGCAGGCTACGACCACAACCCGTATGGATGTGCGCCCCTACCGCGGTCGTGGGCCGCTCACCTACGGCAATACAAACAGATTATTGAAAAACAAAAAATGGCATATCGAGCTGAGCAAAACAGGCTATATCAATGAGGCAGGGCGCTGTCTTGTGATGCAGGCCAATATTGCCGGCGAAGATATCTCCATCGTACTGCTCAACTCCTTTGGGAAACTGACACCCTTTGGCGATTCCAACCGTTTGCGTGACTGGATGCTCACTGCCAGTGCAGCCAGTTAAGTCATTGCGCGATTACCGGTAACCACTATGAATACTCGCAAGCCCTTCATTGCCCTAATCTCTTTGATACTTCTTTTTTCTTGGTCTGCAATCGCTGAAGAAGAAAAGCCAGCCGTCAATTACCAGATTTTTCTTGGCACGTTAAAACTTGATGATCAGAACATTAATTGGCAGGAACTGTCAGACGGCGCAGCAGAAGTGGATTTCACCAACATGCCCGTTGCCGGCATTGAAACAGAATATGCATTTCACCAGGGCTGGATACACTGGGGTATAAACTCAGGCGGCAGCCTGGCCTGGAAAAATAACGCAGCAACGCTTTCGGGCTCTCGCACCAACGGGGGCGTCATACAGAACTCAACGTTGGACAGCTCTATGATGCTGGCGGAAGTGCACATGGGTGGCTATGTTCGCGGCAGAATCAAACCGCGCATCACGACCTACGCCGCTGCCGGCCCCATGCTGCTGTATGGCCGCCATGAAACCGACGATCAACAAGTGTTTGATGCACAGGGCAACTCCATTGAAGACACTCAGGTTATCGCCTCACGCGACAGCTCTGCACTCAACCTGGGCTACTACGCTAGAGCCGGTATCGATTTCGAAGTGCGCAAAAACCAACATTTGGGTGTAGGTTTACGCTACATGGCCAGTGAGCTGGATTTTGATAACACGGCAGGTAACATCGATATAGAAGGCCCGCAGTTTGTCTTCACCTTCAGCAAAAAAATGTAGCCCCCTGCCCCACCTTGCTTGACCCTG
Organism: Halioglobus sp.; assembly: GCA_045106775.1. Taxonomy (GTDB): domain Bacteria; phylum Pseudomonadota; class Gammaproteobacteria; order Pseudomonadales; family Halieaceae; genus Marimicrobium. The sequence continues at coordinate 16,801 of JBGCFE010000015.1, forward strand.
TGCCTGACGACTGAAACACTGCGCACTCTCTTTTCGCCCGGATACATCACATGCTTAACCGCCGCCAGTTAGTGCAGCTTGGCGCCTCCATGGCGGCCATACCCGCGTTATCGTTTTCGCCTGCTGGGCTTTCGGCTACTGGGCTTGCGAACCCTGGAATCATCAGGCGCAAAATACCCAGCAGTGGTGAGGCGCTACCTGTTATCGGCATGGGCACATCGCGTACGTTTGACGCGAACGATACACCCGAAAATATTGAGCAGTTACGTCAGGTGATGCACGCTTTTCTGGAAGGCGGCGGTTCCGTTATTGATTCTTCCCCCATGTATGGCAACGCTGAGAGTCGCGTCGGCGACGTAGTTCGCCAAGCAGACAAAGCACAGGCAATCTTCGCCGCAACCAAGGTGTGGACAAATGGCCACGAAAAGGGTGTTGCTCAAATTCAAGCCTCTGCGGAGCGCATGGCAGTCAACCAGTTTGGTTTAATCGCTGTACACAACCTGCGCGACTGGAAAGTACACTTAAAGACACTTCGCCAATATAAAGACGAAGGGGTAGTTCGCCATATAGGCATTACCACCTCCCACGGCCGATTCCACACCGAGCTGCAACAGATAATGCGCACTGAACCCCTCGATTTCGTGCAGTTCAGTTACAACATTGCCGACCGCACAGCCGAAAAGGTGCTGTTGCCACTGGCGCAGGAGCACGGCATTGCAACCATGATCAATCGCCCGTTTCAGCGCGGAGAATTGTTTAGTGCAACACGAAACAAACCACTGCCCAGTGTAGCCCAGGATGTCGGCTGCACTTCCTGGGCGCAGTTTTTTCTGAAGTTCATTCTTGCCCATAACGCGGTGACCTGCATCATCCCCGCCTCTGCAAAACCAACGCACATGGCTGACAACATGCGCGCCAACCTGGGTGAAGTTCCCACGCTCTCGCAACGCAATGCGATGAAGTCTGCTTTCGAGGCTCTTACATGAACCAATCAAACTCCCCAAGCTTAGTGCAACGCACACTGGCTCGCCTGTGTGATATCCAGCCTCAGGAAACACGAGCAACACTCGCCTCGTTTTTGTTGGTGCTAATGCTGATGGGCTCGTATTACTTGCTGCGCCCAGTACGCGATGCCCTGGCCAGCGAATGGACAGACGCTGAAGTGAGTGTGCTGTGGACGATTACTTTTTTTCTTAGCACCTTTGTGGTGTATCTGTATGGCGTGGCTGTGTCGCGTGTTCGTTTTCAACAATTGGTTCCAGCCGTTTACTGCCTGTTCGCCATTAGTTTTGTGCTGTTTTATGCGGGCACACAAACGCTTGCAGACCGAGTGCTACTAGACAAAGCATTTTACCTTTGGGTCAGCCTGTTTAGTTTGTTTCATATCTCCGTGTTCTGGAGTTTTATGGCCGATATTTTTTCCAAGGATCAGGCCAAGCGTCTATTTGGTTTTATCGGTGCCGGCGCTAGCATTGGGGCTATTGCCGGGCCAGCGTCAGTAAAATTCATTGTCGATGACATTGGCACAGACCCTTTGCTTTTAATCGCGGCAGGCATGGTGGTTGCGATACTGCCATTGGTGCGCTGGCTACAGCGGCTGAAGTTCAGCGACCTACACAATCAGGATGTTGCAGTAGACCCAGCAGATCTACAGTCGATAGGTGGCAGCCCCTTTGCCGGGTTCGAAGAATTCATGAAAAGTCGTTACTTGCTCGGCATCGGATTGTTTATTTTCCTCTACACGTCTGTAGGCTCTTTCGTTTACTTCCTGCTTAAAAATCTACTTGCCGACTACGATCGCGCAGCACGGGCAGAGATATGGGCAAACATGGATTTGATTGTGAACAGCCTCACTATTGTTGTCGCGACCTTCGCCACTGGCCGCATGGCAAAACATCTAGGCATGCCCTTCACGCTAGCCTCGGTGCCCATACTCATCGCCGCAGGCATGGCAATGCTAGCGGCAGCGCCCATGGTGGGAGTTGTGGTGGCAGTACAAATCATTCGACGCGCAGGTAACTACGCTGTGTCACGACCGGCAAGAGAAATGTTATTTACCGCGGTAGACCGCGAGGTGCGTTTTAAAGCAAAGCCCGTAATCGACATTGTGATCTACCGAGGCGGCGACATGCTCAATGCGTGGGCCTTCACCGGGCTCACACAGGGCCTGGGGCTAGGTATGGCGCCAGTTGCGTTGGTAGGGGTAGGCATCGCGTCAGTATGGGCAGCCACCGGTATATTCCTCGGACGGCAATTTAACGCCATGCAACCTACCCATGCGGGCGAAGAGAACACCAAAATCAGTTGAATAGTTATGCCGACGGCAGTTGGAACGCTGCTTATACGGCACAGATACTACCGAGACTGCGCCTGCGGCTTATAATTAATTCTATCGACACAGGTATCAGGTGACACCATGGCAACAGCAGCAGAATACAACTTAGGCCCCAACACATTCCCAAGGGGCTGGTTTATCGTAGCCGAGAGCAGCGAACTCGACAAAGGCCCAATGGCGGTACGCTACTTTGGGCAGGATCTAGCGCTGTACCCCGGCGAAAGCGGCAAGCCGGTATTGCTCGATGCCTACTGCGCGCACATGGGCACACACATCACTGCCAGCACCAGCGCTATGATCGTCAAGAACGGCGAGCAAATCGAAGGCGACTCCATTCGCTGCCCCTACCACGGTTGGCGTTATAGCTGCGATGGCGATGTCGATGACATTCCTTACGCAGAAGGCCCCTATCCCAAATCTGCATCGATTCGCTCATATCCGGTAGTCGACAACATGGGCTGCATCATGGCGTGGTTCGATCCCGACGGTCGCGAGCCCGATTACGATGCGCCCTTCTTGAAAGAGTGGGACGACCCGCAATGGGTGCGCTGGGAGTTAGACCACCTCGGTGAGCTACCCATTCATACACAAGAGATACTCGACAACATGGCGGATGTTCGCCACCTGGGCCCCACGCACGGCGCACCCAGCGAGTATTTTGAAAATGAGTTCAAAGATCATATCTGCATTCAGCGCCAGGGCGGCCCCATGCAGCTATATCAAACATACTTGTACACCACCACGTGGTACACCGGCCCCGGCATCCTGTTATCCAAACAGGTATTTGCCGATAACGTCATCTACGAACTGATTGCGAACACACCGGTAGAAGACGGCCTGACCAAATGCTTCCATGGTTGCCTGTATAAAGGTAGTGCCGAGCAAGCCACCGATGAAGATCGCGAAGCAGCGAGACAAGCTCAGGCTGGCGCATTGGAGGCCTTCGGCGCCGACTTTAACGTGTGGCAGAATAAACGGCCCGCGCTGAAAATTATGCAGCTAAAAACGGACGGCCCGTTTCGTACCAACCGTAAATGGTATTCGCAATTCTTTGTAGAAGCCGATGATATTCAGGGTATTCAAGGCGAAGTTAACGGATTCCACGCCACAGAGGGTATGGCATCGCCGGCAGATGCTAACCACAATATCGACGAGGGGTTGCCGTTCCTATAGCGGCAAACCTACTCTTCAAGGTTAACAATTTCACTCGCCTCGCCACTCGCAAAGGGTGGCGCTTTACGCATATATTCCAGCAAACTCTGCGCATCGCCTGCAAAGAATTTTTCTGCATAGCGCTCAACCAATGCGGCGGGTTTAACCATAAACAGTTCGGCCCATCGCACTAGTTCAGTCTTCGTCTTTGCATGCTCATCGCCTGCCTCACCCTCTAGTTCCAGCGCAAACGCTTTGGGATAAATGATACCCACTATATAACCAAAGGCATCGGCGCTTCCGATCGCTGATACAAACATCGACGCGCCATCAGTTGCGGTATCGGTCACTTTGATAGCCGGGCCAGGAATAAACACCGAGTCTTCTTCAGCCTCGTTTTCATGTTGTTCTTCCAGAGCGGCAGCAATGCCCACTTGCTCAGCCCAGGGGTATGCTCTGAACGCCGCTAGAAAGCCTTGATAGGAAACGGCGCCCTTGTCATAAAACTGACTGCCGGTACCGACTACTTCGCGCACTTCATACACGTGCGTGGAAGGCTGCGAACAGGACACTAAAAAGATTACAGACAGTGCGATAACTCTAAGCATTTGACCAACCCCTAACACTAGGAAGACTTTTCGAAAAGCTTGGCAACCGTATCAAATAGACTAGCCGGTTGAGCGCATAGTGCAGTTGCACCTGCGTCACGCAGCTCGTCTTCACTACCGTAGCCCCATAATACACCCACCGAGCGCATACCATGATTGTTGGCTCCCACAATATCGTAGCGCCGATCCCCAATCATCACGGCATCGCTCGCGGCGATTTTTTCAGTAGAAATAATATGTGCCAGTAAATCCGTTTTATCACTGCGTGTGCCATCCAACTCACTGCCATATACGTGCTTAAAATAGGTATTGAGACCAAAGTGATCAATGATGCGCTGGGAGTAAACCGTGGGCTTCGAAGTAGCAACATACAAAGTGCTCTGCGCCTGACGCAGTTGCTGCAAATTCTCCCGTATCCCGTCAAACACCCGGTTCTCGTACAACCCCTGATCGGTAAAGCGCTCACGGTAGAGTCGAACGCCTTCTTCGGCGATGACATCGTCGTGGCAAAGCTCTCTGAAGGTTTGCAGCAAAGGCGGGCCAATGTAACTTTCTAGCGGCGGAGAATCGGGCACAGCTATGCCGAGCTTCTCTAGTGCATATTCGATACAGGCAACAATGCCTTCCTTGGGATCAGTGAGTGTCCCGTCCAGATCAATCAGTATGTGCTTCAAACGTCTGCCTGCTTGGTTATTGAAAGTGCTCGCCAAGTGAGAAACAATACGCCAATATCACGACAACATCACCAGAACGTAAACCGGCAAACTATAAATTCATGACTGCAACCACTCTCGCTCTCGGATCGCTCGCTATCGCATTAGCGGCGGGCGTGCAGTGGTTTAGAGCAGTTCACCGCGTGGCAATACCGGAAAACCGCAGCGGCTACTTACTAGTAATGTTAGTCAGTGCTTTAACCGGTATAGCTGCATTCATGTTAGGGGTTGGTTGGGTTGGCGGCATCGCAGCAGGCTTAGCGGTAACCATCGCCTGCTTTTTCTTTTTGACCGTTGCAATTAGCCGGCAAGTGGCTGCGCAAGATGCGATCGCAGTGGGCGACAAGTTGCCTCATTTTACAGCAACAGATGAGAACGGCGAGCAATTCGATTCACTGGCCCTGACGGGCAACCCAGTGCTGATCAAGTTCTTTCGAGGCCACTGGTGACCTTACTGTGTCGCCGAGTTACGGCGATGGGAAGAGCTTAGGTCCGAGTTTGATGCGCGGGGTGTTCGCATAATCACGGTTTCAACCGATACGCCAAGGCAACTACGTGTAGGCCATGTGAAACACAATCTGGGCGCACTACTACTGGCAGATCGGGATTTACGGGTTACCGATGCATTTGGGCTGCGCAATACTGGCGTTCACTCAGGCGTGCCCGGCGGAGCAAAAGCGCTGCCAGTACCCACTTCACTGATGGCAGATGCCAGCGGCACCGTTGTATGGATGGATCAATCAGAGAACTACCAGAAACGTTCTGACCCTGGCGTTGTTTTGGCGGCACTAGAAAAACACATTGGCTAACGTAACCACGCTCCATTGCGACCTGATAAACACCTGAATCCCAGAGGGAACCCTTAAAGACCGAAACGTCGCTGCACATGCTCGCGGCGTTTTCGTGTCTGCTCACTTCGTTGGTCAGGATTAACCTTAGGCTCATTGACGGGCAATACACGCTCCAGGTCTGAAAGCTTCACAACACGTGCGGTGGGCTTCTGTTCGCTCGCCAGGCGCGCGCCCGCTATGCCGTCGTAACGCATCAAGATCACGCCGCGGGAAAAGCCTTCTGTATCCAGCCAATTTGCAGTGCCAGGGTCCTCCTGTGCTATCACGTAATAAATGGCGCCGTCGGCACTGACTGCTGCTTGATCTGCGGTTAAGCTTGATTGTCTATTGGCGTAGTCCAGCGATTCCCACCAATGATGGCCCAACTGAATCCCCTGATAGTTTGCCTCAGTGGGCCATGCCTTGATCACCATGGCTTCATTAGGCTTCAAATTAAAATGCCCCCCGACCATCACTCGTCCGGCCAATCCGCCGCTGTCAGCAACGTTTTGCGGCGGGGTTAACCTATTGGCGGGCATCAGTGCATCAAAACGGGTACGGCTGTACTCCGGCCAGCGCCTAACATTGGTAGCAAACAGATTCGTTGTGCGCACTAACCTTTCTGCCATCTCTTTGTTATTCATAACGGGATACAGCGGGCGGCCACGGTCGATACGATCGATGTGCACATCGCCAGGCCGCTCAACATCCCAATTGGAAAATATTTGCCGCACCAGCACGCGCTTGCGCCCCGGCTGCAAGGGCAACCAGTTTCCTGCGCGCTCCTCACCTCCAAGAATAATTTCGAACGCCCCTTTCTCATCAACGATTAACTGCGATGCATCCAGTGAAGCCAGCGTTTTCGACATTGCATCTTCTTCATACACCGACACCTCCAGCCGCCTGCTGGTGCCGCGCCTACCCCAAACGCGATAGTTGCCCGCCCCGTCAACGATAGTGCTCAAGTAGCGCTGATCAGAATTATCCATGCCTGATTTGTTGAACGGCCCAATTTCGTAAAAGTCAGGAAAGTCTTTATCAATCAACAATGCTTCAGGAATCGAACTCATCAAAACGCGTGCGATGTGCCGATACGCTTCGGCCTGCTCGCGCTCTGAGCCGTACCATTGATGCGCTTGGACAAACTCACCGGCTTCGCCAACAGCGGCAGCAAACTGCGCGTAGGCTGCAGCAACATCCGTGTGGTGCTCAATCTCCGGTATGGGCGCTGGCTTTAAATGAAAGTAGAACAAGGATCCTGCGCCCAGTAGAGCGCCAACTACCAACAACAATAGGTTTTTCATAGGCTAAGTATAGTCTTCAAGAAATCGGCTGGATACCTTTACCCCTTGCTTGCGCAAAGATGCAAAAACTCCAGTGCAAGTGTTGCGGCGGCCAGTGCTGTAATCCCTTCACGGTCGTAAGCGGGTGATACTTCCACAACATCAAAACCAACAATGTTTAAGCCTGTCAGTTTACGGACAATCTGCAGTGCCTTCGCAGAGGTGATACCGCCTACCACTGGCGTGCCTGTACCCGGCGCAAAGGCAGGATCCAAACAATCGATATCAAACGTTAAGTACGCTGGGCGCTCGCCCACTCTCGCGCGAATACTCGCTGCAATCGCATCAGCAGATTGCTCTGATGTTGCATCGGCATCAATGACAAGAAAAGGATGCTCTGCCGGTTCATACGCCGTACGGATACCGATTTGCACGGATGAACCCGGGTCAATCAACCCTTCCTTTGGTGCATGATAAAACATGCTGCCATGATCGTATTTTGCGTGCTCATCATAGGTGTCTGTGTGTGCATCAAAATGTATGAGGGCGAGCTTGCCATGAGTAGCCGCATGGGCGCGCAGAAGAGGCAGGGTAACCAGATGATCACCACCCAGGCTCACCAACGTTTTTCCTGCAGCCAGAATTGCTGACGCGTGCTCTGCCACTTGTTCTATGAGGTCTTCGCTGTCGCCTGAAGAAAATTGGAGATCACCATAATCAATACAATCGAGCCTGTCGCGCAGCGCAAATTGCCAGGGCCAGCGCTGCTGCTCCCAACGCAGGTTGGCACTGGCTGCACGAATAGCGCTGGGGCCAGAGCGCGCCCCGGCACGGCCTGTCGTGCCCAAATCGTAAGGGATGCCCATAACCACGGCACCGGCCAGTGGTCGCTGCTGGGAGCCGCTTGCCGACGCAATATCTCGGCTTAATGGCAGGCCCATAAAGCTAAACACGTTGGCGTACAGCGACTGGTCATCCACGGGAACACTTGTGGAACCCTCTGAGCTTGTACCTGTTGAGCGCTTACTCACCTGCTTCTCCAGCCGCTTGCGATATTCGCCCCCTACTTTAGGATTAACCAATAGCGGTGCCAACCGATTATTTGGCCTAAGTGAGCGATAAGCCTCGGGAGGCAAAACATGGGCGATCCAAAGACAACCAACGAGCTTCGCCAGTGGGATAAAGCACATCACTTACATCCCTTCACTGACTACAGACAATACAGCGAAACAGGTGGCCGCATTATTTCGCGCGCCGAACATATCTACGTGTACGATACCGACGGCAACAAAACGCTCGATGGTATGTCTGGCCTGTGGTGCTGCAATCTCGGGTATAGCCAACCGCGCATCGTGGAGGCGGTGCACGAGCAACTGCAGCAACTGCCCTACTACAATAATTTTTTTAACTGCGCGAATCAGCCGTCCGTTGAGCTTGCGCGTGCTCTGGTTGAAATCACCCCTGCTCAATTCAATCATGTTTTCTTCACAAACTCTGGCTCAGAAGCCAACGACACCAACCTGAGGCTGGTACATCGTTACTATGAACTGCTGGGCAAACCCGAGAAAAAGCACATTATCAGCCGCAAGAATGCCTATCACGGCTCCACGATTGCAGCGGCAACCCTGAGCGGCATGCAGGCCATGCACGAACAGACCCACGGCTTGAGTTACGTACACCATATTAATCAGCCTCACTATTTTGCTGCCGGCTCCGAAGAAACGCCTGACGAATTTGGCGTGCGCATCGCGCGCGAACTGGAGCAAAAAATCGAAGCGTTGGGTGAGCGTAATGTGGCAGCATTTATCGCTGAGCCGATACAGGGGGCGGGCGGCGTCATTGTGCCGCCTGATACTTACTGGCCCGAGATTCAGCGCATCTGCAACGAAAGGGATATTCTGTTTATCGCAGATGAAGTGATTTGCGGCTTTGGCCGCACCGGCAACCCGTTCGGTAGCGACACCTATCAACTCCAACCTGACCTGATGACGTTCGCCAAAGCAGTGACTAACGGCTACTTGCCGTTGGGGGGCGTAATGGTCAGCGATAGGCTCACCGACGTATTACTGGCAAGCGAAGGCGAATTCGCCCACGGCCTCACCTATTCTGGCCACCCTGCTGCCTGCGCCGCCGGTCTGGCAACGCTCGCATTATTGAAAGACGAAGATGTTTTCGCGCAAGCAGCCCAGCGGGCCAGCGTACTGCAAGCTCAAATCCGCAAGCTTGCAGATCACCCCATCGTGGGAGAAGTGCGCGGGAAAGGCATGTTTGCGGCTATTGAACTTGTGCGCGATAAGGAAAGCCACGAACGCCTTGCACCCAACGCACAGGCCGCGGTGTTCTGTCGCGACCGTACGATAAACGCCGGGCTGATGGTTAGGCAGGTGGGTGACGCCATGGTGACGGCACCCCCGTTGATTTGTAACGAAGAAGAAATCGGAGCGCTGGTTCAGATGCTCACACAGGGGTTGGATGAAACTGCGGCGCACTATGGCATCATCTAAACAAACCAATCACAGCACTTGCGCACGGTGCACACATTAATATCAGGAGCACTCCATGTCTGAGCGACAAATTCTCAACAAGGCAAATATGGGCATCACCGAAGGGCTGCCGCTACAGGCCAGCGACGGCGGCATCGACGAACTACGCAAAGATATCCAGCGGCTGATGGATATTGAGGCAATTAAGCAGGCCAAGCACGCCTACTTCCGTTGCATAGACACCGCCAACCTCGAAGAATTAGCCACGCTGTTTCACGATGATGTAACGGTGCACTTCATTGGCGGACACTACGAATGGAAAGTGCAGGGCAAAGCCGACTACGTGGGCAACATATCGGCTTCATTTAGCCGAGAATCGGTAGGCCATCACAACGGGCACCACCCCGAAATTCAGATGTTGAGCGAAACCGAAGCCACCGGCATCTGGTACCTTGCGGACCACATGTGGCTACTGGAACATGATGCGTTGACCCAAGGTACCGCTGTCTATTGGGATCGCTACCTTAAGGTAGATGGCAAATGGCTGATTAAAGAAACACGCTATGAGCGAATCTATGAGATTAACTCCAAACTGGAAGAGCGGCCCAACCTGAGTTCGCACTATTTGGCCGTGCACGGCACGTAATCTTCCCCTCAGTTACTAATATAAGTTCCTGACATAAGTTCCCGACATAAGCTCGGGGGCACAGGCCTGTGCATACTTAGGCTGACAGACCATCCAAATACTCCTGCAAGCGCTCCTGCGCTTGTGGGCCAAATAGAATATCGCAGGCCTCACGCAAACCCGGGGCCTTTGCCAACTCCTCAGCTCGCACCACCTGCTCGATTTTTGAGCGGCGGCGCATGAAATCCTCTAGCTTGGTGACCATCTCTCTTCTCGCGGCGAGCTCTATTTCGCAACGGGTATACTCGGCGTCTCGAATCAACAATTGGGCGCAACTGGAGTCTTCGCGAATACGCTCTAGCAAACCAAAGGCGCTCTCTGCGTAGCGTCGCCAGAAGCGTTCTGAGAGCGGCTCTGATGAGCTGGGATGCGTCAGCGAATCCAGATCCATCAATTGCGCCTGTAGCATGAACTCATCTCGCAGATCATCACCGGGCTCACCGTACCAATGATTGTTCGGATTGGGCAGCTCGATACCCAGACGCTCGACCCAATCAGCCACCTCCTCACCCACGTTCAGACAGTCGGTGAGCTTGCCGCCAAAAATGCTCATGTGCTGGGTCTCCTCGTTCACTTCCAACACGTGTTTACGCGACAGTTGAACCCAGTCAGCGACGCCATCTGAACCCTCAATTGCCAGCGGTCGCACGGCAATTCGCTCCGCGATAATACTGGCCCTGGTCAGGGGTGGGTCGGTATCGAGCAGGGCATTCACGTTGTCTAAGATGAAATCGCGATCTTCATCAGTGACCTCAACCTCGGGATTTTCCACCTGTGTGTCGGTGGTGCCAATGCAGGTCTTGGGGCCCATTGGAATCAGAAAGAACAGGCGGCCGTCGCTCGCAAAGAAAGTGAGTACTCGCTTATTGTCGGTAATCTGGTCCACGATGAGATGCACGCCTTTGGAGAACAAATGGTGATGATTAGTCTCCTCACCCGCAGCCTCATTCCTCGCGTCCACGTAGGGCCCGCAAGCGTTGAGAACGGCCTTCGACCGAATGTTCAGCACCTCGCCTGAGACAACATCGCGGGCCTGCGTATGCCACAGCCCACCTTCTCTACGCTCTTCAATGGCCTCAACATAATTGGCGGCGATGCAGCCATAGTTCAGACTGCGGCGAATGAAGTTAAATACGAATCGCGCATCGTTGTCGTACAGGTAGCAATCTGAATATTCCAAACCGCCCTGCGCGCCGGTGGTGTTGACGATAGGCTCGGCGGCTTCAATCGCGGCAGCCGACACATAGCGCGGCGCGCGCGTGGCAAATCTGCCCATGATCCAGTAAAGAATGCTGCCTAGAAAAATGAAGAACGCAGGAAAGCGAAAGCCCTTTTGGATGGTGGTGAAAAACCGAATTTCTTTGACCGTTGAAGGGTAAGCATGCATCAGCCGATTCCGCGATTTACACAGCTTGTTGACCAGCAAAAACTCCCAGCTCTCCAGGTATTTGATACCGCCCCAGGCCAGGTTCGACGAGTGCGAACTGACGCCGCCGGCAAAATCTCCGCGGTCAATCAGAGCGACCTTCACGCCCCTTCCCGCCAATGCCGCTGCTGCCACCGCGCCGTTAATTCCACCCCCCTTGATCAACACATCGAAGGGTTCTTCGGCCAATTTACCAATGTTGTTTTCACGCAACTTCACGCTGCCTACTCTCCTTTTCCTCGGTGCTTAAACCGCTTAGCCGGACCGATCACCCTCACGCTCACGCTTCCTCTACCCGCACAGCCCAATCCTCTGCACTGCCTGATCATGCTACTTGGTATAACCTTGTTTGTTAGCGCTTACTTTTATTTATTCCCCTTATAATTAGGGATAAGAACGAATGTGAGGACACACTATCTACCTCTCCCAGTAATCCTCACAGAGCCCAATAAAGCGAAGTGCGCTATCCGTGAGGCTCTTACCCACGCGGTAGTAAAGACCCACTTGCTTATCGATAGTGCCAAAGGATACATCGTCCATGATGCGAAAGCCGCTACAACTTGGATGCTCTTCCAACACGCGCCTGTCCAAGAAGGTTACCCCCATACCGCGCTCCACCATATGTATTCTCAGCGACAAACTACTCACCTCCCACACCGTACTGAACTGATCACGCAGCCGTTGAATAGAAGGCCTCATCTCGGGGTTATCCAGTGCAGAGGCAATGAGGGGTGTCAGCTTGATCGCCTCCGAATCACCCTTCAACATAGCCTGATATTGGGGGTGCCTGGGACTGACAACAAGGTGGCGAGAATCGGAATAAAGGGGCACCGTTTCAAAGGCCGCCATGTCTTTTTGGAAAGGCCCCAGACCCAGCTCAACATTCCCTGAGAGCACCGCCGAGATGATGCTTCTGGCCGGCATCTCTGAGACCTTCATTCTAGTCTGGGGGTTTGCCATGTGGTACCGGGTAATGAGTTCCGGAGCGTAGAAGCGATTGATAGATCCGCTAAGTGCCAGATTCAGGGTTTCCGTTTTGCCCTGTTTGAGCTGGGCAACATCCTCAAGCACACGCTGCTCTCCACGCAGCACATCGACCGCATGCTCGAACAAGCGCCGGCCGGCATCGGTCAGCAGCAATTGTTTACCACGCTGCACCAGTGAAACATCCAGCTTGGACTCTAACCCTGCCACCGCCTGGCTCACCGCCGACTGACTAATGTGCAGAGCATCGGCAGCCCGCTTAAACCCGCCTTCTTCTATCACCGCACGAAAAGCACGTAACTCACTGTTTTCTAACCGCATATTAGATTTCCTAATAGAAGGATAAGTATAATTAACTCTACTAATTATTGCCCGCGCTATATAATGCGAAAAATTACCAAATCGAAGGAGACAATAATGAGTGAAGAAGCTTTCTATTCGAACGATTTAGCCGGTGTTGTGGTGGGCGAAACAGCGATATCAGATGTACAGGGCGACATCGGCCTGCTGAGCTACCGAGGCATCGACATCAACGATATGGTGGACGTGCCGTTCCTTCATGTTGTCTGGAATGTCCTTTTCGGGGAATGGCCCAGCGACGAAGAACGCAAGCGCCTGAAGACTTTCATGTGCCTACATATGCGCCTCAGCTACTCAGAGGTTGACCTACTGCAGAAGGTCTCGCGCGACCTTCATCCCATGCTGATGCTGCAGGGCCTGGTCCCACTGCTGAGCCTCCCGGAAGAGCAAACGCTAGACGTCGAAGAAGATGCCGAGCACGGCCTGTTCCTCGCCGCCAAGATCTCAGCATTAATCGCGGCGCATTATCGCCTGAGCCAGAGCAAGGCCGTACTGCCGCCCATCGCTGGTCGTCTCTACCATGAGAATTTCCTCAATATGTTTCATGGCAGTGCTCCTACGCCTGAACAGCGCCGTATGCTGGACGCGGCACAAATTCTGCAAATGGAACATAGCTTCAACTGTGGCACCTTTGCTGGCCGCGTCTGCGCGAGCACCCAGGCACCGATACAATCCAGTATCTCAGCGTCCATAGGTACGCTGTTTGGCCGCCTGCATGGCGGCGCTGATCAAGCCGCACTCGAGATGGCAATAGCCATCGGCTCCCCTGATAAGGCTGACGCATACGTTAAGGAAGCACTTACTAACAAAGAAAAGATTATGGGCATGGGCCACCGCGAGTACCGCACAGTTGATCCAAGAGCCAAGATTTTGAAGCCCATGGCGGTTGAGCTATGTCAGGATGAAGAGAGCAAAAACTTGCTGGCAACATTAGTCGCCGTCGAAGAGGCATGCCAAAGGGAGTTCGCAACCAAAGACCGTGAGATTTGGGCTAACGTAGAGTTCTACAAAGGCGCGGTTTTCCACAGCCTGGGGATTCCAACACACTACTTCACGGCGATGTTCGCGATGTCACGCGTGTATGGCTACATCGCGCACTTCCTGGAGTTTAAGAAAGATAGCCGGTTGATTCGGCCACGAGCAAAATACATCGGGCCTCCGGTGGATCGTCGAGACCAGACTGCCGCATAACCTCGGGGGTCTCCTTAATGCGAGGCGGACTAACCACCTCGCTGTTTGTTTTGTAGATCGACTTGATATTCTCCTCACGGGCCGTAAAGATCGACATGCTTTGCTCGCAAAACCACGGCCAATCTATGTTCTACCGCTTTAAAAAAATACTGATGTTCTCGCTAACGGCTGCCTTGGTCATTACCGGCTGCGGATCTGGCGAAACCAATGTCGAGCGCGGTAACCGAGACGGCGTCTTACATTATGGCAATGGCTCTGAACCGCAGGGCCTGGACCCTCATATCGTTACCGGCATTCCTGAAAATCACATTGTTCGCGCGCTCTTTGAAGGGCTGGCAGTTAAAAACCCGTACACGCTTGAGCCTGAAGCAGGGGTCGCTGAATCGTGGGAAATTAGCGAAGATGGCCTACAGATCGTATTTCGCCTAAACCCCGAGGCGCGCTGGTCAAACGGCGACCCAATGAGCGCACACGACTATGTGTGGTCATGGCAGCGTGCACTGAACCCAGCCATGGGTAATCAGTATGCCTACATGCTCTATCCGGTCAAAAACGCTGAAGCTTATGCCACTGGAGTGCTTACCGATTTTGGCGAGGTTGGTGTCAAGGCGCCTGATGACCATACGCTAGAAGTCACACTCGGTGCGCCTACTCCCTATTTTATTCAGCTGATGGATCATTACTCGACATTTGCGCTACATCGGCCAACGATTGAGAAATTTGGCGCCGCCACCGCACGATTTACGCCATGGACTCGAGTAGAAAACATCGTCAGTAACGGCGCTTTCACTTTAACGGAATGGAAGCTCAACCGGAGGATTACGGTAAGCAAAAGTCAGGTTTACTGGGACAAAGACAACGTTAAACTAAACGGCATCGTATTTTACCCAACGGAGAATCTGTCTACTGAAGAGCGGATGTTCAGAGCAGGCCAGCTACACTACACGCAGAGTGTTCCGCTCGACAAAGTCCCCGCCTACCGCGAGATGGAAAATAGCCCTTACCAAAACGCGCCCTATCTCGGAACGTACTACTACTTACTCAACATCAACAAAGCGCCGCTGGATGACGTACGCGTTCGCAAAGCGCTTTCAATGGCGGTAGACAGAGACACTCTCATGGCGTCTGTGCTGCACGATATCTACAACGCGGCGTATTCCATCACACCTCCGGGTACACTGGGCTATTCACCTCCAAAACTGTTTAGCTATGACGTCGCAAAAGCGAAACAGTTGCTAGCCGAAGCAGGGTACCCAGATGGCGAAGGGTGGCCGGGGCTTGAACTGCTCTACAACACCAGCGAAAGTCATCGGAAAATTGCTGTTGCGCTTCAACAAATGTGGAAGGACGCACTCAACATCAATGTCACCCTGCTTAATCAGGAATGGAAAGTCTACCTTGATCAAGTTGACGAAATGGCTTTTCAGATGGCGAGGCGGGGCTGGATCGGAGACTATGTCGACGCGAACAATTTTCTTGATCTCTTCCTTTGTGGAGGCGGCAACAATAGCACCGGCTTCTGCGATCCGACATTTGATGAGATGATTTTACGTGATGCACCGCGGGCCAAAAATCGCGAGGAGCGGTATGCAATTTTTCACGCTGCAGAAACACGCTTGATGCAAACGATGCCCATCATTCCGATTTACACCTACACAAGTAGTCACCTGATTCACTCCAGCGTTAAAGGCATGCCACCAAACTTGATGGATTCCATGAATTTTAAATACGTTTGGCTAGAAGCTTCTGAGGAAGACTCACCCTAATGGCGAGATTTATATTCTGGCGATTACTGCAGGCCGTACCCGTTCTATTAATAGTGGTGACTGCAACGTTCTTCCTCATTCACGCCGCACCCGGCGGGCCTTTTTCTGCTGAAAAAGCCGTGATACCAGAGGTAAAAGCGGCCCTGGAGGCGCAATACCGCCTCGATCTACCGCTTACCCAGCAGTACCTTGCCTATCTGGGCGATCTTGCACAGGGGGAGCTGGGGCCATCCTTCAAATATCCCGGGCGCAGCGTCAACGAATTGATAGCCGCCGGTTTGCCGGTAACCGCCGAGCTGGGCATATATTCTCTAATGGTGGCAATAATGCTGGGCGGCCTTGCCGGCGTGATTGCGTCACTGCGGCCCAATACAGCGCAAGACTACCTGCCCATGTCAGCCGCTATGATTGGCATATGCATGCCCTCTTTTTTGCTTGGCCCTCTGTTACTACTGGTGTTTGGTATCTACCTGGAATGGGTGCCAGTGTCTGGTTGGGGAGATATACCAGGCGACAAGATACTTCCCTCGCTGACCCTTGGCGCTGGCTATGCCGCTTACATAGCGCGCCTGAGCCGCGCTGGCATGCTAGAAGTAATGTCTCAGGATTACATTAGAACGGCCAGAGCCAAGGGTTTGCCCGAGTGGCGTGTTGTGCTGGGCCATGCCCTGCGCGGCGGCATCATCCCTGTGGTTGCCTTTCTCGGCCCGGCATTTGCCGGCCTGCTGTCTGGCTCTTTTGTGGTAGAAACGATTTTTCAGATTCCAGGCCTGGGCCGCTTTTACGTGCAAGCTGCCTTTAACCGCGATTACACTATGATTCTTGGCACCACGATTTTTCTTTCTACGCTCATCATTCTATTCAACTTGCTTTCAGACATTGCCAGCGCCTGGCTCAATCCGCGCCTGCGTGATCAGTACCAGGCGCGCTAACGCATGGCCACCACACAAACCAACCACCCTTTTGCGGATGATACCGAGCAAGGCACATCGCTTTGGCAAGACGCATGGCAGCGATTAAGGCGCAACAAAATGGCGGTGTTTGGGCTCTGCGTGTTAGTGAGCTTCATCGCTCTCGCGCTACTGACCCCATGGATTGCGCCTTACGGCTATGCGGAGCAAAACCTGGACCTTGGCGCGTCGCCGCCCTCTGCCAAGCACTGGTTTGGCACCGACGTATTTGGCCGGGATTTACTCACACAAATTTTGTACGGCGGGCGCATTTCGCTTGCAGTCGGCTTTGTTGCAACTGCCGTTGCTTTGCTCATCGGTGTTACCTGGGGAGCAATCGCCGGGTATGCGGGTGGCAGACTGGATGCTGTGATGATGCGTATCGTCGATATACTTTACGCGCTGCCCTTCATGATTTTTATTATTTTGCTCATGGTCGTTTTCGGACGGAACATGCTGCTACTGTTTCTGGCGATTGGGGCGGTGGAGTGGCTTACCATGGCCAGAATTATGCGGGCCCAGGTACAGGCGCTGCGGCAACAGGAATTCGTAGAGGCCGCCGTCTCATTGGGATTACCCGCCTCTGTGATTCTGCGGCGGCACTTAATCCCCAATGCACTGGGCCCGATTATTGTCTACACCACGCTAACGATTCCCAGCGTGATGCTACTGGAAGCATTTCTTAGCTTTTTAGGCCTGGGGGTGCAGCCCCCACAAACCTCCTGGGGCCTACTTATCTCCTACGGCGCAGAGACAATGGAGGAGTACCCGTGGCTCCTGATTTTCCCGGGGCTTGCACTCACACTCACACTATTTTCACTCAACTTTCTAGGCGACGGTTTGCGCGATGCACTAGACGTACGCGGAGCGCAGGACTAGCGAATGCCTCTACTGAACGTTGAAAACTTAAGCGTCGACTTTGTCACACGAAACGGTGTCAACCGCGCAGTGGACAACCTGAGCTTTCAAGTCGAGGCAGGCAAGGTTACAGCAATCATTGGCGAATCCGGGTCGGGTAAATCAGTGGCCTGCTACAGCCTTCTGGGCCTGGTTCCACAACCGCCAGGGAAGATAGAGGGCGGAAGTGCGATGTTTGAGGGGCGGGACTTACTACAGTGCTCGCAATCTCAACTGCAAAAAATTCGTGGCCGTGATATCGCCATGGTGTTTCAAGATCCGATGACGTGCCTTAACCCCTATATGACGATCGGTAAGCAGCTGATAGAGCCGCTTCGCCTGCATCAGAACATTAGCAAAAGTGATGCTCGAGCGAGAGCCATTGAGCTTATGCAAGAAGTGGGTATAAGAGACCCTGACCAAACGATCGATCAGTATCCTCATCAGTTTTCCGGCGGTATGCGCCAACGCGTTATGATCGCCATGGCGCTGATCAACGAACCTAAGCTCCTCATTGCCGATGAACCCACGACGGCACTAGACGTTACATTGCAAGCACAGATATTAGAATTGCTCTCGCAGCTGAGACAGAAGCGTAACATTGGCATTTTGTTTATCAGCCATGATTTGTCAGTAGTGGCAGACATTGCTGACAATATTTATGTTATGCGTCAAGGAAGCGTTGTTGAAAGTGGAAGCAGCTATAGGGTTTTCGAAACGCCAGAGCACGAATATACCAAGCAATTATTGGCCGCTATCCCAAGGGCAATGCACAGCGGTAAGCCAAGAAACACAACAACCTTGGTGGAAGTGAATAGGCTATCGACCTGGTTTGGCCAAGCGCAAGGTCAACCACTCAAGGCAGTCGACAACGTCTCCTTTGAAATACAGAAGGGTGAAGTGCTGGGCTTGGTAGGTGAATCCGGAAGCGGAAAATCGACACTGGGCCGCACCCTCCTCCAGCTCATTGCACCGCACAGTGGTCGCACTTTTTATGATGGCGTTGATTTAGGCGAGATGAGCACTGCAGAACTCAGTGCTTTGCGGCGTAAAATGCAGATTATTTTTCAAGACCCGTTCTCATCACTCAATCCCAGAATGACTGTACAGGATACCTTGGCGGAGCCATTACTCTGGCATGGCATAGCATCGCGTAGCACGGTTGGCTCGGCGGTAATGTCTCTGATGGACGATGTTGGGCTCCCGCGCTCAGCAGTGCGCAAGTATCCTCATGAATTTTCTGGCGGCCAACGTCAACGTATCGCCATTGGCCGCGCGCTGGCAACCCGCCCCGAATTCGTTGTGGCTGACGAGCCGGTTTCAGCATTAGATGTCACTATACAAGCGCAAATTTTGTCTTTGTTAGAAGACCTGGGCAACGAGTACGGGCTAACCATGCTGTTTATCTCGCATGATTTGGCCGTGGTGAGACAAATTGCAGATCGCATCATGGTAATGCGTAAAGGAAAGATTGTGGAGCTTGCCTCCACTCAAAATTTGTTTGAGCACCCGCAAGAACACTATACGCAAGAATTATTACGCGCCATACCTGGAGACAAAATTCTTGCGCCAAACTAACTACGCGGTGAAGTGGAGTAAATGCGCATCCAATAATAGCTCACCAAATCCGTCAAACGATTTCTTTGCCGCGACGACAGCTTCGCTCTGTTGGCGATTAACAACCCGCGTACACACAGCGTACGAACAGGCTCACTGACACCCGGCAGAGCGAGCCTCACTTCCCGATAAATTTTACGCCCGTCTGGCAATTCTTCCGTTAAATCATCGCCTTCAAAATCCAGCAAGCGAAAGCGATGTGGACTATCCAATAGGTACCGAAAATCTTCAGAATATTGCCTTGGAGCGCTTAAGACCATTAGCGCGTCGACGCCAGAATTCGCTTTGGCAAGCGCGGACGTAAGATCTGAGAAATCTTGCAAAACAACCTTAACATCTTCAAACCTTGACCCACGGACCTGCATATATTCAAGACTGAGGGAAGCTGTACTGGAACTACTAACAATCCCCAGTTGAATATTGTCACCCTCTTCAACGTCCTCAACATCATCAAAGTCAGCGCGCAGCGCTGTTGCAAAAAATAGACACTGCTGGCCAATTTTTTCGAGTATTTCTATTTTTCGTCGATCACTGGGGTATCGGTTGAGATGCAACTGCAATGCATCCGCCTGAGCAAAGGTAAGATTGACCGGGCTGTCTGCTCTTAGCAGGTTATCCAGATTTTCAAGGCTTCCTTCGCTGTCTACCGTTTCAACTGTTAACCCCATGCCTTGCGCTACCGACTTTAGGCGCACGCCCGCATGCCAGTAGCTACTATCAGGTTTACCCGTACTGAGAACAATGCGATCAGACTTTTCTGAAGCCTGCGACAAGGCGGCGCAAAAAAGTGTGGCGATGAAAATCGAAAAAGTCAGTGATTGGGACAATGAACGCTGCATTTTAGTCTCACAATGCACGAGTGGAGCGTAGTATAGGTATTGTGCTGAAATTGTAGTAGCAATGGAAAGAAGTGAAAAGCGAGATAAGAGGCAGCTGCACTTGCGGTTATATTCGCTAGAACCTAGGCCGTATTTTTGACCATTTCGTTGAGCTCTTGCTCAGACATAAGCCCTGACTCTACCATCCGGATATACACCTCCAGTTGTGTTGATGTGGCTAATTCATCATGAAAGGGACCAATAACGCCACCCTCACGCGTTCTGAAATACCAGCCACCCTCTTGCTGAAACATACGACTGGTACGGTAATGTGCTTGCTGTGTCTTATCGTCTTTGCGCTGCATGTAAGCCGACCTTGAAACCCATTCATTGCGTGTTCTACTCATGATATAGGCAGTGCCACAGAGCACGGAATACAAACTGTGAGTCAGTTCGCAGAACCTGCGAATTTACCCAACTAGGTAGGTAGTAGCTAGCAAAGCTTGTGTGATCAGGTTCTCAGCTCAATCCAGGTTGAGTATGAACTGGCAAGAACATCGCCCGCAACATTCGTTATCGCAGTGCCACCATAGTATTTTCGCCCTTCATTACCCAGAGGCCAACTGTAAACCAGCAGGGGACCAGAGGCGGGTATGGGCGCGCGTAATTCACCCAGCAACTCACCCAAAAGAGCCGGTCGAAGCGTGCCCTCCATTGCAGCAAAATACCCGGGGCAATCCAATGCGGCCCAGACAATCTCCTGCAAAACATGACCAGTACTATCAAGCGTATCAGCACGCGGCTCCCATACACACGCCAGCAACGTATGATCTTGCACCGGCCCGGGGTAAAGCTCTAGTCCATCATGGGCGGGCCGGCCCGGCCCGCAAACAAAGCACGTAGGGAACGCGTGATCTACTTTGCCCGCGTATTGGGTCATCGCCAACTTTGCCTGCGCAACTGTGGGAGGTGCAGGAATGTCCATCGATAGCGCAGCCGGCGTGGCTGTACCTACCAAGATGTCGGCATCGAACATTTTTGCGCTGCCGTCTTCTGCAACAACAACACGCAGCGGTTTATCCAGCGGCGGGGGAACATGCAAACGAATACGCACGCTGTTTTCTTTCACATGGGCGGCAAGTACACCGCAGCTGTAGCCGCCGTTTCCAGATCCGGGCGGCCCATTAAAGCGCGCAGGAATGTTTGCCTGTAATGCCATCAAGACCTACAAAGCCTCCACAATCTGTTTCCGCAATTCTGCCAGCAACTCTATGTCGGGCTGATAGGCTACTGGAGAAACCCGCTCAACCTTGCCCGCATATCGATCCGCAATTTTTTTACCCACTTCAGCCGGCGTTCCCACTACAGCAAATGTATTCAGGATGTCATCGTCAATCAGAGATGAAAGCTCAGCCCACTTGCCCTCACGTATCATACTGTTGGCCTCAGGCTGCAGAGCCTCCAGACCATGACATTCCAAAACAGGTAAGTACGCAGGCGTAGAAGCATAAAACGCGACCTGATTGCGCGCAGAGTCGATGGCGGCCGCCATACTCTGCTCATCCAGCCCTGTAGCGGTCATTACCTGTGCCGACACGCAGAAATCATCTCGCTTTTTACCCGCCTTCGCTAAACCTCGATCAATCGCTGCCAAAGAGAGCGTATTCATCGAGTGTTCAGTGTTAAACGGGTGCAAAAAATAACCATCACCCACTTCAGCCGCCACCTCTGTCATAACAGGCCCAACGCCGGCTATAAATATTTTTGGCATGCCATATTCATTTGGCGGGGGGCTGAAAATCGGAGACATGAGCGTGTGCTGATAAAACTCCCCCTCAAAGCGCAGTTTTTCACCCGTTTGCCAAGTGTTCCAAATGGCCTGAATCGCCTGCACCATTTCGCGCATACGCGATACTGGCTTCCCCCATGGCATATTAAAGCGCCGCTCAATATGCGCTTTCACCTGAGCACCCAAACCCAGGATAAAGCGACCGCCAGAGAGGTTTTGCAGATCATTGCCCAAATAGGCAAGGCTCATTGGATTACGCGCAAAGGCCACCGCAATAGACGTCATGAGCTCCATCTCTTTGGTACTCATAGCGGCTGCCGCCACTGAAATAAACGGATCAGATTGCCCTTCAAACGTGTAGGCGCCATCATAGCCAGCCTCTTCCAGGCTCGCGGCCATAGGGCCTACTTTTACTGGCTCAAACATCAGCGAACTATCAATTTTCATTAAGCGATTTCCTGTGTTGATACTGCAGCCGAAGCCTGCACGAAACGACAGTAGCGACTACAATAGTGTTCGCGAAAGTATCCATTTTTGAACTGCAAAGATACACATTCCGAACGGACAGTATACGCTGTCTTCTGCGCTCAATTTTTCACTTCGCGAGCGACCACAGAGAGAACACTATGCCCTACAACTTCGACCCAGAACTTGCGCAACTGATGGAACACCTGCCCGACACCGTCGTTGGCATGAATGACCCAACAAAAGCCCGCGAAGGATTTTCAGCGATGACGGCTGCGCTCAATGCCGAGCTGGATACTACCGGCGTAGAAATTGTAGATCGCACCATCGATGGCCCCTCAGGTGCGCCGGAAATTGCCATACGTATTTTCACACCAACGAATTTAGCCGAAAACGTTCCCGCGCTCATGCACATTCACGGCGGTGGCTTCGTTATTGGCGATCTTGATAGCGAAATGGGTAGCGTAGTGGCTTTGTGTCGCCACCTTAATATCGTCGTTGTCTCGGTAGATTATCGCCTCGCACCAGAAACGCCCTACCCCGGCGGGCTGGAAGATTGTTATGCCGCCTGGCTATGGACAGTTGAAAACGCCGGCTCTCTTCACATCGACACCATGCGGCTTGGCATAACCGGCATGAGTGCCGGCGGCGGCCTTGCAGCAGCCACCTGCTTGCTGTGCCGTGATCGAGATGGCCCCCAGCCGGCCTTCCAATTTCTGGGCATACCTGAGCTAGACGATCGCCTTGAAACGCCGAGCATGAAAACGTTTGTCGATACACCAATGTGGAACAGGCCCAATGCGGAACTAAGCTGGGACTACTACCTGGGTGACCAGTACCAACGCGGCGGCGATAACGTGCCCTACCACGCGGCGCCTGCAAGAGCAGAGGATTTATCCAACCTGCCCCCCGCCTATGTCAGCACAATGGAATTCGACCCGCTCCGCGACGAAGGCATTCTCTACGCGTTAAAGTTGATGCAAGCGGGTGTACAGGTAGAGCTGCACTCTTTCCCGGGAACCTTCCACGGTTCGACCCTGTTTTCGGGCGCTAAAATAAGCCAGCGAGAGCTGGAGGAAATGTTCGCAGTGTTAAAACGCGGGCTAAAACTGGAAAGCTAAGCCAATCAGCACTATACCTTTTACATCACGTTATAAATCACATTGACACTACTGCCAGCAATGATCGAGAGATCGTATTTACCGGAGACACCATGAGCGCCGAAGCACTACACCACCCAACGTTAATGCCCCACCTTTTGATTGATGGACTCAATCGCTACAACGATGAGCCTTGCCTGTTTCTTGGTGACAAGGTTGCCAGCTATCGCGAAGTGCGCGAATCCACCAGCCAAATGGTTCAAGCACTACAATCGGTTGGCTTGGGTGTAGGCAGCAGAATTGCGGTGATCTCGGCAAACCGGCCCGAAGTGCTGTCCAATATTGCAGCGATGCAATTAAACGGCTGTATTGGCACGCCACTACATCCGCTGGGCTCCTTGGATGATCACGCCTACGTGTTGGAAGCAGCCGAAATCGACACGCTTATCTTTGACCCAAACACCTTCGAAGAAGTCGCCGTTGCTCTCAAAGGCAAAGTACCGGGTCTGAAAAATCTGTTGGGCTTTGGCCCCACTGAATGCGGCGAAGACTACCTGGCACTGGCGGCCACCTTTGAACCACAAGAACTGGTTGCACCTGATGTACACCCGGAAGACATTGCTTCCATTACGTTTACCGGTGGCACCACTGGCAAACCGAAGGGTGTGATGAGCCCCTATCGCGTCACCGCGAGCATGACGGCAATCCAAATGGCAGAGTGGGAATTTCCTGACGATCTGCGCATGCTAATCGCAACACCGCTTTCGCACGCTGCAGCTGCCTTCTTTATTCCTGTATTACAAAATGGCGGCGCCTTCTACGTTATGCAGGGTTTTAGCCCCGACGAATTTTTTAACATGGTAGAAGAGCACAAAATTACCTGCACAATGCTGGTGCCGGTCATGCTCTATTTCCTGCTGGACTCTCCCCGTTCAGCCACCGCCGACATGTCCAGTATGGAAACTATTTTCTACGGTGCGTCCCCGATGAGTCCTGCGAGGCTGATCGAAGGGATCGAGAAATGGGGGCAGGTGTTTTACCAGTTCTTTGGCCAGTCCGAGGCGCCTATGGTACTTGCAAACATGGCCCGCAAAGAACACGACATCAATAAGCCCGAACGCCTTTCCTCTTGCGGCCGTCCCACGCCCTGGGTACACATGGCCCTGCTGGATGAAAACAACCAGCCCGTTCCCAAAGGCGAGCCTGGCGAAATCTGCATACGCGGCCCACTCGTCATGGCCGGTTACAAAGACATGCCAGAGCAAACTGCGGAGGCTTTCGCTGGTGGCTGGCTGCACACTGGAGACGTGGGCAAGCTCGACGACGAAGGTTTTCTCTATATCGTTGATCGCACAAAAGACATGATAGTTAGCGGCGGCTTCAACGTCTTCCCGCGGGAAGTTGAAGATGTGCTCACAACGCATGAAGCAGTAGGTCAAGTGGTTGTAATAGGCGTGCCCGATGAACAGTGGGGCGAAGCCGTAAAAGCAGTAGTAGTTTTAAAACCCGGGTTTGAAGCTAGCGATGACTTAACCGCTGCAATGCAGGCTTTGGTAAAGGAAGCCAAAGGGTCTGTTCAGTCTCCTAAAACAATCGACTTCGTTGATGGCATTCCACTTACGCCGGTAGGCAAGCCCGACAAAAAAGCGGTAAGAGCACAGTACTGGGAGGGGTCGTCACGCGGTGTCGGCTAATGCATTGAGAGCGCTTGGGAGCGAAGTTCTACGCACGCTGCGTAACGCCAAAAACATGACCGCCATGGTAGCTATGGCGGTTATGTTCTTAAGTATCAGCGCCTGCAGCCCAAGCGAAGACCCAAGCCTGTTCCCACAGTACAACGCCGCAACAGCGGCGCCCATCGTTAAGCCTGAACGCAGCGAGTTTAACGTCCAGCGCAACGTTTACTGGGGTGACCTACACATACACACCAGCTTTTCTACCGATGCATACACCAATGGCGTTCGCGCTACACCCGATGATGCCTATACATTTGTAAAAGGCGGCGCGATTGAACACGCTGCGGGCTACGCTATACAGATGCAGCGACCGCTGGATTTTGCGGCCGTCACCGATCACTCTGAATATCTGGGTGTTTTGCGCGCAACCCAACCCGAGCTTCCATTGAATGAGCGTGGCCTACGCGACAGGCTACTGAATGACAGTCGCCTGGCCAACACCTGGTTGGTGGCAAAGTCGATGATGGGGTTTGATCTCGAAAATGCCCTTGTACCTGGCTGGGAAAAAATCACTGCGGACGCATGGCAAGAGATTGTTGCTGCAGCAGAACGCCATAACGATCCAGGCCGCTTCACCAGCTTCATTGGTTACGAATGGACATCTATGCCCAATGAGCGCAATTTACACCGCAACGTCATTTATCGCGGCTCAGATGTGCCAGCGCTGCCCTACAGCTCCGTTGATTCAGAAGATCCCCGAGATCTTTGGAAAGCACTGGATGAACAGCGCGCTAACGGTATGGAAGCGTTTGCCATTCCGCACAACGGCAACGTAAGCGATGGCTTGATGTACGACGACATCATGTTCGATGGGCAAGCAATGACTCAAGACTATGCAACACTGCGCATGCGCAACGAGCCTATCAGTGAAATCTTTCAGGTCAAAGGCTCATCAGAAACGCATCCGACTTTGTCGGATGAAGACGCGTTCGCGGGCTTCGAAATTTACGATACCAAGTTGTCGGCAAAGCAAGATGAATCAAGTGCTAAAGGTAGCTACATACGCGACGCACTACGCACCGGTATTGAAATGTCACACAGCGAAGGGTTTAACCCGTACCGATTTGGTGTAATCGGCAGCTCCGACGGCCACAATGCCAGCTCACCGGTTGAAGAAGATAACTACCACGGCAAGCTTCCCCTGCTCGACGCGAGCGCGGGCATGCGCCTGGGCACAGCGAGCTACTACCCCAGCAGCATGCCCGGAGGGCAACGTTGGAGCGCCGCGGGTTTGGCAGCAGTATGGGCGACAGAAAATACACGCGAAGCCTTATATGACGCGATGCGCCGTAAAGAAACCTACGCTACCTCAGGCCCGCGTATTTCCGTTCGCTTTTTTGGCGGCTGGGGTCTTGCTGAGAATCTTTTAGCGCGGCCAAACTGGCTACGCGATGTCGAATATCGCGCAGTGCCAATGGGTTCTGATTTACCGGAAAAGGCCAGCAGATACCCCTCCTTTGTCATCTCGGCAATGCGAGACCCACAGGGTGCGAATCTTGATCGCATTCAAATAGTAAAGGGCTGGGTGGATGAAGAGGGAAATTCTCAGGAGCGCGTACATGATTTAGCCTGGGCAGGGCAGCGCACTCGAGGCCCAAAAGGCAAAGTGGTAGCGGTTGGTAATACGGTTAATGCAAAAGACGCCAGTTACACCAACACCATCGGCGCGCCTGCGCTTGGCAAAGTCTGGACGGACACAAACTTTGATCCAGAGCGCGAAGCGTTTTACTACGCTAGGGTTATAGAAATACCCACACCTCGATGGACGACCTTTGACGCAAAAATACTGGGAATAGACCCACCCGAACCCACCTTTCTCAGAGAGCGCGCTGTCACCAGTGCCATTTGGTACCGCCCATCACTTTCTAACTCAAAATAAACTGCCGCATCAAAACAGTCAGAAAGAATAAAAATGACAAGCTCATACAAACCGAAAAAAGCCTTTATTGGACGAATACGTTCAGCCACTTCGATTGCCGCGGTCTCTCTTAGTGTGCTAACGGCAGTGGGCTGCGGCGATTCGCGAAACCGTGCACCAGCCCCTCCAGCTCAACCGCCAATGACCCCGCCGCCTGCGATAACGGCAACGGCTTATGAAGCTGAGCTCTTTCGCACCGAGGGGGGCTTCCCCCATGTAGTCGCCGAAGATTGGGGAAGCCTTGGCTTTGGAACGGGATATGGCGATGCACAAGACAACGTGTGTATCACTGCACGAAACACACTGAAAATACGCGCGCAGCTATCGGCAAACTTTGGCCCGGGTGACGGTAATCAAAATTCAGACTATTTCTACGCGATGCTTGCAGCCATTGGCCAATTCGATGCCGACATCGATCCCGAGATGGAAAAACTCTTTGCGGGATACGCCGCGGGCTTTAATCGCTATCTGCGCGACACAGGGATAGACAATCTTCCGGACCCAAGCTGCCAGGGCGCCCAGTGGATATCGCCAATGACAGCAGAAGATGTAAAACGCATTCACTTAGTACCGGCTTTTCTACCCAACTTTTCGCAGCTACTGTTCCCCACTGCGCCAGAGCTGGTTGCGTCTCAAAACCTGCAAGGCAAAGCCAATCAAAAGGTAGTCGTAGCCGAAACGCAATCGCCGCCTTCAAAAGATTTAGTCGCCACGGTAGAAGCGATGACATCAATGCATGACAAAGGAAGCAATGCTGTCGCCATAGGCGCAGAGCTCTCGGCCAATGGCCGCGGCATGCTCTATACCAACCCACACCTGGGCCCAGATCTCACGTTCCGCTTTTCACTGATGCATCACATTATTCCT
This sequence comes from Halioglobus sp., assembly GCA_045106775.1. Taxonomy (GTDB): domain Bacteria; phylum Pseudomonadota; class Gammaproteobacteria; order Pseudomonadales; family Halieaceae; genus Marimicrobium. The sequence goes on from JBGCFE010000015.1 coordinate 44,774, forward strand.
GGCGTTGTGAACATGCTGGGAGCGAATGCCTATGATCGAGCAAACGTGGGTTTTGGCACCAATGGCAAAGTGGCCTGGACTAACACGGTGTCGGCATCGCGCAGCTTTAACTGGTATCGCCTCGATCTGGTTCCCGGTGACCCCTTCAGGTATGTGTTTGACGGCGAGACCCGAGCCATAGAACCGGTAGAGGTGACCATCAACGTTAAAAATCAAGACGACAGCGTCACGGAACAAAGCTATACCTTTTATCGCTCGCATTTTGGGCCAATGCTGGGGCTCATTTTTACCTGGGGTGAAGACAACGCCTATAGCCTGCGCATCGCCGATGAGGGTGCAAGAGGGTTTCAGGGCGGCGCCATAGCGCTGCAACGCGCGCAGTCGGTCCGCGAACTCAAGGCGGCGCTGAACCAGTTCACGTCGATTCCCGGTACGAACATCATCGCAGCAGATGCCAGCGGCGAAACGCTGTATATTGACTCAAGCCCAACGCCGAACTTCAGTAACCAGCAACTCATTGATTGCGTTATCCCAGGCCGCGATGCCTTTGGCCAGGAATTCTTCGGCAACACACAAGCCTGCGAATGGCGCACCGACGAAGATTCCTCAGCACCGGGTTTAGTGGGCGGTGCCAATCAACCGTTTATCTACCGCAATGACTACGTCACTAACTCCAATGACAGTTTTTGGCTGGCTAACCCCAACCAACCTATTACTGATGCTCTTGAGGTCTATGGCGACATAGAAGACGAACGCACTCTGCGCACGCGGTCAGGCCTGATGATGGTTGCTGCTCGACAAGCCGGCACCGATGGCCTGCCCGGTAACACGTTCGACATCGATTCACTCTTAGACCGCATGCTAAGCAACCAGCACATCGCAGGGCAGTTGCTGCGCGACGACTTGGTGACTCTGTGCAAGGCGCAACCCAATGTGACGGTTGATGAGGTCGTCGTCGACATCAGCACTGCGTGCACGGCATTGGAGAACTGGGATTTGACCTCAAATCTTGATAGCCGGGGTTCTCACGTATTTCGCGAGTTTTTACGCATACTCCACGCCGGCGACAACGCGCGGTTCTTGCCCGAGGAAGGGCTTAACTACGCGATACCCTTTTCGGTTGACGACCCGATCAACACCCCACGAGGCCTTACTAACGACAACCCTGGCGCACTCGACGCACTCGCCCGCGCAGTTCAACTACTGAACGACGCCGGCATTGCCATGGACGCAGCGCTTGGCGATCTGCAGTCGGTAACCCGCAATGGCGAACGCATTCCGCTCCATGGCGGCGAAGAGTGGGAAGGCGTCTTTAACAAAATGTCACTCAACTTTGCTGGCGCCGATGGCTACCCGGAAATTACCGGCTCCAGCGCGAGTTGGATAATGGCCGTGTCATTCAATGAAGAAGGGTTGCAGGCAAAGGGCAACTTAACTTACTCGCAGTCTACCAACACAGAGTCTGTGCACTACGCCGATCAAACCAAACTCTTTTCAGAAAAAGCCTTTATCGATATTCCTTATTCACTGGAGGAGGTACGCGCGGCGGCCACACAAACAACACAACTTGCAGAGGGAACTGACCAGTGTGCAGATGAAGGCTGGAACGCGTTTATGATGCCCACATTCGCCGATGAAACAGCCTGCCGCGAGCACTTTGCGGCGATCTTCGATGCGCGCTTAACCGACTACGCAACACCTTAGTGGGCCTCTAACCAGGCAGCAACTCTCTTGGCAGGCGCTTTGCGGTATACTGGCGCCTGCTAAGGAGTGCAAGCCCATGACAAATGACAGCAACGAGCTTTATCGCGGATTAGTGTATCCCTTCGGTCGTGGCGCAAGCCCCGAACCCGGCGTTCCGCAACAAGTCGCCGAAGGCGTTTTCTGGGTGCGCTTCTCTATGCCCATGTCTTTAGATCACATCAACCTCTGGTTGCTTGAAGATGAAGACGGGTGGACGATTGTTGATACCTGCCTAAACATTCCCAGTGCGCGTGAAACATGGGAAAGCCTGTTTTCCGGTTTCATGCAGGGCAAACCGGTGAAGCGTGTTATTTGTACGCACCTCCATCCTGACCACGTGGGCCTGGCGGGCTGGATAACAGAGCGCTTTGATTGCCCACTGTGGATGAGTCGAGAAGAGTTTCTCATGTGCCGCGCGATGACGTCAGATACAGGGCGGCCGGCTCCGGAGGTCGCTCTTCGCTTTTATCGCGAAGCCGGCTACAACGAGGAACAGCTAGAACGCTACCGAAACAAGTTTGGGAACTTTGGTCGAGCTATCGCCCCGCTACCGGATAGCTTTCGCCGCATAGTCGATAGAGAGACAATCACCATTGGCGGGCGCTACTGGCAGGTGATTGTCGGTGCCGGACACTCACCTGAGCACACTTGCCTCTACTGTCCTGCTCTGAAAGTTCTTATTTCGGGTGATCAGGTGCTACCGCGCATTACGCCCAATGTTAGTGTGTTCCCCACCGAACCTGACGGCGATCCACTCAAAGAATGGTTGCGTTCAAGCGCCAAAATTCGCGAGACGTTACCCGACGACCTGTTTGTACTCCCAGCACACGAATCACCTTTTCGTGGCTTACACGTGCGGCTTTCGCAAATTATAGAAAGTCATAAACACGATCTTTCAGGATTGTTTGACCTGCTGGAAGAGCCGAAACGTGCAGTGGATTGTTTCGCTGCATTATTCAGCCGTGAGATTGGCAAAGAGTCTTTGGGCCTGGCAACCGGTGAAACGCTGGCGCACCTCAACTGCTTACTGGGCAGGCGAAGAATTACGCGCACAAAAGATGCCGATGGCGTTAACTGGTATCAGCAAATTCCTGAGACTGCCGGGCATGATGAAGAACTGGCACTCAATCGAGAAGCCCTGGCAACGTAGCCTGCCCAACGACTTAAACAGCAACTTAAGGGGCGATTTTACCCAGTATCAGTAAAGTGTTTTCGCGATCCAGCAGTCTTGGAGACGGATAACCCATACCTTCTGCCATCGCGGCATCGCACAGAGCATCAAAATCTGCTCGCTGAATTTTGTCTGAGGTATCCGCAATACCCACTTCTGTACGCAAATCGCGCACGGCCTGAATAAATTTGCCCGCGAGGTCATTTTCGCTTTCACCCGCCTGACCTGCACCAATCATTACGGCCAACTCAGCAAACTCTGACATGGATTCCTGCACGCAAAACTCCATGATGTGCGGCAACACCAGTGCATTGGCAAGACCGTGCGGAATACCGTACTTACCACCCAACTGGTGCGCTATCGCATGCACATTGCCCACGTTAACCTGATTGATCGCCAGGCCCGCGTAGTACGCGCCCATAGCGACACCATTGCGCGCTTCTTTATTTTCACCATCACGGCAGGCAATTGCCAAATAATCAAACACCAACTTTATCGCAATACGTGCATCCTCTTTACGAGTACCGCGATCCCAAGTGCCTATGTAGGCTTCGATGCCATGCGTCAGTGCATCCAAACCCGTTGCTGCAGTAATGTGCGGTGGCAAACCCACTAAAAGATCCGGATCTAGGGCCGCCGCCGCCGGCAGTAACCCTGGAGCGGCAATAATCGATTTCTGATGCGTGATCGGATCAGAGATAACACCGCCAATGGTGGCTTCAGAACCAGTGCCAGAGGTTGTAGGAATAGCATAAAGCGCTAGCGGCTCATGTTTGAACTTTCCGAAACCGACCCATTGCGCAGGGTCTTCATCACTGGTTGCGGACGCGCAGATAATTTTCGCGGCGTCTATAGAAGAGCCACCGCCAATCGCCAAAACGGTGTCACTGTTATTCTCTCGGGCAGCCCTGGCTCCCGCCGCGACATGCTCAAAGGTTGGATCAGGCAACACACCATCAAAAATATGCACATTCACATCTGCACTATTCAAATTTGCAATGGCAGCATCGACAACACCCAGATCACGCAATGGCTTGTCGGTAACCAC
>JBGCFE010000150.1:0-7002 GCA_045106775.1 Halioglobus sp.
CGTGATGTTGATTTTGTGGCCGCGACAACGCCGGGTGTAATCTACAAAGATCTGTTTATACAGGGCATGCGGGTGAACGAGTTCAGCGGCGCAGCGCCTGGGCATATTCGCGCCTATGATGTGCGCTCGGGCGCGCTCCGCTGGCGGTTCAATACGATTCCTCAGGCGGGCGAGTTTGGCGCAGATACCTGGGCCGATGACGCCTATAACCAGCTTGGCGGTGCAAATGCCTGGGCGGGTATGTCGTTAGATGAAGAGCGCGGCATTGTGTTTGTCCCCACTGGCTCGGCGGCGTTAGATACCTACGGTGCAGACCGCGAGGGCGATAATCTCTTCGCCAACACGCTGTTGGCGCTGGATGCAGAAACGGGTGAGCGCATTTGGCACTACCAGATAGTAAGGCACGATCTCTGGGATCGAGACCTTCCGTCGCCACCCAACCTTGTAACGCTGCAGCATGAGGGTAAGGATGTTGATGTGGTGGTGCAGGCCACCAAATCGGGGCACTTGTTTGTGTTCGATCGTGAAACCGGTGAGCCTCTGCACCCGATTCGCGAAGAGCCGGTGCAGGGTGTACCTCTGCCCGGTGAGCATGCGCCCAAGACACAGCCTTTGCCGGTGCTGCCTGAGCCTTTTACTGCGCAGGGGCTCACGCCGCAAGGTTTGGATGATCGTTCACCCATTATAATGGCTGATACTGCAGAGCGCCTGGCTGCGTACGATCATGGTGGTGTTTACAACTTGCCCAGCCTTAGAGGGGCCATCCTGCGGCCGGGCTTTGACGGCGGAGCGGAGTGGGGTGGTTCGGCATGGGATCCACAGCGTCAGCTTCTGTATATCAACGGGAGTGAAACGGCTTCGGTGCTGCAGATGATGCCAACCGAAGGCACATCGATGACAGAGGCGATGAACCTGGAAGCGGTGTATCGCATGGCCTGTGCGCAGTGCCATGGTTTGGATCGTCGCGGTGCTGGCCTGGCGCCTTCATTGCGCGACGTAGGCAGCCGCCTCAACCCCTGGGAAATTTACAGCACGATTTACAATGGCCGCGGCCGTATGCCTGCTATCGATCATCGCATTGGCAAGCTCGGCAGCGTAGCGCTTACCTTTTATTTGTACACGGCGGGGGATAGCGAGCCTGTAATGGCGCCGAGTTCAGAACACACGCACTACGCCCACGCCGGCTATCCAGATTTTATTGCGAGCGATGGTTTACCTGCGCCCAAACCGCCGTGGGGCACGCTCAATGCTGTGGATTTGTCTAGCGGCAAGATACGCTGGCGCATTCCGTTAGGCGACTATCCAGAGGCACTTGCCATGGGTATTGAAGGTAACGGTGCAGCCAACTATGGTGGGCCTGTAGCCACGGCCGGCGGTGTGGTGTTCATAGCGGCAACGCCCGATGCGAAGTTTCGCGCCTTTGATAGCGATACCGGCAAACTATTGTGGGAAGAAAAATTGCCTACCGGTGGCTTCGCGACACCCGCCGTATACTCGGTAGGGGGCAAACAGTACTTGGCTATCAGTGCCAGCGGCACGAAGTTGGGTAATGAGAAGGGGCGCTACTTTCTTGCGTATACGCTGGATGATGCGGCCCCGCAAACCGGTCTTTATCTAAAGTGAATTTCGATGCGCGTTCCCGTTGCTCCATCGGAGGTGATCTCCAGCTCTCCACCGGAAACCTCTACGTGCTCTTTCAGCATACGTAAGCCAAAAGTGGAGTCGCTGCTTGCTTTGAAACCATCTCCATCGTCTTTCACACAAAACGTATACGCGTCGGGCGCGTTCCCTGCGGGTCGAAGAAAGGCGATACATTCACTGGCGTTGGCATGTTTGAGAATGTTGTTGGTGCATTCCTGCGTTGCTCGATACAGCAGAAGCTGTCTCTCGTCTGACATTTCAACATCTGCAATATCTATCTGCCACTGTATATCGGTGTTTTCAAACGCGCTGCGCATGACCGCGCTGATAGCGGCTTCGAACCCAAGGTGATCAAGCACCGCCGGGTAGATCAGGTGTGAGAGATCGCGTACATCGCTCAGTAGCGCATTAACAGTGGACTCCGCTGACGCTAGCGCCGGATCTTGCTGCTGCTCGTGTGTGAGCGCGCCTAGCTGAGCTTTCAAGTTCAGCAAGCGGTGGCTAAAGCTGTCATGCAGCAGTTGTCCTATATCGCGCTTTTGGCGCTCTTGCGAGCGAATCATACGCAGTGAAAACTGTCGCTGCTCGGCGAGCCTTGACTGCTCGGCGCGGTTGCGCCCAATTCTGAGGCTTGCAATTCTATCGGCAAGGCCCAGCGACAAAATAATGGCTTCAATGACGATGGCAAGCTCAGCCGCATGCTCTGCCCATATTGCATGCTCAAACTGCGCCTGAAAGCGTAGCAGGCCGATGGTGATACTGGGGAATAACACGATGTTTGATGCCAGCATAAACAGCGCCGTGCGATCTTTGCGCAGCACTAGCAGGGTTGAGCAAACTATGGTGAGGGCCATAATCGTGAACGAGGAGGCGTGCAGCAAATACTTCACATACAGGTAATTAGTGAAGAAAAGGCCCGGTGTTGCTAATACAGAAACCAAAGCGATGAACCGCAGCACATGGTAAAACTTAGGCGCTTTTTCTTTGAGGTGCAAAAAGTGAACAACAAAGCCAACGATGGTGAAATTGGTGAGTGCCATCAATAAATGCGCGACGATGGTGGTGGCATCGGCGGCTGTGGGCCATAGATATTGCTGGCCCATGGCACTGGCAGCGGCCTGCAATGCACCAAATGCATAGATATAAAAAATATAGTGGATGTAGCTGGCGTCGCGCAGTGAAAAGAACACAAACAGGTTGTAGATGCCCAGTACCAGTATTGCAGAAAAAATCGCACCGTAGAAAAAGTGGTCGCTGTAAATCTGCTTTTCTAGGGTCTTCTCGCTAATAAAAAAAGCAGGGAACGCAATGCCGCCCTGTGCTGGAATGCGCACGACCAATTCTACGTTGTTCGAGCCCTGGCGAAGCGGTATGACGGGTTTGCGAAACGCTACCGGCCTGTTGATGAACGGGTCGTCGTCGCCCACGGAATACGTGGCGACTGGATGGCCATCAGAGAGCACAGTCACTTCCACATGATCTAACCACGGCAGATCAATTTGCATGTAGTGCAGGTTGGACTTCTCGTTGCCCGGTGTTTGGTCATGCACAGGCGGCAAGACATAAAACCAGTGTTGGCCCTGAAAACTCAACGCGGGCTTGCCGGTGTTTTGTCCGCCGGCAAGCGTTTTAGCTTTTTCTAAAAAAGTCGGCAAGGTTAACGAGTTCGTGGGGTCGAAGTGGTAGCGCACTTCGGCCGGCGTTATCATTTCTTCTTTCAGGCTTGCTTCATAATATTGGGCAAACAGAATGGTGATGGCCAGTGCTGCTGCGGTTACTATGCCTACCAGTATCAGTAGCGGCTTATTGATCAGTAGTGGATTGTTTGCATGCAGCAACGTTGAATACCCGTGGCTACGCTGGCGCAAAGCTGCCACCAATAGGCGGCAAATCACAGTAAGTTTGAATGCCAGCGGCAGCGGCGCACACGGCGGGTATCGCGTTAATTGACGGCAGTGCGGTAATGCGCATACCCACGGCATTGAACGCCTTGGGCGTCATTTGCGTGATGTCGCCAACCGGTATCGGCAGCATGACATTGTGCAGATTAGGGTCGCCCTGCACATTGAGAATGTAGCCATGCTGAATGCGCCAGGGTGCATCGGTGTTTTCTCCGGCAACCCAGATTTGTTCGTTTTCCAGAACGGTGTTGCCGTGGATCATGCCTTTCCAGTTGATACTGACTCCCGCGACACATCCGGGCGCAATAGGGCGTCCGGGCGCATCAATTGCAGCGGTGGCATAAGCAAATTCTACTTCGCAGTCGATGGCATCAATGGGCATTTTTAGTAGCTTTGCCATCAGTTCAATCGCATCACCAAATACCGCGGTTTCTTGCTTGATGTTCTGCGCATGGTCGGGGCTATTGGCGGGCAAACCAAAACCGATTTCCGTCATGTTTTTATCGCCGACAAAATTGAAGACATCAACCGACTCGGTGACTTTAACGTGCCTTACGCCAACACAATGTGCTGCCAGAACAGCGGCGGTGTAATTAATATGCCCGGGGTTGATACCCGTACCGAAAATGCTGGCTCCACCTTTTAAGGCGGCTTGGTGAATGCGCTCGCGCGGACCGTTTTGTGGATTCCCGGCGCGATAGTTCAAGCCCCATCCAGTAATAAAGTTGCAGGTGGTGACCACGTTGATACCCGCCTCTAGAAGCGCAACAAGATGATCAATGTTGGGATACAGTGGGCTGTAGCTAACACAGTCGGGTTGTAGTGCGATTAGAGCGTTGATATCAGTCGTTGCGCTAACACCCATCGGCGGCAGGCCTGCCAGCTCACCTGCGTCGATACCTTTTTTCTCTTCGCTGAACGCATACAGCCCGACTAACTCAAGCTTTGGGTCCAGTTGTATTGCGCGAATGGCCTCGCGGGCAACGCCACCGCTTGTCCATTGAACAACTTTAAGGGGCGTTGATGTGTTGGCCATACGCAGTGCCTGGAAAAAGGGTTAACGGCTATTTCTTAACGGCTATTTCTTAACGACTATTTCTTAACGACAAAGCCAGACTTTCGCCTGTCCCAGGTTGAGTCATCTACTCCCTCATTGCGCAGCAGGTACTTCTGCACTTTATTGGTCGGTGTGTAAGGGAGAGCGTCAACAAACTTGAGGTAGCGCGGCACAAAGTAGTGTGGCGCGTTGTCGTTGATAAAGGTACATAAGCTTTCCGGCGTTTCTTCTGCTCCTTCGGCTAACACTACAGCAAGCATCAATTCGTCTTCGCTTTCTAACTCCGGGCTGGGAATGCCATACGCGGCCACTTCGCCAATGGCAGGGTTGCGTAGCAAAACGCTTTCAACTTCCATGGTAGAAATGTTTCGGCCGGCAAAGCGCACAGCATCTTTTTTGCGGTCTACGAAAAAGAAGGCGCCCGTCTCAGGATCTTTGCGCGCCATATCGCCAGTGAGAAACCAATCGCCGCGGTAGGTGTCTTTGGTTGCCTGCGGGTTGTCGAAATAGCCATTGAAAAGCGCGTGAGGCTCATGTGGTCTAACGCAAATCTCGCCCGCCTCTCCGTCGGGTACCTCGTTGCCGTCATCATCAAACAGCAGTACATCGGCATCAGGCGGCGCAAAGCCCAGTGCATAGACTGGCACCACTACGTCGCTGTGCAATTGATTCAGTGTGAGTAGACATTCGCTCTGGCCCATACCAGACACTATAAGCCGCACATCAAACCGTTGCTCAAAGGCCTCCCACATATTGGGTGGCATAGGCACAATGCAGGCCTCGCGCAGCGGGTTGTCGGTATCGTCTTCGCTCGGCGGGGTTTTCATTAAGAAAACGCCCATCGCACCCACGGCGAAAGTTTGTGTCGCATTGAAGTGCTTGATGCGCTCCATGAATAGGTTGGCGGAGAACTTTTTCTCAATAGCCACACCAATGCCGGTCATGAGCGCGCGAATGATGCAGGTTAGCCAGGCGCCAGAGTTATACAGGGGCAGGGCGCAGTAGATTATGTCGCCTTCCTGGGAGTTGTACATGGGCGCTGCACCGAGCAATACAGAGCGAATCCAATTGTTGTGCGCCTGCATGACGCCTTTGGACTTGCCAGTGGTGCCCGATGTCCAAAGAATAGCGTTGGTGTCGCCGTAGTGCATGCTGCTGTAGTCGGCCTCCAGCTCTGGATGGTCGAGTAGTTCCTGGTAGCGTAATGCATTTGCAGGAACGCCCTCTGCCTCGTCCACTAGCATTAGGCGGCCTATGTCTGTCTGCTCTCCCAGTTCGGTAATGCGGCTGAGATGGTCTGAGTCGGTAACCAGTATTTTCGCGCGGCTACGCTGGAGTGTGTCTAGCAGCCACTCACCCTTGTAATCAGTGCATACCGGCACCCAGGCTGCGCCAATTTTATTCAAGGACAGGCAGATGAGCACTAACTCAGGGATGCTGCTCATAAAGAGAGAGACCCGATCTTCTTTTTCGACCCCCAGCGCTTGAAACCCCGAGGCTAAACGATTGGTGATGGCTTCAGCCTCGGCGAAGGTAATGGACTGCTCATCATTAATAAGAAAAGGCGTATCGCCGTTTTGCTGCGCCTGAATTTGGAGAATGCGACCCAGGTGGCGGTCTGCCACGTTTTCTAGTTTCAATTCGTTCATGGAGTTTCGGTTAGCCTTGTTGTTGACTGATTAGGGTATTAGCTAATTAGGGTAAAAACTGTTTTGCGAAGGCCTCAATGCGGCGCTTCTTATCGTCGATACTAGACAGTGTAGTACGCCCGCCCGCGTCTAGGAAGTTGGTGCCATTGACCATGGTTACGCCAGCCTCAGCGAGGCGTTCGTGGGTGCCGTCTTCGGGGGCTTGTACACCTGTCCATATTTCGAAGGGCTTATCGGCGTTGCCCTCGTTTGCTCTCGCCTCTTTCAACGCCGCTAGTAGCGGGTAGATTTCGTCTTCTGTATGCGAGGTGGCCATCCAGCCATCGTAGCGGGCAGCTCTGGCCATGGCCGCCGGTGCGTAGCCACCCACCAGTATGGGCACCGGGCGGCGGGTGCCGGGAGACATTTTTAGCGGTGGCAGTGAATAGAAATCACTCGCGTGCTCTACCATTTCGCCAGACATCAGCTTAGGCAGCAGCTCGAGCATTTCATTGGCGCGTTTACCGCGCGTGTGAAAGTCTTGCCCGACCATCTCAAACTCAGCCTTTTGCCAGCCAACGCCGACGCCCAGTGTTACGCGGTCGCAAGAGAGATAGGCTGCGGTGGAAACCGCCTTTGCTGCACTTAGCGGGTCGCGCAGTGGCAGAATATAAATTGTCGAGAGAAAGTTAAGCGTGGTGGTTGCCTGCGCCAACGCAGCAGTGAGAACCCAGGGGTCTGGCCAATGTGTGTCGGGGTTCCACATGACGTTGCC
>JBGCFE010000151.1:0-14164 GCA_045106775.1 Halioglobus sp.
ACTTAAGCTAAGAGGGTGGGCTGCAGCGGTGGACCGCTTTGCGCGAGACCTAACGCAAATAGCGCGCGAAATCGAGGTCGGCCAATCAGTGATATTTTCAGTCTCGCCCAGGGGGGTGCTTACGATAGCAGCCACAGGAAGAATGATCATCCTGACCCATCCTCGTCATGCGCAGCAGAGCGCTTTAGAACAGAGCATTCTCAAGGAGTTTTGTATCGCCCATGCCTGCGAACAGTTTGCCCGTCGTGGGTCTACTTCCAGCGCTCCAATCCCTGTAACAACCTCTGCAATCAAGCCTGCCTGGAATTTTACCGAAGACGGCTACCTGTGTACCCATGCGGGTATTGAGCTGACGTTTCCTGCCAGCGGGAGCCTGGGCCAGCAGCGGTTTGTCTGTGCTGCTGTTATGCAGGAGCTTATGCAACTTCACGATGAGGTAGCGTGGCAGATTCGTCACTCAGTCGACGTTGCGTGGGGAGACATCGGTGTTTTTGCCACGCCATTGACCGATCAGCACCGAGTGCAGTTGAACTCCGCGGGAGATTCCGTTTTGCTGAAGTTGCCAGTCTTGGCGGAAAATTATTCTTTGCTGAGTGCGGCGGCCCAATGGCTTCGAAGACGATTGGTCCTGGCGGAGTCGGATGCACAGTTGCGTTTCGATGCCGATGATCTGAACGTGAGGACTCCCCCGTAGTGTTGTGCTCACTTTTTAGATGACATTCGACACAGCGAGCATTAGCGACTGCAAGCTTTCTCAAGTTTTTTTCAGGACTGTGACGCGCTGCACTTTAGTCGCACTAACTTGAGTAGCTGTTCACACTCGTAATCGGGATTTTCTGTGGTAAAGCCGATACGCTCTGTGTTCATCCAGTAGCTCGGCTTAATCATGTTAGAAGTAGCGAAAATTTACGTTCAAGACCTCCAGGTGGGTATGTATGTGTCTAATCTGGACAGGCCCTGGTTAGAAACACCGTATTTGTTGCAGGGCTTCACATTAGAGAGTTCGGCAGATATTCATCGCCTGCGAGATATTTGCGATTTTGTTTATGTCGACACGCGTAAGAGTGTTGTCGTTACCGAAGAGAAACCGCTTTTTACCAGTGAACGCAAGCGGCAAACGCCAGCGCAGATTTTTCATGGCCGCAGACTGACCAGTTATCGCGATTCGGATTCGTGGGATAAAGAATTTCCGCGCGCACAGGATGCGGTTAAAAAGCTCTCAAGCGGCATTGACTCGCTCTTTGATCGCATGAGAGAAGGCGACCCCTTGGATTTCGACGGAATCAAACAGTCTGTCGATCCAATGATCGATAGCGTAGTGCGTAATCCAGACGCCTGCATTTGGCTGGCACGGTTGAAACAGCAAGATCAGTACACTTACCAGCACTCGCTGGGTGCGTCTATCTGGGCAGTAGCTTTGGGTAGACAGTTAGGTTTGCCCAGAAAGGATCTTCGCTCACTGGCAGTGGGAGGCCTGTTGTTTGACGTGGGCAAGCTTTCTGTCGACCCTGAGCTTCTTAACGCAACTCGGCCTCTTACCAATGAGGAGTTTGATCAAGTGCGTAGTCATGTCGTGCTGGGTGTAGACATGGTTAAAGAGGCCGGCCATTTATCCAGTGATGTTGTCGATATGATTGCCCATCACCATGAGCGACATGATGGCTCAGGTTACCCAGATGGTCTTAAAGGCGATGCGATTCCCGTGTTCGCGCGTATAGCAGCGATTGTGGATTGTTACGACGCCATCACCAGTCATCGTAGCTATGCACGTGCTATGCCGCCGAGTCAGGCAATTAAAATGCTGTATGAATGGAAAGATATTGATTTTCAGGCTGAGCTGGTGGAAACATTTATTCAGGCCATTGGAATATATCCTGCCGGAACGCTGGTTGAGCTATCCACGGGCGAGGTCGCAGTGGTCATCGCCGAGTATCGAAGTCGTCGATTGCGACCCAAAGTGATGGTGCTGCTTGATAGCGGTAAGCAGCCGCTGGCTGAGGTTAAGACGATTGACCTGCTGGCGGAGTCGGAAAAAGGTGATGAAGCGCGTATCGATATTGTAGGCAGCCTGGAGCCAGACGCTTACGGTATCGATATGGCCGGCATTTCGCTGTAATAAGTAGGGCGCTCACATTGTCTGAACTCCCCGACATTCAACGCAGAGGCTTCATAGAAGCGTTGCAAGCGACTGTTGATACCAGTATTGCTGATACTGGCTCTGGAGGCTCAGCCAGTATTGGCTTAATGCTTATCGATATTGCAGGCCTGAGCAAGATTAACACTCTCCATGGGTATTCTGGCGGTGACCTGGTCTTGTCTGAATCTCACACGCGGTTACTTGGTATCAGCAAATTACCGGACACCGTATTCAGAATTAGTGGCCACTGTTTCGCCTTTATTTTGCCGGGGCTAAGTAACCCTGCCTTCGTAACGCTAGCAGTCAATAAGGTAGTTTCGATCCTTCAGGGCGATATTGTATTGCCTAATGGCGCGGTTACATTGGAGCCTCGCGTCGGTTTGGCCATTAGCGCAAACGATGAAATGAGCTCAATGAAACTGTTCGCAGAAGCTGAGCATTCACTTGAAAAAGTAAAGGCTGGCGGAGAGCTAGAATTTGATCAGCTGTTGAACAAATCAGCAGACAGACCTCCCAGAGATGAGATGGAAGGTAAATTTCGGTCAGCTTTGCAAAATGGCGACTTGGAACTTTATCTTCAGCCGAAGATAGATTTGACTACTGGCGAGGTCTCTAGCGCGGAGGCATTACTGCGCTGGCTGGACACCGAGGGTGCGCCAGTACTTTCTCCGCCGGCCACGGTTGCGCTCGCAACTCAGTGCGGTGAAGACTTTGAACTCACGCGATGGATAGCGTCGCAGTGTATTCGCACCTTGTCGCAATGGCGCGGAGAGTTTGAATTAGGTTTGGCTTTTAATGTTCAGGCTAACCTTGTGAATAACCGAGATATACTTTCTACCCTGAACGACGCGAAAGCGATTTGGGGGGTTGAGCCGGGCAAAATCACCATTGAGATTACGGAAGACGCGATTCTCGAAGATCACGAAACAGGCTGCGGTAATTTGGATTTGATTCGCGCGGCGGGAATCAATCTGTCGATAGATGATTTTGGTACCGGGTATTCGTCAATGTCTTACTTTAAGCAAATACCGGCCACTGAGCTGAAGATAGATCAGAGCTTTGTTCGGACGATGGACGAAGACCCGCAAAGCCTTCAGTTAGTCAAAATTATGATCGATATTGGGCATCAATTTGGCATGCGGGTTGTGGCTGAGGGTATAGAAACCAAAAAGACGCTGGAAGCGCTAATGGATCTTGGCTGTGATTATGGCCAAGGCTATTACTTTACCAAACCCCTGCCGCGCGAAGAGTTTGAACAATGGGTGTTGGCCCGCGGAACCGATGTCACTGCTTCGAAGTCAGCTTAGCCACGTACTAGTCGCGAAAATTTTTGACCGCGCTGAGCAGCGCTCGGCATGTTATTTGCCCCACCAACTTTCCATTTTCAACCACTGGCCGCCGTCGCTTGTTCTTGAGCAACATATCCTGGGCCACATCAACAATGTCTTCATCGGGGTGAGCAACCACAAGGTTGTCCAGCGCCATATAGTCACGCACTGAACCGATACCGCCGTGGTTATAGACCGCCCCCAGCACGGCACGCAGACAATCCATTTCAGATAAGATGCCCACGAGGTTGCCATCCTCGTCAACAACACAGACACCAGAGATTTTGTTGTCGATGATGACCTGCATGGCGTCCAGCGCATTGTCGTTTGGGTTCACCTTGACGGGGTTGGGCTGCATGTAATCCCGCAGGTTGACAGACTTCAGCATGAAACGCTCCTTGATCGCGATGGCTGGGTATCTTGTCCCATTATAGACCCTATTGCTACAGTAGCCGCTCTGGAAGTTTTGCCCTGCTGTCTACGTGACAGATTGCTTGGAGTACCAATATGTTCATTCGGCTTTATATGAGTCTGACCCTTGCGGCGTTGATAACGCTGCCGACCATGGCACAGACTGTGGATCAGCCAGAGGCTAGGCGGTTAGCAGAAGCAGTAAAATTTAAAACGATCAGTTATCAAGACCGTGACCTGATCGTTTATGAGGAGTTTGAACGTCTGCGTGCTTTTTTGAGCAGCAGCTTTCCACGCGCATTCTCCTCTCTTTCCACAGAATTAGTGAACGAGCACAGTTTGCTGATGACTTGGGGCGGTAGCGATCAGAAAAGAAAGCCTATTCTATTTACGGCGCATTTTGATGTGGTCCCGGTTGAGCCGGGAACAGAAAAAGACTGGGCTTATCCAGCGTTTGCCGGTGTCGTGGCTGATGGAAGAATCTACGGCAGGGGGACGCTGGATGATAAAAATGGCGTGCTGAGCTTACTGGAGGCCGTCGAGTCATTACTTGCAGAAGGGTTCACGCCCAAACGCAGTGTTGTTTTTGCCTTTGGACATGATGAAGAAATCGGCGGGAGGCACGGTGCGAAGAACTTGGCAAAGGTCATGCGCGACCGAGGAATGCAGTTTGCCTGGATGGTAGATGAAGGTGGTTTGGTAATCCGCGATAACCCGCTGTTGCCCGATAGGCCACTGGCGATGATAAATGTCGCAGAAAAAGGCTATCTGACTCTAACGCTTACCGCCACGGGAGAGGGAGGGCATTCTTCGAGGCCGCCTGTTGTTAGTACCATAGGGCGTTTGTCTAGTGCGCTTGCAAAAATAGAGGCCAATCCCTTTCCGGTTCGGTTGATTGGGCCAGTGGAAGCGATGCTTGAACGTCTTGCCCCTTATGCAAGCCAGCCGGAACGTTTTGTCTTCAACAATCTATGGCTCACAGGCGGTATGGTCGCCAAACAGATGGCGCGTGATCAAACAACGAATTCGTTTGTGCGCACGACGACAGCGCTAACCATGGTTAATGCCGGCGTCAAAGAAAATGTCATTCCCCAGTCGGCGCAGGCGAAGGTGAACTTCCGCCTGCTTCCGGGTGATACTCAGGATTCGATCGTTGAGCGAATTACTGAGATTGTAGATGATCCGGAGATTGAGATTACTTACGACCGCTGGGATAACCTGCCGGAAATTGCCGATCACGAGGCTGAAGGGTTTGCCGTGATTGCACAGGCGGTTAACAGCGTTTTTCCCGAGGCATTGGTGGTTCCTTCGTTACTGACAGCTACCACCGATACGCGTCATTACATCGATCTGGCCGATGATCAATACCGGTTTCATGGTGTAGAGATGGTGACGGCGCAGGCCAACTCGATTCATGGCACCAATGAGTATGTGGATATCAGTAGTTATCTACGTTCAATTGAGGTTGCTAAGCTAATGATTACACATGGCGCGCAGTGAGGCTGCAGTGTTAGCCTGCCGCTTCGAAGAACAAAAAAGGAGAACGCTGTGAGAATTGCCCTACTGGTTACCACTGCGGTTTTGCTTGGCGCATGCGCGTCGGCACCCGATGACACCCTTTGTACCGATCCGCGCCCACAGGTGTGTACTATGCAGTACGACCCTGCCTGTGGATTACTCAAGAACGGCGAGAGCAAAACATACTCCTCACCGTGCAATGCCTGCGCGGACGATCAGGTAGTTAGCCGCGAGCTGGGTGCTTGTCCAGAATGACGCTCACAAACCGCATTTTGCTCGCGATGGCATCTGGCATCGTCATCGGTTCAATGATGAATCTGGTGATGAACAGTGGCGGAATGCCCGGGTTGAGCGCGTTTATTGATGAAAACCTGGTTAATGGTCTGTTCGATATCATCGGAAGAATCTTTGTCGCATCGCTGAAGCTATTGGTCGTGCCGCTGGTATTGGTGTCGCTTATTTGTGGCTCTAGCTCCTTGGGCAACAGCGCCCGCATGGGTCCGATAGCGCTAAGAACACTCGGCCTGTACATGCTCACTACCGCGGTGGCCATTTCTCTGGCCTTGTTGCTTGCTGTCATTGTTGCACCCGGCAATGGTATTTCGCTGGCAGGCGAGGCGCAGTTTCAAGCGTCCGAGCCACCGCCGCTTGCTGACGTGCTTGTGGATATTTTTCCTTCAAACCCCGTTCGCGCAATGGCAGACGGCAAAATGCTGCAGATCATTGTGTTTGCTTTGCTGTTTGGATACGCCGTCTCTCATGCGGGCAAGCCCGGAGAACGCATCGCCAGCTTCTTCCGCGATTTAGAAGTCATCGTAATGAAAATGGTTGAGCTGCTAATGGCACTGGCTCCGTACGGGGTGTTCGCATTGCTGGCTAAGCTATTTGCGTCTATGGGTATCAGTGCCATTGCAGATTTGGCGAAATACTTCTTCACTGTCCTAACGGTGCTGTTTTTACATGCGCTGGTTGTTTACAGCTTTTTGTTGAAAGGCCTGACGGGTCTTTCGCCGCGGCTGTTGTTGACCAAAATGCGGCCGGTGTGGGCTTTCGCGTTCAGTACCGCGTCGTCGGGGGCAACCCTGCCCATCACTATGCGCACGGTGGAGCGTCGTTTAGGCGTGAATAACAGCGTTGCGGGCTTTACCGTGCCATTGGGTGCAACCATCAATATGGATGGCACCGCGATTATGCAGGGCGTGGCCACGGTGTTTATCGCTCAGGTCTATGGCGTCGACCTCACAGTGACCGCGTTTTTAACGGTCATACTGACTGCAACACTCGCATCTGTCGGTACTGCAGCTGTGCCTGGCGTGGGTTTGGTCACTTTAGCGCTGGTATTAGAGCAGGCGGGCCTGCCGGTGGAGGGCATTGCCCTCATCATAGGCGTCGATCGCCTCTTGGATATGGTGCGCACGGCCGTCAATGTCACGGGGGATGCGACGGTATCATTGATTGTGGCTCAGAAAGAAGGTCAGCTGGATCTGGAGGTCTACAACGATCCCGATGCGGGGCAGTTGCTCGTAGAGGAAGAGTCGGAAGCGCTGCAAAAAGCGTGAATGTGGTATTCTAGGCGGCTAGCAAGCAAGAGAAGCTGTGTCCGCCATGACCATCCAATGCACAATCGTTCCAGTAACGCAGTACCAACAGAACTGCTCCATCATTAAGTGCGAAGCCTCCGGTAAAGCAGCGATCGTTGATCCCGGGGGTGACATAGACCGCATTCTTGGCGCTGTCGAACAGATGGGGGCCACTGTTGAAAAAATCATACTGACACATGCTCACATGGATCACTGCGCCGCATCAGACGTTCTGCGCCAGCAACTGAGCGTGCCCATTGAGGGGCCTCACGAGGGCGATGATTTTTGGTTAAAGGCGTTGCCACAATCCTGTGAAATGTCGGGCTTTCCCCCGGCTGAAACCTTTACCCCTGATCGCTGGCTCGAACAGGGTGATACGGTGACGGTTGGCGAAGTAACGCTGAACGTTTATCACTGTCCCGGCCATACTCCCGGGCATGTTGTTTTTTACTACCCGCAGCAGCAGGTAGCCTGGGTTGGCGATGTGATTTTTCAAGGGTCCATTGGGCGAACCGATTTTCCGCAGGGCAACCATGAGCAGTTAATCAGCAGTATTCGAGATCGCCTGTTTCCACTAGGCGACGAGATTACCTTTATTCCTGGCCACGGGCCAACGTCTACATTTGGCCATGAGCGGCAGACCAACCCCTTCGTTGCAGATCCCCAGTATGGTTGAGCATGAAAAGCAACCCGATTCGCGAGAGACCGTGCTTCGGCGCGAATACCATGGACAAACCGCGCGAATACCCTGGAAAGAATTGCAAACCTACTATGCGCGCGGCAGCGTCGTTGCAGTGGCATCTACGCTCGATTTGGTCGAGGTGGCAGTGCAACTTGGCCTCGATAACACGCAAACTTTTGAGCAGTGGATAGCCGCAGGTGACGTTGCCGGGGTGAATGAAGCACAGGCACAGCAATGGTTTGATCAAGAGGCTGAACTGTGGGCCGTAGTCGCTGCGCCCTGGGTGCTGGTGCAAGAAAAGCGAGCAGACGAAAAAACGTAGAGGAAAATAGAGTCGATGGGTAGCTTCGAACAGGAAACAGCAGTCGTTCGTATTACGGAAAACCACTACCGTGGTGAGCTGCATGAGGGGTGGCGAATCGGTGAGGTTCCCAATGGCGGTTACGTCCTGGCTATAGCCGGCCGCGCATTGAGAGAGGCTTTACCGCATAACGACCCAATGTCGGTGAATGCCTTTTATCTTGCGCCCACCGCGCTAGGCCCGATCGATTGCTATGTTGAAGTGCTTCGCACGGGGCGTGGAACCAGTTTTGCTGAAGTGAAAATGAAACAGGGCGGTGAATTAAAAGTAAAAGTAACCGCCGCGTTCACTGATCTCGATCGTTTGAACGGTGAAAATTGGGATCGTGATGAGCGGCCCGTTTATCCGGCTTGGGATGATTGTGATGCCACTGGCCAGAAGGGCCTGGAGTTTCGGCAGCGTGTTGAGCTGCGTTTGATCTCTGGGTCTGAAGTTTTCAGTGAGCGTAAGCCCAACGGCACTGGAGAATTCGCAGGCTGGGGAGCGCTTCGAGATGGCTCTGCTCCCGATGTGATTTCCCTGTTGATGTTCGCTGACGCTTTTCCACCACCGGTGCTGACGCTGTATGGGCCGGTAGGTTGGGTGCCAACCGTGGAGTTAACGGTGCAGGTGCGTGCGCATCCATCACCGGGGCCGCTGCAGATGCGCTTGTTTAGTACGCACCTCACTAACGGCATCATTGAAGAGGATGGCGAGTATTGGGACAGCAGCGGTAAGCTAGTAGCGATTAGTCGTCAAACCGCCAAGTTTCGCCAGCCGCCAAAGAAGTAGGGTAGTTACTGCCTCGCTATCCAGCCCTCTAAGCGCCGCGTATCAGTGGCGCCATAGCGCCAACCGTCTTCCAGCATGATGGAGTTGGTTCGACCCGTGGTGCGTTTGCTAATTTCTAAATTGTGGCCCATCTGTCGAAGAATGTTTTCGGTATCACGGCTTACACCTTGCTCCATGCGAAGAATGTCTGGTAGCCACTGATGGTGAATGCGCGGTTCTGCAGCGGCGGCGGCGATGTTCATATCAAAAGCCATCCCGTTCAATAAGGTCTGCAATACTGTTGTGATGATGACGCTGCCGCCAGGGCTGCCCGTTGCCAGCCAGGGTTCACCCTCTTTAAACGCAATAGTGGGGCTCATTGATGACAATGGCCGTTTGCCCGGTTCGATTTTGTTTGCCTCGCCCTGCACTAGCCCGTAGGCGTTCGCCGTGCCCGGTTTCGCTGCGAAGTCTGCCATTTCATTGTTGAGCAGCATGCCTGTGCCCGGTACCGCGATGTGTGAACCAAAACTGAAGTTTAACGTGTAGGTGTTGGCAACCACATTGCCTTCTCCGTCGGCGACGCTGTAATGGGTTGTCTCAGTGCTTTCATAAGGAGCCGCTTTAAACGCTTTTCCGGGTGCAATTTGTGCAGAGGGGGTTGCCGACATGCTGTTGATGAGTGCCCGCTGTCGTTGTGCATACGCTTTGCTTGTCAGTGTTCGTGCTGGTACCTCAACATAGTCCGGATCACCCAGATAGGCGCTCCTATCCGCATAGGCCAGCTTCATACTCTCGGTAAGGTGGTGGATGTATGCGGCGGAATTATGGCCCATCTCGTTTAATTCATAGCCTTCCAGGATGTTGAGCATCTGAATAATGTGTATGCCACCTGATGAGGGCGGTGGCGTGGAGACCACTTCGAAATTGTGAAAACTGCCGCGTACCGGTTCGCGTTCAATGACGCGGTAACCGGCTAGATCGGCCTCGGTTATCAGGCCGTTTCCGGCGACCATTTCTTGCGCAAATTTACGTGCCACTTCTCCGCCATAAAAACCATCGTGGCCGTTGCGCTGAATTTGTGTGAGGGTCCATGCAAGATCTGGCTGTCGCCATAGATCGCCAATAGGGATTAGCGAACCATCGGGTTGGAAAAAGAGCCTCTTAGCCTCAGGGTTTTTAAGTAGTTGCCCGGCTCGCGCTTTTAGGCTGAACTGCAGTGCGAAAGATACTGGAAAGCCTTTGCTTGCCAGTTTAATGGCGGGTGCGAGCACTTTTGCGCGGCTGAGCTTGCCATACTTTTCTTGCGCATAGAGTAGGCCTGCTACCGTACCAGGTACGCCGGCAGACTGGTGGCTAAAGTACTCGCGCTGGCGATCCACCTCACCAGACGTGTTTAGAAATAGATCGCGACCCGCAGCTGCGGGAGCAGTTTCACGATAATCGATGAGCGTTTGTCGGTTTTCATCGGCAAGGTGGATCAACATGAACCCGCCACCGGCGAGATTGCCAGCCCTTGGGAATGTCACTGCTAGCGCAAAGCCCGTTGCCACTGCCGCATCGATTGCGTTACCGCCGTCGCGCATAATCTGTGTACCAATCTCCGCGGCAAGTTTTTCGGGGCCAACGACCATGCCCTTGCGGGTTGCCAGTGGAATGAATCGCTCCTGAAAATTGATAATGGGCGCCTGATCAGTGGGCGTAGCAACCCCAGTATCGGCAACTGCCGACGTCGGCGTTGGAGTGCTGCAGCTCACTAAGGCGAAGGACAGCAGAACTATGAGCAAAGCGTGGAGGTGATATGGCACGAGCGTGTTTCTCCTTTTGAATCTGTGCAGCAGACTTTAACTGTTTTGGCAGCCAGCGCATACTTGCATATATGGATAGACTCAAGAAGACGTTATTGGAGGAAATTGAGCAGCGTTGGGCTGAGCAATTTACGGCGTTAGCCCGTGGCGAAGATGTATCCCCGGGCGCGAGGCTGCGCACGGAAGGGTTAATGGAGGCTGCGGTTATGGTACTCGAGGTTTCCCAAGAACAACTGATTACCGACATGGATACTGCTTACAACGCCGCTTTTGGTAACAGTATTGCGCAGGATTATGGTGATAATTGGCGAGAGTTGTTCCCCTTTCCGCAGATCCCCGCCATGATGCGGCGAGCGCCGGTTGTGCCGACTACGAAGGATTAACCGATGAACTATGAAGACTTCAGGCGGGAATATATCGCTCAGGGTTTGTCTGCAAATCAGTTGCAGGAAAATCCAATAGAGCAGTTTCACCAATGGATGCAGCAGGCGGTCGCTTCTGAGTTAGTCGACCCTACCGCGATGGTGTTAGGTACCGTCGATGAACAGGGGGATCCCTGGCAGCGGATCGTTTTGTGCAAAGGGGTCGACCAAGACGGCTTTACGTTCTTTACCAATTATAAAAGCGGCAAAGCCCAGGCTATGGCAAGCAATGCGAATGTTTCACTGTTGTTCCCCTGGAACGCGCTGAATAGGCAGGTGATTGTTGCCGGCACTGCGCAGAAAGTGAGCGAAGAAGTCTCTGCAGCCTACTTTGCTAGCCGGCCACGGGAGAGCCAGATTGCGGCCTGGGCCTCCAGTCAGAGCGAATTGCTTGCGGGGCGCGAGGCATTGGAAGCACAATTTGCTGATATCGAGCGCCGGTTTGCTGATGGCAATGTGCCGCTGCCGCCTTTCTGGGGTGGCTACCGCGTGGTGCCGCATTTAATGGAGTTTTGGCAGGGACGTGAATCGCGATTACACGACCGGTTTCGATACAGACTTCTCAGCGATAATTCGTGGCAGGTAACTCAGCTGCAACCGTGAGTTATTCGCCGCGCTGTCGAAAGTACGTAGACTCCCGCTCAATACCAAGCAACAGCCTCCGGATAGCGTCCAGCCCGGCCGCCGCCACCATGGTTTGAAAAAGCGTTCGCTCTACAGACCAATTGAGTTTGCGGGTATGGATTTTCTGGCGGCTGCCCCATGCCAGCCACACGGTGCCAACTGGCTTGTCGTCGCTTCCGCCATCAGGCCCGGCAACGCCAGAAACGGCAATTGCATAATCAGCGTTGGCTTTGTTCATCGCGCCCTGTGCCATCTGAATAACCACGGCTTCGCTCACGGCGCCATGTTCCTGCAGCGTTGCTTCGTTAACGTCCAGCATTGATTGCTTGATGTGATCTGCGTAGGTAACGAAGCCGGCGTGAAAACCGCTGGAAGAGCCCGGTATGCGGGTGAGCATGGATGCAATTAGCCCGCCGGTGCAGGACTCAGCTGTTGTTAGTGTCGCGCCTTTTTCTTTGAGGAGCTGCAGAACGCGCTCAGCCATCTGAGTATCGCCTTCGCCAATGATATGGTCGCCAAAAAGCGATTCTAAATGCGTTCGGCAGCTTTGCTGTGCCTCCAGCGCTTTGGCGGAATCTATGGTCAGTTTGATTTCCATCTGCGGTGCGCCGGCCCTAAAGCCTAGTTCAACTTCTTCAGGCCAATCCGGTAGCGCGTCAGAGATAAGCTGCTGCGCAGTTGATTCTCCTAGGCCAAATGTCTGTAGCCTGAGTATGTTGCGCTCCACCGGTTTGTTGAGTTGTTTGGCGAGGGACGCGACGATGTCATCGAGCATGGGTGCCAGTTCACTGGGCACGCCAGGCGTGCAGATAATGCGGCATCCATGCACCGTTAATTCAAAGCCCACTGCACTCCCGATTGGGTTGTCGATAATGAGAGCCCCCTCTGGCAGCATTGCCTGCTTTCTGTTGGCCTCATTGAGTGTCAGGTTTCTTTGTGCACACCAGTCTTCAAGGTGAGAGATAGCCTTGGCATGCTCTACGATTGGCACCTCGGCGACGCTTGCTAATATCTGCGCCGTTAAATCGTCGATCGTGGGGCCCAGGCCGCCATTCACTATGAGTACATCGGCTTGCTTCGCCATTTCCGCCATTTCGTGTTCCAGCAATGCAACGTCATCGCCTACAGTTACTTTCCGGTAAACGCCCAGTGCAAGTTCGCCCAGGCGCTTGGCCATTAGGGCAGAGTTCGAGTCGACGGTGTCGCCGCTCATTATTTCATTGCCCGTTAGTAGCAGTTGTACGTTGAGATTTTCGTCAGACATGGTGTGCTCTATGGTTGGGTTACTTGCTGTGGTGGCGACAGCATAGCGCCAATGCTTTTGCGAAGGCAAAGTGCTATCGTAATCGGGCTCGCATTGTGAGCAATGTTATGCGCAGCGCTAAAGGAGTTTGTAGTGCGCCCCATGAATTTTTGCCCTGAGTGCGGCGGCCCATTGTTGCCGCACAGCGTTGCAGGCCAGCAGCGCAACCACTATTTTTGCCAACGTTGCCAACAGCCTCGCTACGATCATCCGATGATCGTTGTCACTACCTTCGTTGCCTGTGAGAATAAGCTTTTGTGGGTGCAACGCGCGCAAGAGCCCCAGAAAGGAAAGTGGGCGATCCCCGGTGGCTTTCTTGAAAACAATGAAACGTTGGCAGAAGGAGCGGCTAGGGAGCTTAGAGAAGAGGCGGGAGTGATTTTATCGTCTGAGAGGTTACGTCTCTACATGGCCGGTACGATTACCTTTATCAATCAAATTTACGTGGGCTTCCGAGCTTCGGTAGATACGCTGGCCTGTGAACCTGGTATCGAGTCTATGGCCTGTCGATTCTACGCGCGAGAAGATTGCCCTTGGGATCAGGTTGCCTATCCTGAGGTTAACAACTCGATTCTGCAGGCCTACGATGATTTGGACACTGGGCGCTTTGATGTCTGGGAGGCGGAGATGACGTCAGCAGACTATGCGCTTCGCCGAGTTTCCCTGGCGCCCGCCAGCAGCGAGAAGGCGCCCGCCAGCAGCTAGCAATCAACCATCAGTACCTAAAAACCACCGTGTTTCTGGAGGTGCTCTAGTTCTTCTGGTGTTGAGCTTCGTCCAAGCATTTCGTTGCGGTGCGGGAAGCGCCCAAATAGCGCGATGACATCCCGGTGGGCGATAGCGAAGCGCGCAAAACTCTCGATCTGTTCGTCAGGTACCGCTTTTGCAAGCTGATCAAATAGCGCCACGCATTGCTCCTGGGTTTGCAGATCTTCACAGTGTTCTAGCGGCATGTAGACGAATGCTCTGTGGATCGCCGGCAATTGCTTATCACGGCCTGCATTGATTGCAGTCTCAGCCAGTTCAAGTGCCTCAGTGTCACCTTCGAACGCCTTGGCGGAACCGCGATGGATATTACGACTGAACTGATCGAGAAGAACGATGAGTGCAACGAGGCCGTCGTTTGTCTCGGCCCAGTGGCGTAGTTCGCCCTTAGCTGCCTTTTCCAGGTGTTGTGCAAACGCCCGGGTGCAGTAGGCGTCAGTTTCGGCGCTAGATTGAAACCACAGCGCGTTACGCG
>JBGCFE010000152.1:0-52296 GCA_045106775.1 Halioglobus sp.
TTGGTCTTGTTACCACCGTTAGTGGAATGTTAACCAAGCAAGCATGCGCGATATGGTCTGCTTCTGCTGGCCACTGCGAATGGGGGTGTGCTGATGTTACACGCGAAGTGGCAGCGGCCAGTCCAGTGTGTGAGCTGGTTGCCGATTATGACGGGCAGGGAACGGTAGCCGGATATACTGTGCTGTACCAGGGTGAAGAGCCTTGGAGAGCTGTGGCTGTGTTCGATATACCTGATGATCGCCGTACCGTAGCCTACAGCGAAGACCCTAAAATGATTGAGCAAATGCTATCTAAAGAATGCTGTAAACAAGCCTTTAATGTGGCTGATGGCAAATTCGGTTGAGTGCCGTGTGTAGGGCTCTAGCTGCGGAGGCACAATGGCCAAGTTTAAAGTAAGTAAGCCTTATACGATGCCCATCGAAGAGGTGCGCGAGGCGGCAGAGGGTTTGGCCGCGCAACTGGAGTCTGAGCACGGCGCGAAATCAAAGTGGCAGGGCGATAGCGTTCGCATTAAGGGCAAGGGTGTAGAGGGCGTAATGGATTTTGCTGATGGTGTGATCGATATTTCAGTCAAGCTAGGTGTGATGACTGCAATGTTTGCGCCCGTGATGAAAAAAGAAATGCAGAAGTATCTCGATAAATATGTAACGTGATCGTCACATAATGGTAACGCCGGCCAGCGGGTTGCTGTTGTTTAAAAGTGCGTCGAATTCTTCTGCTAATGCTCTACTACGCTCTACACAGGTTTGCCAGTAAGCAATCCGCTCGTCTTCTTCCAATTTAACAAAATCATTTCGGTCTGGAATTTTTTCCAACGGCAGCTCAGCAATGAATGATTCGCTGGGGCATAACATGACCAAGTGTTCGCGACCCATCAGCGAGCTTTCGCGCCAGGGTAGAAATTTGTCAAACCAGCCCGGTATTACCTTTGCACTGAAGTGCGGATAGAGGATTAGGCCATCGCCGCGATACTGATTGAGATCAAAATGGTAGTCGATGATACCGCCGTCCCAGTATTGCCCGATGGGGGCGCCAGGTATATTGCGCTCTCCTTCAAGGATGAACGGGATAGCGCCGCTGGCATGCAGCGACTTTGCAACATTTTCAGAATTGAGTTCGCAATAATGTGTATCGAAATCAAAAAAATCGAGTGCTTGTAAAGGTTCAGCGCCGCTGTGAAATACAACGCGTTGGAAGTGCCAGTTGAGTAATCTGCGGCTCAGCGTATTGCTCAGGGCAGCGGCACCCATGCCGGTTGCCAGCGGCAGCTTTGACCTTGTAGCCGTGGGCCCGCGCCCGCGCGCGGTAACAATGTGCGTGCGAAACCGAGGATGACTGGCAAGGTGGGCGGCCCCATTCTCTCCGAGTATGTTTGCCAAAATCGCCGTACTGACTTCGCTCACTTCTCCGGTGGTTGGTTTAGCGCTGTACCTTTGATGGATATAGCCCTGCTCTAGTCGCTCAATCGCTCCAACCGGATCTGGCATTGTCAGGCAGGCGTGTCGCCAAGTGCCGATCGATGAGCCAAGAACGTCTAGCGATTTTGCACCTCGTTGCAAAAAGTCGCCAAACAGCAGGCGATCAAGATGGCCGAGCACAAACCATTTGGGGCCGCCTGATGCTCCAAGCAAAAGGGAAAAGAGGTCTGCAGACCATCCTTCTTTTTCGATTCGCTGCGCCGCAGCTCTGCCCATATGAATTGACAGCGCATTACCCATCTCTTACCTCGCGTGGGGAGCGGCCTGTCCACTTGGTGTATGCGCGCCTAAAGTTAGACGCGTCGCTGAAGCCGACCATGTAAGCAATGCTGGACAGTGGCAGACGCGTGTTTTGCAGATAGCGGGTTGCGTGTTCTGCGCGCACCTGATCCAACAGCGCTTGAAAAGAACTCTTTTCGTCGTCCAGACGTCGGCGGTAAGTGCGCGGGCTGAAATTGAGCATTGCTGCTATTTGCGGCATTTGCGGATACTGACCTTCGAGTTTGCGCAGCAGGCGCAGAGTTTGCTCCGAAATAGAGCTCTCGCCTTCGAGATCTGTTAGCAGCCTTGCACACTCGGCCTCATACAGATTCATCAGCACCGGATTGGAAGAAGGCAGTGCAGTTTGCAGCAGAGACTTGTCGTACAGGATGCGGCCACGCACGCAATTAAAGTGAACGTCTGGGCCAAACACATCGAAGTATTGTTCGGCATGCGCTGGCCTGGGATACGGCATTTCCATTCGCAGACAAAGATCGGGCTGGTTTAGTAGCCCGCGAAGCGTATTGATAATTGCGCCGTATACCAATTCATAACCAAACTCGATGTCTGCCTCTTCTGGGGTGCTGGCAATGGTCAGTGCGCAGAGTTCGTCAGTAATTTCCAGCCC
This sequence comes from Halioglobus sp., assembly GCA_045106775.1. GTDB lineage: Bacteria > Pseudomonadota > Gammaproteobacteria > Pseudomonadales > Halieaceae > Marimicrobium. The sequence goes on from JBGCFE010000152.1 coordinate 2,369, forward strand.
CATATCCAGAGAGTTGGCGAGTAGATGGTGATACTTGAGTAACAGCTGGAGTGCTTCTTCAAGGGTGCCGCAGGCCATGAATGCCTGGCCGACAATCGCATGGGCACTTAGGTTCAAGCGCAGGCCAAGTTTAAGGCCCAAGGCTGGATCACCTGTTAGCGACTGGGCATTGAGCACCAGTTGCGTGAAGTCTTGGTCTCTTACGCGTGCGCCGATACCTGCAATGCCCTTCTCCTGTAGCGAAGTGCCTTCTAGCAGTTGCTCACGCGTGCAATTGGGGCCCTCCACCATGTCGATAAGGATAAGAAAGTACTGCGCTGGCGTTGTGGCATTTGGCATTCCTCTATTTGGCCACAATTGACCGTATAATGACAAGACTTTACCTTGTTGGTATTGCACAGATTGCGCATAGTCCAGAGCATCCAATATTCCAGAGGTCTTAACACGATGAAAATTGAATGGTCAGACGAAACACCCCGAAAGATTCAGTCTTATCCCGGCGCAGACTATCCGCGCGAAAATCCCGATCTTGAAGATGTACTTACCAGCGAGCAGGTTGAACACGTTGCCGAAATTTTTAACACGCCTTTAACCGGTGCGTACAACTGGGACTACAAAGTCCAGGATGATCGCATTCGCAAGCTGTATGAGTTGGGCAAGCAGCTCAACTGGGATCCTGAGATGGACATCGACTGGGATCGCCCCTGGCCAGAGTTCGAGCGTGCCCCTGAAATGATGAATCTGCAGGATTATGGCCCGTATCTGGAAATGGACGAAGCAACGCAAGACGAGTTCTGGCTGCACATGAACGCGTGGAGTCTCTCGCAATTCTTGCACGGGGAGCAGGGCGCATTGCTGGTCGCTTCGCAGTTGTGCTCCTGCGCACCTTCTTTTAACGCCAAACTCTATGCCGCTTCGCAGACCTTTGACGAGGCGCGTCACGTGGAGGTGTTCAACAAGTACCTACAAAAACGCATCGGCATGATGTATCCCATTAATACGCACCTCAAAAGCATCATCGACAAAATATTGACCGATGAGCGCTGGGATATGAAGTTCATTGGTATGCAGATCGTTATTGAAGGGTTGGCGTTGTCGGCATTTAACACAACACGCGAAACGACGCCTGATCCAATCTTAAAGGATGTGGTGTATCTGGTAACCCGTGATGAAGCGCGCCATGTAACCTTTGGCGTTAACTACTTAGAAGAATTTGTGAAAACGCTCACCGACGAAGAGCGTGAAGAGCGTGCGTTGTTTGCCTATGAAGCGTGTGCGATCAGCCGCGAGCGCTTGGTTGCTACCGATGTCTTCCGCCATTTTGGTTGGGATGTCGAGGCCGCGCGTAAGCAGGTATTGGACGGGTTTGTCATGTCCACCTTCCGAAATCTTCTTTTCCAGCGAGTGATTCCGAATTTGAAACGTATCGGTTTGCTTACTGATGGCATACGGCCAAAGTTTGAAGAGTTGGGGATTCTCGACTATGAAAACATGGCGACTGACGGTGATATCGATTGGTCTTCACTCGAGCGACCGCTGGATACGCAGGAAGCGCAAGCACATGAACAGAGTATGTTGGCGGAGTTCGCCAAGGCCCATGAGGAAGATGAGGCTGCCAAAGCTAGTTCAGCTGCTTAAGAGCAGCTGGCAAGCGCCGTGCAAACCCATTGAATCGCCAGGCAACATTGGGCGGATGAAAGTGGGCGCATGAACTTGGGCGCCTAATATTGGGCGTACGAAGCTAAAGGCACCAAATTTTAGGCATAAAAAAGCCGGCTGATATAGCCGGCTTTTTTGATTTTGGCTGAGCTCAGGTTACGCTGCGAGTGCTTTGACCTGGGCGTTCAGGCGGCTCTTATGGCGAGCTGCTTTGTTTTTGTGGATGATGCCTTTATCGGCCATGCGGTCGATCACGGGCACTGCATCATCATAGGCCGTTTTGGCAGCAGCAGCATCACCAGCTTCTACAGCCGAGTTTACCTTCTTAATCACGGTGCGCACTAAAGAGCGCAGGCTTGCGTTGTGGTTGCGGCGCTTTTCAGCCTGACGCGCGCGTTTTTTCGCTTGTGGGGAGTTGGCCACGGGTCTGATTCCTCGGGGGTAAAAAACAGGATGCGCGATTATTCACACTGCCCTAGTGCTTGTCAACCATTACACCTCTGGCTGGACCGCAGATTCGTGGGGTATACTAACGCCTATTAGTTATTAATCCCCGCTGTAATGCCTCTATTTAGGCGGCAGGGTAAGCGCTCTATTGGACAGCCCCCATGGATACCCAGGCCGCCGCTACCGATCAAGCACCTAGCACAGCAGATAGGATTCTAGATGCTGCAGAAGATTTGTTTGCGGAAAAAGGGTATTCAGCCACCTCGCTGGGGGATGTGGCCGACAGTGTGGGTATCCGCTCTCCTAGCCTTTATAACCATTTCAAGAACAAAGAAGCGCTTTATCAGGCGGTTCTGGATCGATTGCTTGAGGATTTTTCGGCGCCTCTGGCAGAGTTGGATAGTGGGCCACTGACGCAGGATCGAGTGGTTGACTGGTTGGAGGTGATCGTGCGCCAGCACCACGCTAACCCCAATCTCGCGCGGCTCCTGCAGCACGCGGCGCTTTCCGGAGGCCCGCATACCAATGAGTTGATCGATCGCCTGTTTCGGCCCATGTTCCAACCTACTTCTGGTTTGCAAGATGGAAATCTTAGTTTGCTGGAAGATGCAGGCCTGCAGCCTTGGGCAGTAATGGCATTTAACAATCTGGTGATGTCGTATGTCACCATGGCCCCCATGTATCGTGATTTACTCGGTCAGGACCCGTTTAGTGAGGAGGCACTGGAAAACCAGCTAAACCTCATCAAGACTCTGCTTCGGGCCGTTTTTGAATATTCCGGAGAATAGTAGCGCCTCATTATGTTGTTACCAGAAGAGATAGAAATTTGGCGCGAAGCGCAGGGCGATTATCATGTTGAATGGCGGGTGTCTGCCCCCGATACGAAGGTAACGGTGGCCCCCGTCCTTGCGCATGATTCTGCCACGATTCATCACGATGAAGAGGCTTCTCGCGCGCGATTGAGCGGGCTACCCCTGGCAAGCCGACATTTCTTCGAGTTAACGGATCAGCATGGAACCCGTGCGGTAGCCACCGAGCGGCGGCTTGGGATGCACGGTGCCCCGAATTTTAGAGATTTTGGTGGCTACCAAACGGCCGACGGTCGTTCAGTGAAGTGGGGGTATCTCTTCCGCTCGGGGCAGCTGTCAAATTTGAGCGAGCACGATGTTGCACTGCTAGAAACGCTGCAGCTGGATTTGGTCTGCGATTTTCGCCGTGTTGAAGAGCAGGAGAGCGACCCAAGCCGGCTACCGTCTGCCAATACGCCTCGCATCATCAGCTTACCGATTATTCCGGGGAGTAATTCCCGCTTTTTTGAAGAAGCTGATGCGCATCTGGCTGGCCCAGAGGTTATGTACGACTTCATGGTCGAGATAAACCATGATTTTGCACTGGCGCAAAACGAAACCTATGCGCGCATGTTCAAAGAAATTCTGGCGGTGCCCGATAGTCGCTTTCTAGTGCACTGTGCCGCGGGTAAAGATCGTACCGGATTTGCTGCTGCCATTGTCTTGCTGGCGTTGGGTGTGCCTCGCGCAACAATCATGCGCGATTATTTGTTAACTCGGCGGTTCTTTTTGCCAGAGCGCGAAATCGAGAGACTGCAGGAGAAATACGAGATGGAGCACATGAACGCTGAAGTGATAGTGCCCATGTTAGAAGTGCATGAAGCCTATTTGGCGCAGGCACTGGATGCGATCGATAGAGAGTATCCTTCTTTGGAAGCCTACCTGGCAGATGCGTTGAATGTGGGGCCAGCAGAGATCAGTGAACTGCGCGCGCGCTATCTTGAGTGATAGGGAGCGCTTTTCGGCAATAAAAAAGGCTGCCATTTGGCAGCCTTTTTTGTTTTAGCGGTCGCTAAGCGATACTGGTCAAATCATGCGGCCTTACAGGCAGCCTTAGCAGCTTTTATCTGCTTCTTTTCACAGTCTTGGCTATTCATATCGCCGACGCACCATTTGCGGCGCTTGTTCCAGGCAGTCAGCTCAGCTTTTTTGCCGTTTGAGCATTTCACCATGTAGTTAGCGTAGGGCGTGCCCTCAGCGTTCTGTGCGTTTTCGTTAAAAACGATGCTGGTAGGCTTGGCGGCAAAGCTGCCTGCTGAAAATGCTACCAGTGCAGTGACTGCGGCAGCTTTTGCTAAAGTTCTTGCTGTGTTCATTCCCTATAAACCTCACATTGGTTCGAGCGTTTTGGATATTGCGCTCAATATTTGTCCCTGCCGACCTCTAACTGCATACCCCGTGGCCAGCGCTGGGCGCGATTATAGGGATGAGAATAGGCGAATAAGAGTTACCGATTGGTAACGTTGGTGGTTTGTGACGGTGGTCACAGTAGTGGGAGTGGTGGTCATGCTGTAAGTTGTTGATATTCAGCAACTTACAGTGTCCAAGGGGGTGCAGGTTTTGTGTTGACGCGTTGACCGGGTGTTAAGCTCAGCCCGCTGGTTTTTGCCTAAGCGAGCAGAATGAGTGCCCAGCCGCCTATTGCCAGCAAAATAGCCTCGCCTGCTTTGTCGAGGCGGGCAATGCCGTACAAGTAGGAAAGCGGTGGCAAAAATAGAGTGCATAGACCCCACGTGTAGTCTTCCTGCCAGGCTGCAACAAGCAGTGCGATCCAGCTTAGTAGCAGCATGGCTGCACCAAAAGTCATCATTGTGGCTGAAGCGGCGTCCATAGTGTCCTCACGGTCAGTTTTTGACGTTATATCGATAGTTGGAGCGCCGCATGCTAGCAAAAAGGCCAATGCAAGTCAGTCTCTGGCGCTATAAACGGTGCATTTTTGGCTTTTTAACGCGGCCACATCCGCCAGATGACTACACGTTATAATTTGGTTATGGTGTGCCGCTTCTGCCTGACCGGACGAATCCCTTGAGCGACCCGTTTTCCGATATACGCCCATACCGCGACGAAGAAGTTGCGCCTGTTCTCGACACGCTCCTCTCGAGCGCGGAGTTTCTGGATGCTCTGGGCAGTTGGCGTCTTGGCAGGCTAGCCGGTTTTGCGCCAGGGTTAGTTCGTCCTGTGGTAAGGCGGCAACTGCGCAAAGAAGTGCATGGCGTTACCGATGTTCGCACGATGCAATTGGTGATCGAGCGCTACATGGATCGTATGATTGAAAAATCTACCGCTGGGTTTTCTGTGTCCGGGCTGGATGCGCTTGATCCGGCGCAGGCAAATTTATACATCTCTAATCACCGGGATATTACGATGGATCCCGCGTTTACAAATTATGCGCTACACCAGCAAGGTCGAGATACTGTGCGTATTGCGATAGGCGATAACCTTCTCACCAAGCCCTGGGTTTCTGACCTCATGCGGTTGAACAAAAGTTTCATCGTCAAACGCTCCGTGAGTGGGCCCAGAGAATTGCTCGCAGCGTCAAAAACCTTGTCTAAGTACATTCGTCATTCGATACAGGAGGAGCGCGCTCCAGTTTGGATCGCGCAGCGCGAGGGTAGGGCAAAAGACGGCGTTGATAAAACGGAGCCCGTTATTATCAAAATGCTCTCAATGAGCCGTGACAAAAAATCAGAAAAATTTGACGAACACATTTCGAGCTTGAATATTGTGCCGGTTGCCATTTCTTACGAGCTGGATCCATGCGATGCGATGAAAGCGCAGGAGCTTTATCAGTTGGTGGAGCAGGGCAGTTACGCCAAGACTGAGCATGAGGATGTTGCTTCCATTGCTCGGGGTATCGCGGGTGATAAAGGGAGGGTGCACGTTTCGTTTGGTTCTCCTTTGCGTGCGGCGGCCGGCAATGAATTGGACAGCCATGTAGCTTCTCAACTGGAAACGCCTGACGCGGTTGCAACTGAAATCGATCGCCAAGTGCTAGACCTGTATTGCCTACATCCTACCAATTTGTATGCGTACCGCCGTCTACATGGCCGCGAAGCGCAGTTGCCTGACGATGTTTTTGTGGAAGAGGGTGTTTGTGATGAGGCGGAGTTCAATGCGCGTATCGATGCAATGCCCGAAGCGCATCGCCCGTACGCCCTGGCCATTTATGCCAATTCAGTGGTTAGCAAGTTGGAGCGAGCAATAGCTCAATCGGCCTCTTGCTAAGTGATGAAGTAAAAGTTGAGATTCGTGAAGCCTACAACGCGATCATAGAGGCTAAATCACTGACGCCTCGCTGGGGTCAGCGGCAAATGATCGCTGAGATTGCTAACACGCTTGCTCGCATTCCTGCCTCCGGCGAGCTGGGCTCAGATGAGCCTGCGGTTTGTGTGATAGAAGCCGGAACCGGAACCGGTAAAACGATTGCTTATGCTGTTGCGGCTATACCGATGGCGCGACGACTCAACAAGCGGCTGGTGGTGGCTACCGCGACGATAGCGCTGCAGGAACAGTTTGTTAACAAAGACCTTCCGGACATACGACAAACCAGCGGCCTCAATTTTAGTTTTGCTTTGGCTAAGGGCAGGCGGCGTTATGTCTGTTTGTCCAAGCTGGATCGTTTGATGTCGCAGGAGCAGGGCCAGTCTGGCATGTTGGCGCTGTATCCCGACGAGTTCGAGGCACCCACTTCCGCCGACGCAATACCAGTGTATTCAGGCATGCTGGATGCGCTTGGTAAGGGTCAGTGGGATGGTGATAGAGATAACTGGCCAGAGACTATCGCCGAAGACGTGTGGTTTGGTGTTACCACAGATCACAGCCAGTGCAGTGGCCGCCGTTGTCCTAATATAAGCCAGTGCAGTTTTTATCGAGCGCGTGATGAATTACAAAGTGCAGATATCATTGTCACCAATCATGATCTTACGCTCTCTGATTTGGCGCTTGGCGGGGGCGCCATTTTGTCTGCGCCTGAAGACAGTATTTACGTGTTTGACGAAGGGCATCACCTGCCCGACAAGGCGCTCTCGCATTTCGCGAGTTTTTGCCGATTGCACACAACCATTGCCTGGCTACAGGACAGCCAGAAATCGGTAGCGCAGGCTGCCTCTGCATTGGGCGAGATTGGTGGTGCGCAATCGTTGCTAGAGAAGTTACCCGGGCAAATGGAAGAAGCGGTAGCGGGTTTGCAGGTGGCCGAACAAACAGTGGCGTCGCTGTTTGAAGAAATGCCAGAAGAAAACCCGCGTAGTAATTTTTCTTCTAACAATGCATCGCGCGACAACCAGCAGAAGCGGTTTCCGCATGGGATAGTGCCGGAGCAACTGGTCCCCGTTGCAACCTCGCTGGCGGGAACCTTCGATAAGTTAAGCCTTACGCTGTCTAAACTTGAGGCGTTGCTTGACGAGGCAATGGAGGATCAATTTGCGGAGCTAGACAAGTCTGAGATCGAAACCTGGCATATTAATATTGGTGGAATGCTAGGCCGTGCCGAGGGTGCACTGGCGCTGTGGCGTGAATACGCAGTGGATGGCGAAAACGAAGTGCCGCCAAAAGCGCGCTGGATTACGCTCCTCAATAGCGGTGGGCAGTTTGGTTTTGATTTGCGCTGCAGCCCGGTGTTGGCTTCTGACATTTTGCAGGACTGCCTCTGGTCGCGTGCCGCCGGTGTGATTGTCACATCGGCGACGATTACAGCATTGAACTCCTTTGAACGTTTCATGTTGCATTCCGGAGCGCCTGATAATGCGAATTACAAAATGGTGGCAAGCCCCTTTGATTATGAAAGCGCCACGTTCACTGTTCCGCCGATGGATTGTGACCCAGGGGATGCAAGTGCGCACACGGCTGCCCTGATAGATTTACTGCCCGGGTTGGTTGATGAGCGCGAGGGCACGCTGGTGCTGTTTTCTTCACGACATCAAATGCTGGAAGTGTATCAAGGGCTTGGCGGGCGTATTGGCGAGCCAATATTGATGCAGGGCGATTACAGCAAGCAGGAAATTTTGAAACGCCACCGCGCGGCCGTTGATGAAGGAAAGGGCAGTATCATCTTTGGTCTGGCGAGTTTTGCTGAGGGTGTGGACTTGCCAGGTGACTATTGCCGTCATGTGGTGATTGCTAAAATTCCATTTGCCGTGCCCGACAGCCCTTTGGAAGCAGCGCTGGCCGAGTGGGTCGAAGCGCAGGGCAGGAATGCATTCATGGAAATTAGTGTGCCCGATGCTGCGCTGCGGCTGGTGCAAGCCAGTGGTCGCTTGCTGCGAACGGAGCAAGACACGGGTAGAGTGACGTTAATGGATCGACGGATTCTAACTAAGCGCTATGGCCGCGCCATTGTTGACTCATTGCCGCCGTTTAAGCGGCAGCTAGGTTGATCGTTTTCGTCTAGTTTTTTTCGACAACCGTTTTCACCAGCCTTTTCCCCAACTTTCACTCATGAACGGCGTCCTGCCAAAGTTGGTGCCAAAATTGTAATAGCGGCTCGTTGCGACCAAGCGGCATTGTCTGGCCTGTCGCCTGCAGCCCTTTCTGACACGCCTCGGCCATGGGTAAATCTTCTGTTGCAAACACATCTGCGCCGTAATCACACGCTGCACGGGCGGCCTCTTCATCGCAATCTGCTTTGCGCATGCCGGTATAGGTCACGCGTGATGTTCCAGGTATGACGCCTGGTTCCGCTCTTATCATCTGGGCCCCCAGAGAGTTCACAACGACCATCACGCCCGGGTAAAGGGTATAGGTGCAGGAGCCCTGAAGTTCATCGGGCCACTCGGTGGGGTTTACTGCCGCCAGTTCAGCGAGAGACTTAAGCGGGAATGCCCAGCGGCTGGATGTTTCCCACTGGTCTGATACCGAGTTTTCAGCCAAAAATTTTGCCACGGAGTCTCGATGCAAATTGTTGAAGTGATAGCTCTCCAGGCTTAAATCAGTAATGAGTTTCCAGTTGGCTTCGACTTCAATTGTGCGCCGGGTTAACTGCAGATAGTTTGCAAACTGGTAGCTGCCTAATTCGTCGCTTAGTTCAGTCAACGCATTGTCAACGTCACTTTGTGTTACGTCGGCTTGTGGGGCGACAACAATAATTCCCCCGCGTTCGGAAACGGCTACTTTTTGTAGCCTGCTGCGTTCGGTAGGTGTTGAGAAGCAGTCGGCTGATGGTTGCGCTCTAAGGCTGCCGTCAAGGTTGTAGGCCCAACCGTGAAATGGGCACACTAGCGTTTTGCGGTTACCTTGTCCTGTTGCGACTGGTGCGCCGCGATGCGCGCAGGCATTGATGTGGGCATGGAGTTGGTTTTCGCCATCGCGCGTAAGCAGTACCGGTGTATCCATTATGTCGATGGCGAGATAGCTATAGGCCTCTGGTAGTTCGCCTGAAAAAGCCACAGGCTGAGGCGTGCTGTTGAAAAGTCGTGCGCGTTCTTTTCGTAGTACATTCGGGTCACAGAACGCTCTGGCAGATATTTCTAGCTCGCCTGGAGCAAGATCGCTTGTCCCAGCCTGCAAGTGAGTGAGTAGTCTTGCGTTAAGTAGCTGTGCAATTTTCGAGTCCAGAATCGTGTCTCTCTCAGCCGGTGGTTGAAACCAATGGATGAATGCCGTTTAGCTAGACCACAGCCGTATACTCAGAGCAAGGCTGTGCGGGCTGTATCTGGAGCGGGTGATGGGAATCGAACCCACGTCTAAAGCTTGGGAAGCTTTCGTTCTACCGTTGAACTACACCCGCGCTGGGTATCCAAGCCCTGGTCGCACCCTCAGAATATCCGCAAGCTTAGGAGTGGTCAAAGCCGACGAGTCTCGCTGCCCTGAGGTGTTGTAGATGCTAGCAGAGATACTGACCAGCGTGCTAAAATGTTGAAACTGTCCCCAAAATTTAATGCTAGTGTTGACTATTATGAATAATAAGCTGATTTTGAAAACGGTAGCCCTTTTTTTCTTCGTAACCCTTGCTGGTTGCGGTGGTGGAGGCGGTGGAGGTGAGTCGACTTCTGGCGGCTCGCAGGTAAGCTCTCAGGGAGGTGATCTGCCTGAGGTCTCCTGGCACAGCACGGCCAAACCGTTGATTGATCGCTATTGTTCTAACTGCCATATCGATGGGGGTGTTGCACCCTTCCCGCTGGCGACTTACGAGCAGGTATTCAATAAACGCTCGGCGCTAACCTTCTCTCTAGAATCAGAATCTATGCCTCCTGTGGGCTTTGCCAAGCCGACGGCGGAGGAATCAGCCGCACTTATGCAATGGGTAGACGACGGAGCACCTGAAGGTGACGTGTCTCAGGCTCCTTCCAATTTTGTGTCGGGCTACACGTATCATCGCGACGCCCGCGCAATCATTGAGAAGAACTGCGTCAACTGCCATGTTGAAGATGGCGTCGCTCCGTTCCCTCTGGATAGTTATCAAAAAGTGAAGTCAGTTGCAGCGGCCGCAGCGTTTGCCGTTGAAAACGGCACCATGCCGCCGTGGCCTCCAACGATGGGCTATTCGCGCATGAAGCATGAGCGAACACTGTCACCGCAAGATGAGTTTATTCTGCGCAATTGGTTGGCGAGTGATCTTGCCGAAGGTGACCCCACTGATTATGTTGCCCCCGAGGTAACACCCTTTCCAGAGATCGAGTTCGATTTGCGGTTGCCGCTGCCGGAACCCTACACGCCCAACAAACGGCCTGATGACCACCGGTGCTTTGTTATTGATTGGCCTTTGGACGAGTTCACTTATGTGACTTCCGTCGATGTCATTCCTGATCAGGTCGCCGAAGTGCACCACGTTATCGTCAATATCATCGAACCGCGTGATACCCATCACTACAAAGATGCCGGTGGTGAAGATGGCTCACCTGGTTGGTACTGTCTGGGTTCCGGTGGTATCGAAGGTGCTCCGCTACCTCGCCAGATAGGGGGTTGGGTTCCAGGTGCGCTGCCCGGCACAGTGCCCGAAGGCACCGGCATGGGGATCCACCCTGATTCGCTGCTAGTGGTGCAGATGCATTACAACACGCTGGTTGCAGAGCCAACGCCTGACCAGTCTACTATTCTCATCGCAACCACCGATGAAGTTGAGCGCCCTGCCAGCGGCTTTCTCTACACCAACCCACTCTATTTAGGCGGCGGTGTGATGACAATCCCGGCAGGCGATCCTGATGTTCATCATGGCTTTGCTGTACCAGCCGATGTTTTGATGCGCCTGTTTGGTGGCCCGGCGGGTCTTAAGTCGGGCGATGATTGGGTTATCCATAATGGATTTTTGCACATGCATAACTTGGGCACGACTGGCCGAACCACGCTTATTCGCGCGGATGGTACGGAGCAGATAATCCTCGATGTCCGAGATTGGGATTTCAACTGGCAGAGTACTTATCAGCTCACTGAGGAGCTGCTAGTGCAGCCTGGCGATTGGTTTAAGCTAGAGTGTACCTGGGATAACAGCGCTGAGAACCAGACGATCATCAATGGCGAGCAACTTCCGCCGCGTGATGTGGATTGGGGTGATGGTACGGGCGACGAGATGTGTCTTACCAACCTGTATGCCACGGCGCCCAAAGAAGGCCATGACTATAGCTACAAGGCGAGCGTGCATATAGATGTGCCAGCCTATCGGCAGAAGTTTGCGGCGGGTGATCTAGTGCCTCTTGAGTTGCTTTTTAACAACTTTAAATTGCATGAACCCGGTGAGCATGGAACGCCCGGGCACCATGGCGGTATGCACGATATGCCCGGCGACAATCATGGAAACGTTTACGAGGGCCACTACCATGTGTATCTCGATACGGACGATGATAACGCCGAGCACCTCACTGCGTGGGATGCCAGCTATTTCTATCAGCTGCCCGATGACATTCAGCCTGGCGTGCATGAGTTGCGAGTAAGTCTGCGCGGCACCGATCACCATGCTTTGGGGATAGAACATACCGTTGAGATTGATGTGGTGGATCAGCCTGTTAGTGCGTCGCTGCAGCTAGTCGACGTGAATGACTGGTCTATGCAAAGTGCCAGTGAAGACACCTTTGCTTCGGAGAGGCCAGATAGCGTCGAGTGCCCTGACAATAGCTGGTACAACGAAGATGGTGCATTGGAGGTAGAAACAGGCTTCTGTAACTACTTAGCGCTTGCTCAGTCCAGCAAAGAGGCAATTCAGAGCGGTGATGTGCTACATCTCGTATTGTGGCATGGCAATCTTGCATTTGAGGAGCCCGCTACTGGTCACGTAGCTGTTACCATCGATGGCAAGACTGTGTGGCAGCAAGAAGTTGATATTCCCACTAAGGCGAATATCTTTGATGTGAAAGTGCCGCTGGATTTCGACGCACCTGAAGGCAGTAAGGTTGAGTACCATGTGCATAACCACGGTTACAATACCTGGACATTGCTACAATTGGAGATAGAACGCTGAACACTCTGACTAGACGATTTACCCTCGCTCTTCTGGTCTGCTTTCCTCTCCTCGCGCATGCGGGGGGAGTTAAAGTAGGCGAGCCTGCCCCGGAAGTGGTGTTGCCAAACCTCGTCGGCACTGGCGATATTAGCCTTTCGTCCTTGCAGGGCAAGGTTGTCTATCTCGACTTTTGGGCTTCATGGTGCCCCCCTTGCCGCGTTTCGTTTCCCATCTTTGAAGAGCTACGAGCCGAGCTTGGAGAAGCCGGCTTTGAAATTTATGCCATCAGCGTCGACGAAGATGAGCAGGAGGCGCTAGGGTTCCTGGAAGCAACCTCTGCAGTCAGTTTTCCATTGGTTCGTGATGCGACCGGCTCAGCGCCCACCGCATATGGCGTGCCAGGAATGCCTACCGGTTATCTCATCGATAGAAAAGGCGTGGTGCGAATCATTCATCACGGTTTCAAAAAAAGTGACGGCGAGAAGCTTCGCGCCGCTGTTGTCCAACTGTTAGGAGAATAAAAATTGAAGTATCTGACAGGTGTTTTGTTGTTGGTTGTATTGTCCGGTTGCGAAACTGTGCAACCTTGGGAGCGCGGTCTGCTCGCCAAGGAAGAAATGCAGTGGAGTTCTGATCGAATGGAAGCGCAAATGCGCAATCAGCTACATGCCAGTAAAGAAGCGTCCTCTGGTGGAACAGGGGCCGCTGGCGGCGGTTGTGGGTGTAACTGATGTCAGACAGCAAAAGAATAAAAAGCCCTGCTGAGAAAAAATCTGCCCTGCTGGCACTTACCTCCAGTGCCCTATTGTTACCTGCGTATCAAACGGCCTTAGCCGATTCTCCCCCTGAGAACGCGGAAGTGGGTATACGCTATACGAATTACACCGAAGACGATCTAGAAGGAAAAAAAGCCTTCGGCGGCGGTGGCGAGCGATATGATATTGATGTTGCCCAGTTTCATCTGTTAACGCCCGTTGCAGAGAACTGGTCTTTTGCACTTGATGTGCAATGGGAAGACATGAGTGGTGCATCGCCCTGGTTTGTCGGCGAGAGTGCTGAGGGTGATCCGAAAGTTATTCTGAGTGGCGCCAGTATCGAAGACACTCGCACAGAGGTAAGTGTTACTACGCGATATTTTTACGAGCGGGGTAATGCCGGCTTCAGTTACACCAATTCTGACGAGGATGATTATTCATCTGATGCTTTCAGCTTGGATGCATCCTTCAACAGCGAAGATGGTTTGACGACCTATGGTGCCGCCGTCAGCGTTTCCAGCGATGACATCGAGCCAACCCAAGGTGCGGTTCCAACGAATACGCTGGAGGATGAAAAAGACATTCGCTCTGCATGGGTTGGTGTAACGCGCATTGTGAGTAAGCAGGCCATGGTTCGGTTTGGTATCAGCTATACCTACCGGGATGGTTTTTTAACGGACACTTACAAGTTTCGCGATAGTCGTCCTGATGAGCGCAAAGAGTGGACGCTGGGGGGTGGTTATCGTCGCTTCTTTACTGAGCGTGACGCTGCGCTGCATGTTGACTACCGCTATTTCGACGATGATTGGGACGTGGTTTCACACACGTTGGATGTCGCCTGGGTTCAAAACTTTGGTGACGATCTTCAGGTGACACCGTTCTTGCGCTACTACACGCAGGACGAGGCTGAGTTTTTTGCCAATGTTGTTGATCAAGAGCAGGCGTTTTTTGCAGATGATCATCGCCTATCAGCCTACGGCGCCTTTACCTACGGTGTGAAAGTAAAGAAAGACATCGGTAACTGGTCGGTGAACGTGGTCGGTGAGCGTTATCGATCCGATGAAACCTGGGGAGTTTATGGCGGAGAAGAATCACCGGCTCTCGTTGATTTCTGGCGCTATAGCCTCGGGCTCAACTATCGATTTAAATGACGCCCCGGCGATATTCAAGTACACCCGCCGCTGCATATGCAGCTTATCGAGCATAGCTTTAAGGCGATGGGCGGCCCCTGTCGCCTGCGTCTTGAAGTCGCCGATGGTCAAGACCCTTCCGTTTTAATTTCTGTCGCCGAAAACGAAGTAAGGCGGCTAGAGCGCAAATACAGCCGTTACACCGATGATTCGCTGACTACAAAAATTAATGAGGCAGCCGGTACGGGTACCGCTGTGCCCATCGATCCGGAAACTGCCGGGTTGTTGCGGTATGCCGACACTCTCTGGCGCGAGAGCGATGGCAGATTCGATCTTACTTCCGGTGTTCTTCGCCGAGCATGGAATTTCAAATCGGGCGTACTGCCATCGCAGAGCACCCTTGATCAATTACTCCTGCTGGTGGGATGGCGGCAGGTTGAATGGTCAGAGTCGCACATTGCCTTACCGAGTGCAGGCATGGAAATCGATTTTGGCGGCTGTGTTAAAGAGTATGCCGCGGACAGTGCGGCGGCCCAATTGCGTGAACACGGTGCACAGGCAGCGCTTGTTGATCTTGCCGGTGACATGGTTGCTGTGGGCACCCCGGCTAGCGCAAAGGGTTGGCCGGTTGGTATACGACACCCTGCTCAAAAAGATAAGGCCGCTGCCTGGGTGACTTTACCCGAGGGCGGTTTGGCAAGTAGCGGCGATTACGAACGTTGCATGGTGGTTCAGGGCAAACGATACGGCCATATCTTAGACCCAACTACTGGCTGGCCTGTTGAGGGCTTGATTGCAGCAAGCGTGCTCGCGCCCCAGTGCCTGGTGGCGGGAAGCAGTGCCACTATTGCAATGCTGCATGAGTCAGCTGCCGGGCTCGCATGGCTTTCAGATTTGGGTTTGCCCTGGTTTGCTATTGATGCAGATTTTCAGTTTCACGGTACGTTAGTTGGCGATTGACTCGCGAAGTGAGGATGAGCTTGGGATGCTTATCGCCCCAGGTAATCTCGAGCACCAATATCCAAGTTACCTTTCGTCTTACGTGCAGCAGAGCCCGCAGGTGGCACAAAGACCTTCGTAGGGATTAGCAGGCGCCCCTCTACCGGGGGCACTTTTTGTGATCGATCAATCGCGCGTGATTTACGACTAGGTGCCCAGACTCCTTTCTTCGCCCGTGACAGGGAGCCCTTTACGTTGTTCACTTTGTCGCCCTTACCTAGCAAATGAAACCCGCGGCCGACAATCAGATTGTTGGCAACTAGCGTACTAGCCTCTGAATGATTTCTCACCAGAGAGCCGCCGGAGGCTTCATTGATAAAAGTGTTATTCACCACATATAGCGCAAGTTCTCTAGGCTCGCGACCCTCGCAACCTTCGGCGCCATACCCGATAGCATCAATATTATGTGTTGTGGCAGCCTGATGTAGGTCGTTGCCCATCACGATACTTAGGCCACAGTTGGGGAGATCAATTAACCGGCTAGAGTTTCCCTGTGGTATGTCCTCTATGCGGTTATACAAAATGTGGTTTTCCCGAGCGCGGCTTTTGATTTGGTGCCCGCGGTCAGTGCCCTTGAAATGGCTGCCGGTGATGCTAAGCCGTGCAAGCGCGCCCACATAAATACCGTGGCTATACCGCGACTGCCGTTTATGAAACCAAAACCGCGAGTCGGTAATATCGAGGGAAACGCCCTCTTGCGCGCCTGTTAGCACTGAAAATTCATTGTTGTGGAAAAAGGTATTGTGCAGTCGAAGATTGCCGCCTTCATGTCGTATGCCAGCACCATTGGTGTCTTCAACCCGGGCACCGGAAAACTGGATATTCTCGATAAGGGTATCACTACCGGCGATTACCCAGATCGCTTTACCATTGGGTATTAGCCCTCTTGATCGAAGGTGAGCCATACCGTTGACGGCCCTAATGGTAAGCCCGTTCTGGTACCAGGTTGCATAATCATTGTCGTAGGTGCCGGCCTCAATCTCGATGACATCGCCATCGCTCGCAACTGCTGCTGCTTCGCTAGGAAACCGTAACATCTGATCTGGTCCAACCCGCCAAATACTGGGCGCCGGCTCTGCGCTGTCGTGGCTATCGGCTTCTTCCTGTGCGGACGCGGCCAGTGGCAACACCAGTAACAAGCAGGCGCACATGAATGCCCCTGCCATTGAGGGAAAGCTTGGCGGTTTGTATCGTCCGAGAATAGATAGAAACATGTGCCTGTCTCTCAAATAAAGGGCCATCCGTGAGTCCTTTGTTTGTGCCTGCCTTAGGTCGTTTGTAGTGTAAACGTGAATCGCTAGGAATAGGCTCTGTCAAACGCGAACAAAGCTGTTAATTCGGTGGGAATGAGAACTAGGCCTCTTATTGGACAAACTCTTTAATGGTGTAGTGTTGTACATATTCGCTGCTGGAGATTAGCTGTTTGTTGCGAAAAGGCCCGCGGGAACGCGCTGGCGCACCGTTGATTTTGCATTTGAATATTTGAGCATTTGCATAGGGCATTGTCAGCGTCAGTGCAGCCAGACTAACTGACAATGCCCGCTTCAGTAACTGTGGCGCTCGCTCTGTGGACAGAAGCGACACTATTGGTTTGCGGCTCGCTGTAGTTCCAACTTCTTTTGGTAGCCAGATTGGATAATGTCCACAATGACCAAAACAGCAATTGAAAAGTAGAACGTGGATTTAGCCATGGGCTCCACGGCGTATCCAAACAGTTTTAGATGTGCCTGATGTCCGCCCTCGCCGAGCAATACAATGCCCACGATTAGCAATATGAATAGCCCCAGAACCTCGTACTTTCGATTTTTGGTGATAAATTCGGAAACGGTGTCGGCCAGTAGCAGCATCGCCAGGCCGGAGGCGATAATAGCGATTGCCAAAATCGGGAATACATCGGTGATAGCCAGCGCCGAGAGTATTGAATCAAAGCTAAATATTAGATTCATGAATACGATTAAAGCGATGACAGACGCTGCTGATTTACCGCCGCCCTGGTTGACGCTCTGATTTAGGTCGTCGACCGAAAGCAAATGGCTAATCTCTTTTACAGCGGTATACATGATGAACACACCGCCGAACAAAAAGACGATTGTGGCAAAGTTGAAGGAGCCCTCTATAAAGCCGGGTAGTTCGATATGGAAAAACGGGTCGGTCAACGAGCTAATCAGCTGCACCATTGTGAACAGGAGAATAATTCTGAGTGCGATGGCGATCAGAATGCCGTTGCGGCGCACCATAGCTTGCTGGTGTACGGGAGCGCGTTTCGATTCAATAGAGATGTAGAGTAAATTGTCAAAGCCCAATACCGCCTGTAGAAATATGAGCACGCCAAGGTTAGCCAGATTTTCTAGGGTGAATAACTCTGCCATGTGCAGTGGTCTCCATGATGCTAAAGCTGTTTATTTTTTGAATATGCGTTGGAAGAGAAGATATAGGAAATTTGCCGGTCATTCGAATACTTCAGGCGGTTTTTTTTCGTATCTGTTTCGGAATGGCAGGTGAAACCAACGTAGAAGCTGTGTTCGTCTGTGTGAAGATAGAGTGTTGGGAGAGGGTAGAGAGAGGGTAGGCTGAACTCCAGATGGAGCCAGCCTATGAAACATGACTATTCGCTAGAATTGTAGACAGCTAGTGCAGTATTTTGTCTGCGGGCAGATCAGCCTGCAGTTCAGATTGCTGTTGATCAGCGGCGGCTTCTCTGCGCTCCATATGATTACGTAGTTTGCCAACCACTGAAGTCATTACTTCAATGGTTTGGCTGATCTGATCCAATGCCATTAGGATTGTCTCAGTATCGGCAGCATTTTTATCGTTGTTGCTCATGCGATATTCCTCAGTAAGACCCGGGTGTTAATCCCAGGTCAACGCGCCGCCAGTTTGATATTCAATGACTCGCGTTTCGAAGAAGTTCTTCTCTTTACGCAGATCCATAATTTCTGACATCCAGGGGAAGGGGTTCTGCGCACCGGGGAACTGCTCTGGTAAGCCGAGTTGAGAGAGGCGGCGGTTAGCGATGAAGTGCAGGTACTCTTCCATCATGCTTGCGTTCATGCCGAGAACACCGCGTGGCATAGTGTCGCGTGCATATTCAATCTCTAGCTGTGTGCCTTCCAGAATCATCTGAATGGATTCTTCTTTAAACTCTTCTGTCCACAGGTGTGGGTTCTCGAGCTTGATTTGGTTGATCACGTCTATGCCAAAGTTCAGGTGCATAGATTCATCACGAAGAATGTACTGAAACTGCTCAGCAACGCCCGTCATTTTATTTCGTCGACCCATCGAGAGGATCTGGGTAAAGCCGCAGTAGAAGAAAATGCCTTCGGTAACCGCATAGAAACCAATAAGGTTTCTCAGTAACGTTTGGTCAGTTTCCTGCGTGCCTGTAGTAAAGGTAGGGTCGCTCAGCTCATGGGTGTGAGAAATACTCCAAGCTGCCTTTTTGGCGACCGATGGCACTTCGCGGTACATGTTAAAAACTTCGCCTTCGTCCATGCCTAACGATTCGATGCAGTACTGGTAGGCGTGAGTATGTATCGCTTCTTCAAAAGCTTGGCGCAGTAAGTACTGGCGGCACTCGGGGTTAGTAATAAGCCGATAAATGGCCAGTACCAAATTGTTCGCCACTAACGAATCTGCTGTAGAGAAGTAGCCAAGGTTGCGCATGACGATGCGGCGTTCGTCATCAGTGAGGCCTTCAGGGTTTTTCCATGTGGCAACATCGGCCGTCATGTTGATTTCCTGTGGCATCCAATGGTTGGCGCATCCATCGATGTATTTCTGCCACGCCCAGTCGTATTTGAATGGCACGAGTTGATTGAGGTCAGCACGGCAGTTGATCATTGCCTTCTCATCAACAGATACCCGAGAGGCGCCCATTTCTAATTCTTCCAAGCCTGGAGTGAGATCCATGTTGGCAAGATTCTGGCTGGCTTGCGCCACTGCATCAGAGGTTTGCACTGATGCGCTGGGCTCAGTTGCAGCAGCTGTCGTTGAAGTACTTGCTGGCACGTTTGCCGAAGTGTCCTTAGGTGCTTCGGCAGTTTGCTCCTGTGCTGAAGCTGTTGCAGCTGCTGCTGCGGCTTGCGGTGCCGCTGCGGTGTCTTCTTTGTGGTACTCGTCCCAAGATAGCATTGGTGTCAGTTCCCTTAATGTTGTTTTCTAATGGCGTGTTTAATGACTATTTTTTAAAAACTGTGTGTGTCGGGAGCGAAGGAGGCCGCCTATTGGCAGGCCTCGCAATCGGGGTCATCCAGTGAGCAGGCTTCCGGTACGGGAGCTGGCCCACCACTTAGCTCATCTGAGCCTTCGTTTGAAACGGCATTGAGTGTGCCCGTATCAATTGTTGATTTCTCAGTGCCAGTAGCTGCCAAAGAGCGGAGGTAGTAAGTGGTTTTCAAGCCGCTGTACCACGCCATGCGATAGGTAACGTCCAGCTTCTTACCATTGGCGTTGTTGATGTATAGGTTCAGAGACTGCGCCTGGTCAATCCATTTCTGGCGACGGCTCGCAGATTCAACCAACCAGCGTGGCTCCACTTCAAATGCCGTTGAGTAAACAGCTTTCAAATCTGCTGGAACGCGGTCGATAGACTGCACGCTGCCATCATAGTATTTGAGATCGTTAACCATCACCTGATCCCACAGGCTGCGTGCCTTCAGGTCTTTTACCAGATAGGGGTTCACAACGGTGAACTCGCCACTGAGGTTCGATTTTACATACAGGTTTTGATAGGTCGGCTCGATGGACTGCGACACACCCGTAATGTTAGCAATCGTTGCCGTCGGTGCAATGGCCATCACATTGGAGTTGCGCATGCCCTGAGCCGTCACTTGCTCGCGCAGTGTTGGCCAATCCAGAGTTTGGCTCCGATCAACGTTAATGTAGTCTTCGCCGCGGTGTTCGATCAGCTTGTCCAGTGAGTCGATAGGGAAGATGCCCTGGCTCCACAGTGAACCTTCGTAGCTGGAGTAGGCGCCACGTTCTGCTGCCAACGCGCTGGATGCAGCAATTGCGTAATAGCTGATGGCTTCCATGGAGCGATCAGCAAAGGCGACGGCTTCATCAGAGGCATAGGCGAGTGACTGCTTGTACAGCGCGTCCTGAAAGCCCATCAAACCTAGACCAACGGGGCGATGGCGGAAGTTAGATGTCTCTGCCTGATCAACCGAGTAGTAGTTAATGTCGATAACGTTATCGAGCATACGTACTGCGGTGTTGACGGTTTTTTGCAGCTTTTCCAGATTCAGCCCATTCTCATCAATATGCTGAGGCAGGTTGACTGAGCCTAGGTTACAAACGGCGATTTCATCGGCGTTGGTGTTCAGCGTTATCTCTGTGCAAAGGTTGGAAGAGTGCACTACGCCACAATGCTGCTGCGGTGAACGCAGGTTGCACGGATCTTTAAAGGTCATCCAGGGGTGGCCTGTTTCAAACAGCATGCCCAGCATCTTGCGCCACAGTGTCTCTGCAGGAATGGTCTTGAACAGCTTCATTTCGCCGTTGCGTGTCATTTCTTCATACTGCTCGTAGCGGGCTTGGAACTCTTTGCCGTACAGATCATGCAGATCGGGCACATCGTTAGGCGAGAAAAGTGTCCAGTCGCCGCCATCAAAGACGCGCTTCATGAACAAGTCAGGAATCCAGTTGGCGGTGTTCATGTCGTGCGTACGGCGGCGATCATCGCCAGTGTTTTTGCGCAGCTCAACAAACTCTTCGATATCCAGGTGCCAGGTTTCCAGGTAGGCACACACTGCGCCTTTGCGCTTGCCGCCCTGGTTAACCGCTACTGCGGTATCGTTGACGACTTTCAAAAAGGGCACAACGCCCTGCGATTTACCATTGGTGCCCTTGATGTAGGCACCCAATGCGCGTACTGGGGTCCAGTCGTTACCCAGGCCGCCGGCAAACTTTGACAGCATGGCGTTGTCTTGGATCGCGCCATAAATACCGTGCAGGTTGTCGGGCACGGTAGTGAGGTAGCACGAGGAAAGCTGTGGGCGCAGTGTGCCCGCGTTAAACAAAGTAGGCGTTGAGCTCATATAATCGAACGACGACAGTAGCTGGTAAAACTCTATCGCGCGCGCGTTTTTATCATCTTCTTCTGTGGCGAGGCCCATGGCGACGCGCATGAAGAAAATCTGTGGCAATTCGATACGCACATCATCACTGTGAATGAAGTAGCGGTCGTACAGTGTTTGCAGGCCGAGGTAAGTAAACTGTAGATCACGTTCTGGCAGTAGGGCTTTGCCCAATCGATCCAGATCATAGTCTTGCAGGCCGGGTGCTAATAACTCTAGCTCTATGCCCTTGCTGATGTAGGCCGTTAATGCCTGCGCATACAGGGTTGTCATATCGCTTTGGGTGGCGCTAGCGGCAACGTTCAAAAAGTTAAGCGCCTCTGAGCGCAGGTTGTCACACAGCAGGCGCGCGGCAACGTAGGTGTAGTTTGGCTCCTGCTCGATCATTGTTCGGGCAGTGATGACCAGTGAGGTGCTCAGTTCATCGGCGGTGACACCGTCGTACAAATTTTTCAGCGCTTCATCGAGGATGTCTGTTTCGCTCACGTCGCTAAGAGCGGTGCAGGCCTCGCTGACTATCGTGTGTAGACGATCGAGATCCAGTGGTACGCGAGAGCCATCAGCTTGCACAACGTTGATGCCACCGGCCGCGGCTTGCGTTGCTTCGGAAAGATTTTGCTTGTCAGCACGCTTGCGCGCTTGCTCTTCGCGATAGATCACGTAGTCGCGCGCGATTTTGTGTTCACCAGAGCGCATCAGTGAAAGCTCTACCTGATCTTGAACATCTTCGATGTGGATTGTGCCGCCCGAGGGCATGCGGCGCTGGAACGTGGCAGTAACCAGCTCGGTGAGTTTGGCGACTGTTTCGTGAATACGACTGGAGGCGGCTGCGGTGCCTCCTTCTACTGCCAGAAACGCTTTGGTAATCGCCACGCTTATTTTACTCGCTTCAAACGGAACGACGGTGCCATTCCGTTTAATCACGCGTAATTGGCCTGGTGCGGTAGCGGCGATGCCACTGGTGACGGTTGTGGGCTCCTGACTGGGAGCGGTGGTGGCTGGAGAGCCGCCAATGTTCGTTTCTGTCTGCATGTTGTCTCCGGTCTTTCTGCGCTGGCTTTAAGTGCTGGCCTGACGTGCTGGCTTGGCACCTTATTGTTGTCTAGATTGTTGTCTAGATTGTTGTCTAGATAGTTTTGATCTTTTTATGTACACAGTTTTATCTTCCGATTTTGTCCCGCACTGGGCCAATTTCGGTTAATTCTGGCTCTCTCCGATGGCGCGTGCCATCTGCTTTAGTACCCGCTTTAGTACCCGCTTTAGTATCTGTTTCAGATAAATGCCGACGGTCGGCGGTTGTTAGCCGCCAGTAAATTTCATGTTGTGGTAGATGGCTCGCGTATTTTTACTTATTTTAGTGTCTATTTTTTAACCGCTTCTGGTCATTTTTTGACCAGTCACCACAGTATGCTCCCAACATATAGGGGTATTTGCTTGATTCAGGTACAAGATAAAGCGCAGGCCCTTGCTTTGCAAGTCAATTAGGCTGGGTTTATATTGTGGATAACTTGTTGATAGGTGGTTGTGTCTGTAACTACTAACCGTGCAGCCCTTTAGTTCTCGAGTCGCCCGCCAGAGAGATGCCGAGAAACCTCTTCTTGTACTCTTTACGAATAAAAACGGGCTTTGTTATAGGTAAAAGATATTACTTGCGCCGACCCGGAACAGGGTCAGCCAAGTGGGGTGTTGCGAGGATTGATTGAAGCGGTTTTGGGGGTGTTATGCCCCTACGTTTAGCAGGGTTTCGATCAGGGCTTTTTGGGCGTGTAAACGGTTCTCTGCTTCATTCCAAATGATGGTGTCAGGGTTATCCATTAGCTCGGCGCTAATCTCTTCGCCCCGGTGTGCGGGCAGGCAATGCATATAGAGCGCATCGCTGGCGGCATGGCTCAGCAGTTCGCTGTTGATTTGATAGGGCTGAAACAGTTTTGCTCTCGCTTCCTGCTCACTTTCCTGGCCCATAGATGCCCACACGTCCGTTACCAGCAAGTCGGCATCACGAGCCGCTTCGGCCGGCTGGTGCTCGACGCGAACCCGCTCTTTATTCTGCGCGAGCAGTGTTGCATCTGGCTCAAAACCAGGAGGGCAGGTAATGCGTAGCTCAAAATCGAACTGACGAGCTGCGTTGATGTACGACTGACACATGTTGTTGCCGTCTCCCACCCAGCACACTGTCTTTCCGGCAATGCTGCCGCGTGCTTCCTGCCATGTCTGCATGTCGGCCAGTAGCTGGCAGGGGTGGTAGTCGTCGGTGAGGGCATTAATCACTGGTACACGGGAGTGCGCTGCAAAGCGCTCTACAATGTCGTGTCCAAAGGTTCGAATCATCACAATATCGACCATAGATGAAATAACGCGCGCGCTGTCTTCTACCGGTTCCCCTCTGCCCAGTTGCGTGTTGTCTGGAGACAGAAACATTGCGTGGCCGCCTAGCTGGGCCATCCCAGCCTCAAAAGATACGCGCGTGCGCGTTGACGATTTTTCAAAGATCATGCCCAACACTTTATCGCCAAGCGTGCGCTGCTGTGTGCCGTTGGCGCGCTGTTGCTTGAGCTCGCTGGCCCGCTGCAGGATTTGTTGTAACTCTGCCGGACTAAAATCCAGCAACGTCAAAAAGTGCCGAGTATTCGACATAGTAGTAGCCCTTTTCTTTTTAACCTGTGATTTAAACGCTGCGGTATAAGCGTTTTCTTATCGCCGAAGAATTAGCCTATCTCGCCAATGAGATTGGCGACGCCCTGCGCAAGCTCAGTAGCCTGTGCTTCATCAATGATGAGCGGTGGCAAAAGGCGAATCGTACTGCCGGCCGTTACGTTGATCAGAAACCCGGCATCCAAGGCTTGTTGCACTAACTCGCTGCAGTCGCGTTCCAGTTCGATGCCAAGCATCAAGCCCTTGCCGCGAATCTCCTTAATACGGCCTGAGGCAGCACTGTCGTTGCGCAAAAACTGGGTGATTACGCTGCCCATTGCCTCGGCGTTGGCTTTTAGCCCTTCCTGCTCGATAGTGTTGATCACTGCCAGGGCGGCGGCGCAGGCCAGTGGGTTGCCGCCATAGGTTGAGCCGTGCTGGCCGGCCCCCATTACGTTGGCAGCAGCGCCGCGACTCATGCAGGTGCCGATAGGCACGCCGTTGCCCAGGCCCTTTGCTGTTGTCACAACATCGGGTAGTACCCCCATGCCCTGGTACGCGAAGTAATTGCCTGTGCGACCATTGCCTGTTTGTACCTCATCCAGCATGAGTAACCAGCCATGTTCGTCACAGATTTTGCGGGCTGCCTGAAGATAGCTTGCGTCCAGAGGCCTCACACCGCCTTCGCCTTGAATAGGCTCCGCCAAAAAAGCCACCACGTCTGGATTATTGGCTGCTATTTGTTCCAAAGCTTCAACATCATTGCGCGGTGCGCGTATGAAACCACTGACCAGCGGTTCGAAGCCCGCCTGAATTTTGCGATTGCCCGTGGCGCTTAATGTCGCAAGTGTGCGCCCATGAAAAGCCCCCTCCAGCACTACGATGGCGGGTTTGCTGATGCCTTTTTGGTGGCCGTGTAAGCGGGCCAACTTAATAGCCGCTTCGTTGGCTTCTGCGCCTGAATTGCCAAAAAAGCAGTTGTCCATGCCCGAGGCAGCGGTGAGCGCCTGCGCAAGATCTTCCTGCGCGGCTATGCGGTACAAATTGGAGGTATGGACCAGTTTCTGCGCTTGCGCTGAAATGGCATCGGTAACTGCCGGGTGGGCGTGGCCAAGCGCATTCACCCCAATGCCAGAAATGCCGTCGAGATAGCGGCGACCCTGCGTATCGAAGAGGTACACGCCCTCTCCGTGGCTGAAGGTCACGGGCAATCTACTGTAGGTTGGCATTAGCGCATTCATGATTCTCATGCTCCTAAAAACGCAAAAAGGCAGCTATGGCTGCCTGAAAACGGCGAACTATAGCCAGAAGCGCCACTATTGGCAATCTGGCCGTGGTCGGAACGGGTATTTTTGGTGGTAAATGGGTTAAAATAGTGGGCTAATTCCACGCGTATCAAAGGGCCATTGGGTAAAAGGGCCTTTGGGTAACAAACGCACAAAAACACGCTTTACCAAGGAATCCTGATGGACATTATCGAAACGATCAAAGAACAAATCGCCACCAACAACATTCTGCTGTACATGAAGGGCTCGCCCAATGCACCGCAGTGCGGTTTTTCAGCGCGCACCGTTGAAGCCTTGATGGCCTGTGGCGAGCGCTTTGCCTATGTCGACATTTTGTCGAATCCCGAAATCCGCGCCAGCCTACCGGGTTACGCGCAGTGGCCGACATTCCCTCAGTTGTGGGTGGCTGGTGAGCTAGTGGGTGGCTGCGACATCATTACTGAAATGGCCGAGAGCGGCGAGCTTCAGACGCTGATTAAAGAAGCCGTCGAAAATACGGCAGATACCGAGTAGGTCAGTTCAGCCCGGTAAGGCGCTACCCGATAAGGTTGGGCAGCAGCTAATTGCGGTTAACCAAGCGGGCCTATGGCCCGTTTTTGGTTTGAGCGCACTGCTGAAGATTCTGACTTTCTTTCAATACTGGCCGGGCTAGTGGCGGTCAAGCAGTGTTCGAAGCTTCAGCTCAACGAGCGGTAACCGGTCGTTGCCGAAGTACATGTCGTCGGTGTTGATAAAGAGTGTGGGAGAGCCATAGGCGCCTCTTGCTATCACCTCATCGGTCGCTTCGCGTAATTTGTCCTTGTACGGCTGCTGCGCGATCGCTTGCAGAAACGCATCTGGGTTCAGCTCTGCTTGTGCGCAGACTTCGCGCAGCACGTTGTCATGCGAAATGTCGGGAGTGCTGCTGCTCCAGTACATTTCAAAGACGGCTTTTGCGTAGGGCACTAATCGCTCTTGCTCTATTGCGTAATAGGCTCCGCGCATCGCTTTGACGCTACTAATGGGATGGCCAGCGGGCATGCGGATGTCGAGCCCACAGAGGCGGGCCCAATCGTTGAGATCCTTCAGAAAGTAATCTAGCCGGCGTTTGTTTTCACCGGAGAACATGGCCTCGCGCTGAGCGTACAGCTCTTGATTGACGGCGTTGAACACACCGCCAACCAGAATCGGACGCCAGGTAATGCTAACCCCCAGCTCTTCTGCCATGGGAATAAGTCGAGTGAATGCAAAATACGTCCATGGGCTTGAGCAGTCGAAAAAGAACTCTAGCGTGGGGTTAGCGTGAGTGGTTTCGGCCATGATATGAGTGAATTGGCGTGATTAATTGTTGCCGGAGCTTAGCACATTGCATTGGGTCATCAGGTATAATCGCGGCCGTAAACGAAAGGTGAGCTACGCGTAATGGATGTAACGAAATACATGGCGGAAGTGGGCACTGCGGCGCGGTTAGCGTCGCGGGCGGTTGCGTCTGCGCCTACCGCACAGCGCAATGCTGCTTTGCTGGCTATTCGAGATGCGCTGGATAGTTCGCGTGATGCGCTGGCCCAGGCCAACGAACAAGATCTGGAGCAGGGTAGGGCTAATAATCTTGATGCGGCATTGTTGGATCGTCTCGAGTTAACGCCAGCGCGTATCGATGCAATGCTAGAAGGTCTGACGCAGGTGGCTGCGCTGCCTGACCCGGTGGGTAGCATCACTCATATGAATCGCATGCCAAGTGGTATTGAGGTCGGGCTGATGCGCGTACCTCTGGGTGTGATCGGTATCATTTATGAATCGCGCCCCAACGTCACCGTAGAGGCGGCTAGCCTGTGTCTTAAATCGGGGAATGCGACAATTTTGCGTGGTGGCTCCGAGTCACTGGCGTCAAATTGTGCAATAGCATTGTGTATTACCCAGGGGCTTGCAGCAGCAGGGTTACCTGAGGCCGCCGTGCAGGTGATTGAAACGGCCGATCGCGAAGCAGTTGGACAATTGATCACGATGCCCGAGTTTGTAGATGTCATTGTCCCGCGCGGTGGTAAAAGTTTGATCGAGCGGATTAGCGCAGATGCCAAAGTGCCTGTGATTAAACACCTTGATGGTGTGTGTCATGTGTATATCGATTCCGCAGCTGAGGCGCAGATGGCTATCGATGTTGCCGTGAATGCAAAAACGCAGCGCTATGGCACATGCAATACCATGGAAACATTGTTGATTGCTGCCGATCGTGCTGCCGAGCTACTGCCACCGTTAGAGTCGGCCTACAGCAGCGCCGGGGTAGAGTTGCGCGCCTGCGAGCGTTCGTTTGCGCTCATGAGTAACGCGGTAGCTGCGGTTGAAGACGATTGGTATGCAGAATATTTAGCGCCGATTCTGGCGATTCGCATGGTCGACGATCTGGATGCGGCCATCGACCATATTAATAGGTATAGCTCGCAGCATACCGATAGCATCATCACCAATAATCATGTGAACGCGATGCGCTTCTTGCGCGAGGTGGATTCCAGCTCAGTGATGGTCAATGCATCAACGCGCTTCGCTGATGGCTTTGAGTACGGTTTGGGTGCGGAGATTGGAATTTCTACAGACAAGTTGCATGCCCGTGGCCCAGTGGGTCTTGAGGGGCTAACTTCACAAAAATATGTTGTGCTGGGCGAGGGGCAGATTCGCTCTTGAGTGGTTCAGCAGGCTGCACAACCATGCTAGGCGTTTTCGGCGGCACTTTTAACCCTGTTCATTATGGCCACCTGCGCTCTGCTATGGAGTTGGTTGAGCGGCTGGAGTTTGCGCGTTTGCATCTGATGCCTAGCGCCCAGCCTCCTTTGCGCGATGTACCTTTGTGCAGTGCAGAGCATCGCGCAAACATGGTGTCACTAGCGGTGGAGGGTGAGCCACGCTTGGTGTGCGACCAGCGCGAGTTAGCCCGTACTGGGCCTTCGTATACGATTGATAGTTTGATTGAGCTGCGCAATGAAAATGGCAGCGATTGCAGTCTGAGCATGGTGGTAGGTTGCGATGCACTGCTCGCGATTGATCGGTGGCATCGTTGGGAAGAGTTGTTGGAGTGGGCGCACATTGTCGTGCTTGCGCGTCCGGGGTGGGCGTTGCCCGATACCGGCCCTATTGCGACATGGCTGCAAGCGCACTCAGCCGAGAATGCCGGGCAGTTACGCTCGCTGCCGGCGGGCAAAATTTTGTTGCAAGAGCTAAGACCCCTGGCAATATCGGCAACTGAAATCAGAACCTTATTGGCTGAGGGTAAAAGTGCACGTTACCTGATGCCGCAATCTGTGCTTGAGTACATCGAAGAGCACCACCTGTATCGCTAATAATGTCGCTATCGAATGCACCGAGCTTCATGACGAATACCTTTTAAAAACCGCATTAACGTAAGAGCAAAAAGTGAATGGAAGCTGCAGAGTTAACTGAAATTCTCATCGAAGCGCTGGATGACCTGAAAGCGGTAGATACCGTGACGCTGCCCGTGAGCGGTCTAACCGATATGATGGAT
This sequence comes from Halioglobus sp., assembly GCA_045106775.1. Taxonomy (GTDB): domain Bacteria; phylum Pseudomonadota; class Gammaproteobacteria; order Pseudomonadales; family Halieaceae; genus Marimicrobium. The sequence goes on from JBGCFE010000152.1 coordinate 31,064, forward strand.
ACACTGGTGATTGCCAGTGGAACGTCTAACAGGCATGTTAAAGCGCTAGCTAACAATGTGTCTGTAGAGGCAAAAAAACATGGCATGGCGCCGTTAGGTACCGAAGGTGAAGATTCCGGTGAGTGGGTGCTTGTTGATTTTGGTGATGTGGTGGTTCACGTGATGCTGCCTGCCACGCGAGATTTTTACGACCTTGAACGACTCTGGGCGGAGCCAGTCGCGCCGCCGCAATAATGCGTATTACCTTAATTGCTGTTGGAACCAAGATGCCTGGCTGGGTGACAGAAGGTGTCGAAGAGTACAGTAAGCGTTTGCCGCGAGAGTGGCAGGTGCAATGGATTGAGGTTGGGCTGGCCAAGCGCGGCCGCGATTCAAATGCGGCAAAATTGTGTGAGGCGGAGGGCGCGCTGATACTCAAAGCCATCCCCGCTGGCGATCAGGTGGTTGCACTTGATGTGCGGGGCAAGCGCCTGAATACCGAGCAGTTGGCCGACCGGTTGTCGCAATGGCAGATGTCGGCGCAAAACTACAGCATAGTGATCGGCGGGCCCGACGGGCTTTCATCCGACATCATTGAGCGAGCCGATATGCGTTGGTCATTGAGCGATTTGACGCTTCCACACCCCCTGGTGCGCGTGCTTTTAGCTGAACAGTTGTATCGGGCTTGGACAATTACAGTTAACCACCCGTATCATCGTCCCTAGCGCTTCCGCTTTTTGAGCGAAATATCCAAGGCTTCGCTGGCACATGCCACAAAATATTGCACTTAAAGATCCGCATCTAGAAGCCCGTATTTATGGGGCCCGCACAGTAGCCGCCATACTGGTGGTGCTGGGCATGCTGGCGATAGTTCTGGCACGGTACTACTCGCTGCAGATTACCGAGTACGAAACCTATAAAACCCAATCTGAACGTAATCGTGTGCAGCTGCAGCCTCTGCCGCCTAAGCGGGGCCTTATCTTTGATCGTAACGGTCTTTTGTTGGCCGATAATCGCCCGAGCTACATTTTGTCGGTGGTTCGCGAGCGGGTAGGGGATCTTGACGAGACCCTTGAAGAACTGCAGACGCTAGTTACCATCTCGGAATCAGACCTTGAGCGCTTTGCGAAAAAACGCGGCCGTAGTAGACCTTATGAAGCCGTACCGCTGCGGTTTCGGCTCACTGAAGATGAGCGTGCCATTCTCGCAGTCAATCGTTACCGGTTGCCCGGTGTGGTCGTAGAGGCGCAGTTGCTGCGGCACTATCCTCACGGAGAGTTGTTTTCACATGCTCTGGGTTACGTCGGCCGAATCAATGAGCGCGAGGCATTCGAACTGGATGAAACGGATTATCGCGGCACGTTCCACGTGGGTAAGGTGGGTGTTGAAAAGTTCTACGAAGATATTTTGCACGGCGATGTTGGGTATCAGAACGTCGAAACGAATGCCCACGGCAGAGTACTTCGAGTGCTTGAGCGACATGCGCCGGAGCCTGGCGCCAACTTAACGCTGCACCTTGACTATAAAGTGCAGCGAGCGGCGAGAGATGCGCTGGGTGATCAACGCGGCGCGGTGGTGGCTATCGACACGCAGACAGGCGGTATTCTGGCTTTGGTTTCAACCCCGGGCTTTGACACCAATCTGTTTGTGAACGGCATCAGCACCAAGGAATACAGTGCGTTGCGCGATTCACCCGACGTGCCGCTGTTTAATCGCGCTGTTCAGGGCTCGTACCCTCCAGGGTCTACTATTAAGCCTTTTATGGGCATGGCAGGTCTAGAATCGGGGCTGGTAACCCCGGAATTTACCGTGCCTGACCCTGGTTGGTATCGGCTGCCAGGCGATTCACACCGCTATCGTGATTGGATCTTGCGTATTCGGGGTACGGGCCATGCACCGGAAGTCGATTTGAAAATGGCTATTGCTGAATCTTGCGATGTCTATTTCTATGATCTTGCGCGCAGGCTGACGATTGATCGCATGCATGACTATTTACAGCCGTACGGCTTTGGCTCCCGTACAGGCATTGATACCACTACTGAGCGCCCCGGCGTTTTACCCTCAACGCGCTGGAAGCGAGAGGCCAGGGCGCAAGTGTGGTACCCGGGTGAAACCATCAGCGCGGGCATTGGCCAGGGGTATATGCTGGCAACGCCGCTACAGCTGGCGGTGGCAACCAGCATTATGGCCAGTCGCGGTGAACGACGCGTGCCGCGTATGGTCAAAGCAATTAATGAAGAAGAACTAGAGACTCCTGCCAAGGCCCCAATCGTATCTGCTTCGATTTTTTGGGACGCCGTTTATGACGGTATGCGTGAAGTGGTGCACGGCGAAAATGGTACTGCAGACTATCTATCAGACGGGATCGCCTATGAAATGGCGGGCAAAACAGGAACGGCGCAGGTGATTGGTATCGCACAAAATGCGGTGTATAAAGAGGATGAGGTGCAAGAGCGTCATCGGCACCATGGGTTGTTTATTGCGTTCGCGCCAATGGAAAAACCCACGATCGCTGTTGCGATTATCGTCGAGAACGGCGGCGGCAGTTCTGCTGCCGCGCCTATTGCGCGTTCTGTCATTGATACCTGGCTGTTGGGTGAGGCGCCTACTGTGGCGGCGACTGCTTTTGATGAATAACGCGGTAGCAAATTTGGCAGGGCAGCTGCATGGGTGATTATGTTCGCCAAATGCCCCATCAGGGCTCCCGGGATATGGCGCAGGCGCCCAGCATTGCTATGCGTATGCATATTGATCTGCCGTTGTTGTTACTACTACTTTTGCTCACCGGTTTGGGGCTTGCGGTGTTGTATAGCGCCTCGGGTGAAAGTAGCGCTGCGGTTTATCGGCAAGGTCGCAACTTGGTAGTAGGCTTTGTTGTCATGATTTGTGCCGCGCAGATTGCGTTGCAACAGTACGCGCGTTGGACACCCTGGTTCTACGTTATTGGGCTTTCGATGCTCTTTGGTGTCATGTTTTTTGGCGTGGGCGCGAAGGGCGCGCAGCGTTGGTTGGAGATCGCCGGCTTTCGGTTCCAGCCTTCAGAAATAATGAAGCTGGGCGTACCCATGGCCGTAGCCTGGTTTTTGGCCGATAAACCGTTGCCACCCAAATTCATACATTTGCTGGTTGCTTTCATGCTGCTAGCGTTACCGGCGGCACTGATCTTGCAGCAGCCTGATTTGGGCACGGCCTTACTGATTGCAGCTAGCGGGTTGTTTGTGCTTTTTATGGCAGGTATTGGCTGGCGCTATATCCTTGGTGCGGTGGTGTTTGCGGTCGCTTCGGCCTGGCCTGTGTGGATGTTTGGCCTCAAAGATTATCAGAAGCAGCGAATACTGACGCTGCTTAACCCTGAGAGCGACAAGCTGGGCGCCGGTTGGAATATCATGCAGTCAAAAACGGCTATCGGCTCTGGCGGCTGGGACGGCAAGGGCTGGATTCAGGGCACACAGTCGCAGTTAGATTTTTTGCCCGAGAGCCATACTGATTTTATCATCGCAGTGTTAGCCGAGGAATATGGTTTGCGCGGTGTCCTCACGTTGCTGAGTATCTATTTGCTGATTTTGCTGCGCGGCTTTTGGATTGGCCTGCGCGCACAAACCAGTTACGGGCGAATGATGGCGGGCAGTTTAACGCTCACCTTTTTCGTATACATCTTTGTTAACATGGGAATGGTGGCAGGGTTGCTGCCTGTGGTTGGTGTGCCGCTGCCGCTAGTGAGTGCGGGTGGTACCTCTGCGGTGACCTTGCTGGCTGGGTTTGGCATTCTCATGGCAATTAGTACCGAGCGGCGCAGAGTCACTTTGTGATGCTCGCCTTAGGTTTCGGTTTCGGTTTCGAGTTCCATTTTATTTTGTACGCCCAACGTACTTTCTAACTGAGTTATGCTTATGCGGTTACGTTTACAATGTCTTTTGATCTGCAGTCTTTGGTCAACCCTCTCTTGTGCGGCAGATACATCCTATGAAGCTCACCCAGGTGCAGCAGCCGTCATTGACGAGCTGGTGGCCGATGAAGGGTTTGAGCGCGACGCATTGCTCAAGGTTCTAGCACAGGCTAAGCGACAAGAAAGCATACTCAAAGCCATATCGCGGCCGGCGGAAAAAACCAAAGCCTGGTGGGAGTATCGGAAAATATTCCTCAACCAAAAGCGCGAAGATCAGGGCGTCGAGTTTTGGCAAAAACACCAAGAGACATTGGCGCGCGCGGAGGCAACTTTTGGTGTTCCTGCCAGCATGATTGTCTCTATCATCGGTGTAGAGACTTACTACGGGCGAATTGCGGGCAGCTATCGGGTCATCGATGCGCTATCAACCCTTGCCTTTGATTATCCGCGGCGCTCTGCGTTTTTTACCAAAGAGCTGAAGCATTATTTGCTACTCACGCGAGATCAGGGCTTGGACCCCACGCAAATGAAGGGGTCGTATGCTGGAGCTATGGGTTTTGGTCAATTTATGCCGAGCAGTTACCGCAGCTACGCGATTGATTTTGACGGCGACGGCGTAACTGATATTTGGAACAACCCGGTAGATGCTATTGGCAGCGTGGCCAACTATTTCAAAGCGCACGGCTGGCGCGCTGGTGAGCCTGTGGTTTTTGCTGCCCAAGCAGAGAATGACAATCTACCCCTTGATCTTTTTGTGCAGGGGCGCAGTGGCCTGAAGCCTGAGCGTACCATCGCGCAGTTTGCAGAAGCAGGTGTAAAGCCTTTGCAGCCGCTAGACCCGCAGGCGCTAGCTACCGCCATGAAGTTTGGTTTGGAGGCTGGCTTTGAATATTGGTTAGGGTTACATAACTTTTACGTGATTACGCGCTATAACCATAGCGCCATGTACGCAATGAGTGTTTACCAGCTGAGCGAGAGGCTAGCTGCCCGTGTGGCGCCTTAATGTAGGCTAAACAATTACAGGTTGAACAATTACAGTTTGAACAAAGCTTCGGCTTGTAGAACCCCTTCTTAGAACATGGTGGCAGGCGCATTGCGCAATAGAGTTTCTTTCAAGTACGTCGCTTCAGTTACGCTGTTGTTTTTTCTGGCCGCGTGTTCATCTGGCCCTGATTCTCGCTACAGTCATCGACACGACTCCGCACCGGCCAGGCCAATAACGGCTGACCAAATTCCCGATATTGTCCCGCGCGCGGATCCCATTACCGCTGCCGGCAACAAAAGTCCCTATGAGGTGAGAGGGAAGACTTACCATGTGCTGCCCGATCATCGAGGCTACAACGCACGCGGCATCGCTTCCTGGTACGGGCGCAAGTTCAATGGGCATGCAACTTCAAACGGTGAAATCTTTGATTACTACAAGTTAAGCGCTGCACACAAATCGCTACCGATTCCTTGCTACGTGCGAGTGACTAATCTCGATAATGATCTGAGTGTAGTCGTACGCGTGAATGATCGAGGGCCTTTTCACGATGACCGACTGATTGATTTGTCTTACGCCGCGGCTGTGAGGCTAGGGTTTGCTGAAAAGGGCACGGCGCGCGTAGAAGTCCAGGCACTGGATGTCGCCGGCGCCGAAGATAGACGCAAGGTCGATGAAAGTGTGTATCGCTACCTCCAGGTGGGTGCTTTTGGTGCGCAGTATTCGGCGCAGAGTATGCGCGATGAACTGGCGGGGCAGCTGAATGCGCCGGTGTTTTTGTCGCCCGTGCATTCGGGAGATGGCACGCTGTATCGGGTTCGTGTAGGTCCTGTCGAAAGTGATAAACAGCTCAGAGTGATACAGCAATTGTTGCGTGAGCGCGGTTATGGCCAGGGCCAATTGCTGCCCTAGCCATGGTTATCAATCAAAGTTTGAGCACCTTAGAAGTTGCAGATAACTTCTCCCGCACCTTCACCCGCAATGGCGGCTTCCGCCGATAAATACGCGCCGCCTATCAGTGATATGGCTAGCTGAAGCGTTGCACAACCCAGACAGCTCAGCTGCTCGCCCTCTGCGTCGCCCTTGACGATGCAGGCGAGCATTTTTATTCCGGCGTAAATGCTTGAACCCAGGTTTGAAAGAAAGACGGCGTACTCTGTAGATGATCCACGCCCGTCCAAGGTGTAGCCCAGTGCTTCGCCCGTTCTTGCATCTACCGCGTAGTAAGCGAGTGGCGTGTCTCCCAGACTACCTTTGGGTACTACGAAAAGATGCTGAGGGTTCGAAGCAATAGCGTCCGTTAAGTGAGCGGGAATGCGCGGAGCTTGCGTTGAGCTATTGGTTTTTTGGTTTGCGGTGGTTAACACCGAAAAGCCCTGGCCAGAAATAGCGTTATTAAAGGTATTCGCGGCGCTCTCAGACTTTTCCGGCAATGCATTTCTTTGGTCTGTGTTCGACAGCAACAAAGCCTCGCTATAGGTACTCCAGACGCCATAGGCTAGCGTTTTGTCGTAAGAAATTTCGATGGTCTGCCCGTCAAGGGTTGCTACTTGCGCTGCATTGATTAGGTAATCGAAAGTCTTACGGGCCGTCATGGATGAGCTTGCGCCATTGCGTCGCTCCCACTTTATTGCCAGCACCGGCGCCTGCGAAAACAGTCTTTGCTTTGCTGCGGCCTCGGCGGATATTTTTGCTGCGCCTTGGAATAACAGATCTTTACGTTGGTTAGCCCACCCATTCATCTGATCAAAAACCTGGGCCTGTGTGTACTGTTCTGCATTTAGTTTTGCCAGCAGCGTGAAAGCTGAATGCATCGTGTCCAAGCCTGCATGCATTTCAGCTGCCGGTGTTAGCACTGAAGCCGACGCAGCCAGAACCGCGCGTTGAGTGATGGCTTCGAGTGCTTGCGCTGGGCTTTGTTCTGCCTGCTTACTGTAAATAGTCCGTTCAATTGAGCGTTCCTGGCCATTGGGCGCCGACCATGTAATAGACAAAAAATAGCGTAGAAGGTGGGAGCCTGAAGCGCTGGATTGATCTGCTTTTGTGCCTAGTGCGCCTTCGAGGCTCTGAGTAAAACCGCCGACCTTTTTGTTCGTTGCAGTGCTCAATGCACTTACTGAGCTACTAATTTCACCAAGTGAATAATCGCTGCCATCCAGGCTGAATAGCCGTGCATTCGGATCCACTTTTCCGTTGATTGACGGAGCAAAAATTTGGCCCGATTCCAGTGAAGCAAGAGACCTCTCTTCGATAGCCTTCGGCATTCCTGAGGGCGTGGTGGCAAAGTGCACTTGCTGGTCTAACAGTTCCGCGACGGTGGTTTTATGCAAAGGAGAGACGGGGATGGTTTGCTTTTTTCCTTTAGCTTCTCGGGTGATAAAGGCCTGCAAGGTGACTTTATGGTGATACTGGTCCATCGGTTGTGTGAGGTACTTGCTGTTGTCTATCGAAGGTACCGAGCTTGAAAATGCGGGGTGTGCTTCTTGCCAGGGTTCACCCTGAGCGAATCGGTATTTTACGAAATAGTATTCCTGGGCATTTGCCAAAAAGGGTTGAAGCAAGGTTTCGCTTGTGGGCGTCTGGCCATTCTGCAAAGCCTTAATGGCAGTAGAAATTTCTGTCGCTAATGTTTGCGCTTCACTGTAAACACCGCTTTCTGGCCAGGCTGTCAGGTTCTTTAGGGCGGTGTAACGGTCGATGAGCGCATTTTTTTGAAGCCCAAGTTCAACAGCAAGTTGCTGGTAGTAATCTTCTCGAGTGGGTGCATCCAACTGCCACTGTCTGGCAGGTGACTTTATGAAACTTTCTCGAAGCAGTGTATTGGCCTGTTCGGTACTGAGCGTAGCCTGCGCTAACCTAACTTCTAGCCCGGCTTGAACCAGTACCGTTTGTAATAGCTGTGCCTGTTCCAGGGCATTACCTGTCGCCGTTTGCAGGGTCATCTCTGGTGAAAGCTGATAGCCTGGAGAGGGCGTAAACTGAATGTTCTGTTTCACCCAGCCCGCTATCTGCTCTGGTTCATAGTCATTGATTTCAGCTACGCTCTCTGGCGATAAATACTGCGGAGGGATTTGTTCCCGCAGTTTGGATATGCTTTTTGCCATTACCTTGAGTTTGCTAACAGACATCACCTTTTCTGGGTCGGGCATCTGTGCTGCTGCCGGGTTTTTCCATAGTGTTAACGCTATTAGGACAGCAAGAAAGCACAGCAAATGCAGCGCGGAAGCGGATCTTTCAGCGTAATTAGTACTATTTGTATTTTTCATATTTGAACTCTGGATTTCGTATGCTGCGTAGTCTGAGTCTAAGTCATTTGACCTTTGTTTTGTGCATTTTATGCGCATTTGGCAAAGCCAGCGCTCTCGCAACGATAATCCAGTAGTATGTTAAAGAAAGACGTATAGCAGCCCTGTTTCAACAAGGCCTGTGCCGAAAATGAGAAGTGGAGAGTGTTGAATGGGGTTTAAGCGGTTTTTGCGAGCCTTTGCTTTTGGTTTGATCCCAAGCCTTTACTGCGGCCTGGTAAATGGCCAGGCGCCCGATGCTGCCAAGCAACAGTTGGCTGATTCGAAGCAGGTAATAGAGCGTAACCCCATCAATGATTATTTGCGCAGCGCTGAAAAGCACACCCTTGCGCTCAGCGAGGTAGTCGCACTTAACCAAGACACACGAGCAGTTGCCTACGCCATCGATCCCCCTGCAGCCGATAACGCACTGTGGTCTATTCGTTACGCACTTGCTGAAAACGCTGCCGCAGCAGTGAATCTCAGGCTCGTAACAGTTACATTTGATGAGAACCAACGCGTTACCGATTTCGATGTCTTGATGGAAAGGAATGGTTTCGGCGAAATCGTCATAGAGCAATTACTCTGGCCAAACAAGCTGGTGTATCTGCTTCTCAGTGCAAACCCGCCGTCGAAAGCCACTCTGAAAATCGAGCCGATCGAAAAACGTTGGTCGATGCTATCGTCCGCGGGCAGTTCTTACAGTGATGAGGTCTCACTTCTTTCAAGCGAGCCAGTATCAAAGAACTTTGATTTCGAATGGAAAGCCGCAGCTACTCAGGATGCTCAGCCTCTTTGGGATTTGAGTTTACTGTCTGAGCCGGGTACGCAATATGGCGTTTACCTTCGGTCGGGGAGTCAGACCATGGCTGTAAGCGGAGCCAAGAATGAGCCGCTGAACTTTCAGAATATGGTCGCTGGTCAGTCTGGACTGCGTTTGAGTATTCGGCCTAGCGGAAAGCGCTTCTCACGTGTGGCTGTGTTATTTGATCAGCAGCCCTCCACTGGGGAGAATCATGAGCGAGAGCTGGGTGGCCCTCAGGTTCTGAGTTTTGATACGACAGTCACTGGCACGATCTCGCATCGCAGCGGTACGGGTGTGCTCAAGCCTGAAATAGACTCATGGCTTGTGAATGTTCCAGAGCCCTCGCCAGACATTGTTGCTAAACCGATACAGATTCAGATAACCGCTGATAACCCTGCAAACAGTATCAAACTCAGTGTCTACGAAAAGGGGCGAAACAGCGCTTTGGCTTCGAAAACCGCTAACGGTGAAGTTGCCACTGGGCCTCTTCTTCTCAAGGCCGGCGAATATAGGCTTGATGTCTCTTCCGGTTCAGTCGGTTTGTCTTACCGTGCCAAGGTGGGCTGGGCGACGGAGCTGCGGGCCAATAGCGAAAAAGAGCCAAACAATTCGGCCGCCGATGCCAACGCAATCGTCTCGCGCAAAGTGGTGAAAGGTGAACTGTCTGATGCACAAGATGAGGATTTCTTTTCGCTGGATACGAGCGCAGATGGCGCCGCACAGTACTGGCGGCTGATCGCTACCGGCGGCGGCGTAAGGCGAATGGCGCTTGGCTCCAAGTACTGGATAGATGCTCACAAAGCCGATAAGAATGCGGCGCTGAGTATGGATTACATGTTGCTCCTGCCGGGTGTGCACACCATCAAATTAACCGGCGAGGGTCGTTATACGTTTCGTGCGATTCCGTTGGGTCCGCCAAAGCCCGGTTTTGAAATAGAGCCTAACGATGGAAGACTAGGGCCTTCAGAGCGACTAGTACCCGGTGAAAAGGTCAGAGGGAGTCTTGATAAAGCGGTGGTTGCCGGCAAAAGTGACATTGACCGATTTCGTTTTACGGTTAATCAGCGCAAGAAGCATCGGCTGACTATTGTCTCCCCACAAGACGAGGCTATACGGGTAAATCTGCTGCTCAATGACAGCGCCTGGTTCTCCTCGAACCAAACGTTACCTGCGGGCTCTACTGCGCAGTACAATAGCGAGTTGCTGGAAGGCGAATATGTTGTTGAGCTCACAAACCTCGCTAACCGTAGAGCGCTGGATGAATATTCGGTGCTAATAGAAGAGCTTGGGCCATCCGCCGATGTGGGAAGTGAGCCCAATGATATTGTTGGACTAGGCTCGCCAGTTGTTCAATCTGGCAGCATCAGCGCCAGTCTCGGCCCCTTTGATCAAACGGATTGTTATCGACTACCGCCGACTAAAGTGAGCAGCTCCGTCGCCTTACGTTCAGAACATAAACTGAGTTTGAAATTTTTTAATAGGTATTCGGCGTCTTTGCAAAAATTAGCGTCGCGTGATCCTGAAAATGCATCCAAGTGGTTGCTTGGTGCGCATGATACACCGCTGTATTTTTGTGTGGCCGGCGCCAGGCAGCTGACCGCGTCAAGCGCTTATACGCTTGACGTGAAAATGGGCGCGATACAGCCCGAGCCGAAGCCGCAACTATCGGTGGCAACACTGCCACCTGCCCTGCAGGGCGGATTGAACATCGCTTGGTATGGCCTTGGCGCGCGTTGGGAGTCGCTGAAAGACAATGTGTCTGAGAGCAAGGCCGCAGCCACCCTAAAAAAGTTAAATAGAGTGATAAATAATGTGTCGCCGTTTGGCACGGGGTTTGAGTGGGATGCCGCGAAGAATACTGCAGCTGAGTATCGTCTGAGACTCGCGGGCGATGAGGCAGTGCCGCTTGCCGGTATTGTTGTTAACACGCGCACCAATCGTTACGCACCGCGAAAGACGCGTCAATTTCGTTTGATGGTTTCGCAGGACGGTACGAATTTTACGCAGGCGATGTTGGGCGAGCTCAGTTTCTCCAACGATGATCAGTATTTGACGTTTAAACAACCGGTATCGGCACGGTATGTAAAATTCTTGCCGTTAGATGCTTTTCATAGCCGGCCACCGCACTACGCGCGATTGCAGGAATTGAAGGTGATCGCCAAGCCAGGCTATTCGAGTGCTGTAGCGGGCGTAGATCTTGCCAGCACCCAAGTGGGTGGCCACGTGGTCAGGCACGATTTTAAACCGGCGCCAAAAAACAATGCTGATGCGCTGGATGCTGCAATCATCGATCCACAAGATGCCGGGGTAACCGGAGGCGAGCGCCTCTGCGAATTTCCGCCGAAGAAAAACCAAGCAGAGTGGGTGGTGGGTTTCCACCATAATCGCGCTGCACAAATAGCGCAGCTGGATTACACGCCAGGTAGTGCGCGGGGGAAGGCGCCTGAATTCTCCGCTGTAACAGTGAGCGTAAGTTCGCAGAGCCCTCTGGGGCCCTGGCGCGAGATAGCCAGTTGGGGCTTGCAGGAATTATCCGCTGCTGCGCCGCTCACCATCGCAATGCCAGACACTCCGTGGGTACGTTTTGTTCGCTTTGTTGCAACAGGTAAGGCTAAAACCGCACACAGGTGCCCCCACGATATTGCGGTTCGCGAGGTCAGCACCAGCAACAGTTATCAGAGTATTTTGGGCGAGTGGAGTGAGTATGGCGCGGCGGGTCCTTTGGAGCTTGTCAGCCCTGCAGCGCAGGCAGTGTATTCCGTTAAAGGCGGGAGCAGCACAGAAAGTGCAAAGGCAATCGCACAGAATCAAGTGATCGCATCTTCAGTAAAGCGTGAGCGCAATGAAGATTGGTTTAGTTACAGCGCGGAGTCTCAAGGCGTTGAATCCAATAGCCTGCGTATCAGTATTGGGCATCCCAATTCATTCAAGCCAATAGTGAACCTGCGCAATAGTGAAGGGGAGCTTCTGCAGCCGTTGGTCGAAAGTGCACAAGAATTCCCCGAACCAGAATCGTCGAATTCCGCCTTTGAAAACCTACCGCGAGGTTGGACGAGCACCCTGTATACCGTCTGGTTTGAAGGTGCCGATGATTTTTCGATTCATGTTCAAGAGCCGCCAAGAAATGTTGTGCTTACGTGGGATGCCAGTGGGAGCATGGGGCCACAATTACCGTACATAGAAATGGCTTCGCGGCGTTGGGCGGATTTTTTAAAGCCCGACCATGAATATGCCAAGGTCATGAAATTTGCCAAGAAGAGTTATCCGGAAAATGAATGGGCAAACCTGCCACACATGTTGCAGGCGGCAATGCATTCCATAGCACAAACATCTGGCGGCTCTAGCGATGCTGAGAACAGTTTGCTGGACGCCAGCGAACTGTTAGCTCCGCGCTACGGAAGTCATGCGATCGTCGTGACAACAGACGGCGAATATCCGCGCTCCAAAGCGTTTTGGGAATCACAGAATCAACATTGTTCAACAATTTATGCAGCGGGGCTCGCTGCGGCGGCAGTGGGCGAAGATTTTGTCTTGCAGAGCGTTTACCAGGACAATTTTCAGAATTGGGTCAGTGCTTGCGGCGGCCACTATCGGTACTGCGACAGCGTGTCTTGTCTGGAAGATTTCTACGCATTTGCCGCTAGCGATATACGTAGAGAAAAGCCCTATACACTGAAGGCAGAAGAAGCTCAGCGAGCAAAGCCTAAGCCGGGGTTACTAAAAGTAGTTGCCAATGCAGCGTCGGTGAAGGTCACTGCCAATGCACTGTACGTGATTTTGGATGCATCCGGGAGCATGCTGCAATCGCTAGACGGCAAGCGCCGCATTGCTATTGCCAAAGAGACGCTCAAAAAGGTCGCGCGAGAAAGTGTTGGCACACAGAATCATTTTGGAATGCGTACCTTTGGTTTGGAGGTTGATGAATGTCGACACGCTGTAACACTGCCCTTGGCTAAGCACTCGGCGAGTACCATTGATGCAGCAATAGACGGGGTTGTTGCGGTCAACAAAGCGAAAACACCTATTGCAGCCTCGCTAGAGGCGGCGGCCGCTGATTTAAGCGCCTATCCTGGAGAGAAAGTTATCGTCTTGTTAACGGATGGCGAAGAAACCTGCGACGGTGATTCTGCGGCAATTCTGACATCGCTGCGTGCCCGGGACATTGATGTGAAAATGCACATCGTTGGCTTTGCGTTGGATGACAAAGCATTGGTCGCTCAGTTTAAGACCTGGGCGACACTCGGAGGAGGGCAGTACTACGATGCAAGTAACCAGAGCATGCTGCAAACAGCGCTACATAACGCAGTGACCCCTAAGTATGAAGTAAAAAATAGCGTCGGCGATATTGTGCACTCGGGTCACGTCGGTGATCCGCAGCATCCACTGCCAGCCGGGGAATATACCGTTTTATTGCCTGGCTACCCCGAGCTGAGGCCGGTGGTAGTTGAGGTCGCGTCCGATGTTGAGCACGTTGTTGAATTTGAGTAGTGAATAGCCGATGACCAGGTTGAGGTAGAATCGGCTGAGGACTTTTCTTCCGCTACTCCCGCCCATGCGTTACCATGCGCCCTAACCGCGCCACTGCCTGGTTCAACAACTTCTGGTTCATTTTCATGATGCGTAACTTTTCTGTTTTTGCCCTATTTTTGTGTTTTGGCGTGGCGGTGCAGGCTGCCACTATTGTGCCATCCCCCCCGCAGTTATCTGCCAAAGCCTATTTATTGATAGATGCTACTAGCGGCGAGGTGCTGGCCGAGCAGAATGCAGATATGCCGCTGCCGCCTGCCAGCCTAACCAAAATGATGACTAGCTATATATTGGCCAAAGAGATTACCGAGGGGCGTGTTAGCGAATCCGATACCGTTACCATCAGTGAAAATGCCTGGTCGCAAAACCCGTTGTTTAAAGGCTCATCGCTCATGTGGATTGAGCCCGGTACTGAGGTTTCAATTGCTGATTTGCAACGCGGGGTGATTATTTCTTCGGGTAATGACGCCACCGTTGCCGTTGCCGAGCACATTGCCGGTAGCGAGGCAGTATTTGCGCAAATGATGAATGCGAATGCCGAAAAGTTGGGTATGGTAGATACCTATTACGTAAACTCGCATGGTTTGCCTGACCCGAATCACGTTACCACCGCACGCGATCTGGCTATTCTCGCTAAAGCGATGATCCTGGAGCACCCAGAGCAATATGCAATTTATAAAGAAAAAGAGTTTACCTACAATAAAATTCGTCAGTACAACCGCAACACGTTACTTTCTGAAGACGGCTCTGTAGACGGCCTGAAAACCGGGCACACTGATGAGGCAGGATATTGCCTTGTCGCCTCTGCACAGCGGCGTGGCATGCGTCTTATCTCTGTGGTTTTGGGCACCGACAGTAAAAGCCGCCGAAAAAATGAATCACGTAGCCTCCTGAACTACGGCTTCCGTTTTTTCGAAACCAGTACGGTGTACGCGCCAATGACAGAGCTTGAAAAGCCACGTATTTGGAAGGGTGCCCAAGACACTGTTTCTGTTGGCATCGAGCATGAAACGATTCTTACGTTGCCCCGCGGCAAGGGTAAACATCTGGATACCAAAGTAGAGCTGAATGAAGATCTCGAGGCACCGTTGGTAAAAGGCGAGCGTGTGGGCACAGTGCGGTTGTCATTGGATGGCGAGACTGTGTTTAAAGGTCCGGTGGTTGCGCTGGTGCCTGTGGAGCCGGGCGGTTTTTTTGCGCGTCTTTGGGATACCGTTTTGATGTGGGTAGCTGGCTTGTTCAAGGCCTGATCCCGGTATTGGATTGAAGCGTACATGCAAGAACAAGAACCGCCCAAGATAGAATTCCCCTGCGAGTACCCGATCAAAGTGTTGGGCCGCGAGAGTGATCAATTCGAATCCACAATTTATGCCGTTTTTGAAAAGCATTCTCCCGGTTTTGATCGCTCACTCACCAAAGTAAAGGCGAGCCGCAAAGGCACGTTTACCTCGCTCACTATTACCATTATTGCCACCGGCCCAGAACAGCTGGAGGCGCTGCATCAGGATTTGCTGGCCACTGGCCAAGTGAAAATGGTGATTTAGCACGTGAAGGGCGCCGCGCTTGTTTCGCATCGTAAAGGGCTTGTTGATTACGCTCCTACGCTAGACGCAATGCGCGCGTTCACAGATGCCCGTACAGAAGAAACGCCTGATGAACTCTGGTTGTTACAGCATCCCGCCGTGTTTACGCAGGGTCAGTCTGGGAAAGCGGAGCATGTTCTGGCGCCGGGCGACATTCCTGTTCTGCAGGTTGACCGTGGCGGACAAGTCACATACCACGGCCCTGGGCAATGGGTGCTGTACCTTCTGATTGATTTGCGCCGGCGCTCTCTGGGTGTGCGTGATTTGGTGACGCTCATTGAAACTTCGCTAGTAGAGTTGCTGGCAGAGTTTGGTGTTGAGGCAGCAGCTGACCCGAAGGCCCCCGGTGTGTATGTCGATGGCCGCAAGATAGCGTCTTTGGGGTTGCGCGTTCGGCGCGGTTGCAGTTATCACGGTTTGGCGTTGAATGTTGATATGGATTTGGAGCCTTTCTCGCGGATCAACCCTTGTGGCCATGCGGGGCTGCAGGTGACGTCGATGGCCGCTGAGGTTGCAGAGCGTGCAGTCAATTTCGATGCTGTTGGCAATCTGCTGATCGACGTCGTAAAAAATAATCTTCATTCAGCTGATTAGTGTGGTGTTGTAACCCTTGCCTTATTGCCCGTAGGCGAGAGCATGCTTCCGAGTAAGCTGGCTCAGTTTTTATTTACGGACGGGCCGCTTCTGCAGTTTTCTTTGCAATGTTCGCCTGTGCATTCCTAGCGCTCGAGCCGTCGCTGACACATTGTTCTCGTTATCCTGCAATACCCGCTGAATATGCTCCCACTCCAACCGATCTACAGAAATAGGGTCGCTGGGTACTTCAACGTCCTCTGGAATCACTGAATCAAACGCCTGTAAAATTTCATCAATAGAAGCGGGTTTGCAAAGATAGTTCAGCGCGCCGGCTTGCGTTGCAGCAACAGCGGTTGCGATGCTGGAGTAGCCCGTTAAGACGATCAGCTTGGCCTGCGGAGCAATTTCCAGCAATTGAGGTAGAACCAAAAGCCCTGAGGTGCCGGGCATGTTGAGGTCAAGCACAATGTGGCTAGGCGCGAAATCACCGCATTGGTTGAGAGCTTCATCGGCGTTGTTGCAGGTCATCACCGCAAACCCGCGTCTATCGAAGCCGCGAGCCATAACACGTGTGAAAGCCTCGTCGTCGTCCACCACCAGAATGCGTTGCGAAACGCTCATACGTTTTCTCCTGTACGAGCTTCGAGCACTATTGGCAGGCGCATAGTCGCGAGTGCACCGCCGTTTTTGTGGTTACGCAATGCTATGGAACCCTGATAGCGGGCAACAGCGGCCTGACTCAGCATCAGGCCAATGCCAAGACCGGAGCGGTCGGCGTGAATAACGGGTTTTCCCAGGCTGGCCATTTTTTCGGGAGAGATGCCGGAGCCCCAGTCGCGTACTTCGATGATTACCTCTTTCGAATCCCACTCAACCTGCATCGCCACTTTTTCTGAGCCGCTATCGGCTGCGTTGTTGAGCAAGTTTTCGATCGCTTGCGCGAGCGTGGTATCAAGTTCCATCTTGGGGCTTTGGTCTGCGCAGTTGAATTCGTAGTCGATGCCAGGCCGGCGCACACGCCAGCGCTCCATGACGCCATGGGTAAACTCGCCAACCGCCTGTATGCTGCGCTGCTCGGCGCTGTCCAATTCTGCAGTACGCGTAAGTTCAGTCATGGTGTGTTTGCATTGCTGCACTTGCTTGGCCAGTAGCTCGCAGTCTTCGCGTGCCTGGGGGCTTAGCGCTTCATCGCTTAGCATTTCGTCGATGAGTACTGCCATGGTAGACAGTGGTGTGCCGAGTTCGTGTGCAGTGCCTGCTGCCAGGCTGGCGACCGCCATTATCTGGTCGTCACGCAGGCGATCTTCTCGTTGTTGTGCCAGCCACTGCTCCTGCCGGTTCATGGTTTGCGCCATGCGTACAACAAAGAAAGAGATAAGCACTACGCTAAAGAGAAAGTTAAACCACATGCCAACGATGTGCTGCGTGCTGCTGCCATGGTCCATGCCGTGGCCCATACTTTGGTGGGGAGTAAACAGCGGGAAGGCTTGATAGTAATTGAGCAGTAGGCCATACAGCGCGCCGGCGAGTATGCCCAATCCCCATGTGTAGGCACGAGGCAGTACCGCTGCAGAAATGACGATGGGCACAATCAGGTAAGAGATGAAGGGGTTGTTAGCGCCGCCTGTGAGATACATGAGTATGCTCCAGCCGCCAATATCGAGCAGCAACTGCACGAGAAACTCGTTGTCGGCCACCGGCCATGGTTTTGCCGATCGCCACAGACTGATTGCGGTCAGCGTTGCCAGCGTGACAAGGCTTGCGACGACGCTCCACTGTCCGTCGAAACCTCCCTGCGTGAACCACACGTAAAGCAGAATCAGCGTTTGGCCCAGTAGTGCAAACGCACGCATCAGTAGCAGGCTGCGTAGGTTGTCGCTGCTGGGGTTAAAGGTTGTGGTATTGGCGCCGGTCGGTTTCACGGGCACAGTATATGCCACGCGTTACCGATGGTGCCGAATTTCGATTGTTTCTAGTGTGCCACCTTGTACTGAAGATCAGCCGCGCCGGTTAGCGCAGCTGGGCTATCAAGCACCGCTATTACTGATTCGAGGAGACTTTATTGATCGAGTCGCGGTTTGGGTTAACCAGTGTCAGGCCCTCACCATCCATCAGATTGAGCTTTCCCGCAGCGTTTTTTGAGCAGTGCACTAACAGGCTGTCGCCTTCGGGTGGCACTGTCCAGATACGCATTATTCTCCGCTTAGAGATCGATCTTAACCTGACATGTGTTTCTTCGCCGTACATGGCGCGAAGCTCAGTTTTGCAATCAGCTAGCTGCTGTCGTGTCGCTTTAGTGGCCAGAGCCGGCAGTGCAACAGTGCTCATCACTAATCCTAAAGTCATTGCTTGAAGTATTTTCATGGGTCGTTCTCTCGCTCGTTGTGTGTACGCAAGCGATACTAGACCTGTCCATAAATGATTAATATGTCCAAATATCCGTTACTACGATCCATTTTTGGGCACCCTAGGTGGTTTGCACTCCCCGGCTGTCCATGGTGCCGGCGAATTTTTCGCACTCCTGCGCAATAACATCCCGCAGCGCTCGCATGCGCGCGCTCAAGCGCAGATCTTTGTGGGTGAGCACCCAAAAGTCAGCATAGTGAGTGATTTCTGCACCCGGTACGCGCACCACATCGCTGATCGTCGCTGCGGCAAAGCAAGGCATGAGAGCCATCCCCATTTTCGCACTGACAGCCGACTGCAACAGGTTTAGGTTCAGTATTGAGTGACGTACCGGCAGGTGCGGAAAGCTGCTTCTGGCCAGCCAATCCTCCTTTTCGCCGGCGAGGCTTTTGCCTATCCACCATAGATGTGACACGTCTTCAGGGTTGTCAGGGTTCAACAGCGATTTATGGACGTAAGCGGATGCCGACACAGCACCCAGGCGGCGGCCAATAAGGTAATCAGGCGGCTTGGTATTCACGGGCATAACCCGTATGGCGATATCTGCCTCCCTGCGACTTAGATCTAGCGCTTCGAAACTCGGCAGAATTTCTAGCTCAATCGATGGATACTTGCGGCAAAAGTCTGCCAAACCCTCCACAAGTGTGCCGACAGCACCCACATCAGGGGTGGTTAACCTGATGACGCCCTCAAGATCCTGGTCTTTACCCATGATCTTGAGCTCGGCGGCCATTATCAATTCTTCAACGTGTTCGGCTGTCGGTAAGATCTGCTCCGCATTGGCCGTCATTTTATAACCGTCTGGCGTTCGGTCGAACAAGCGAGTTTGCAAGTTGTTCTCTACTTCGTCCAACCGGCGTGTCACCGTGGAATTGCTCACGCCTAACGATTGTGCAGCCGCGCGTGCGGAGCCCGTTCGGCTCAGAGCCAGCAGCACCTTCATATCATCCCAGTTCACAACATTGCCCTTACACGCTCATGCGCAAGTTTGTAGCTACCTTAGCCAATGAGACTACTAACCTGTCGCCAATTCAAGTATGCATTTAAGGAGCCTGGGCAGCATTAATCAGGTAACATGTCGCGCCGCTTCAGGTTGATCGGTTGTTGAGATCAGAAGGGTGTTTCGCGAATAGAATTACAGTGAGTTGGAAAGTAGGGTCTTACGGTGTCGGATAACATATTAAGTCAACGAATCGAGCAGCGCAGAACCTTTGCGATCATCTCGCACCCGGATGCCGGTAAAACCACCATCACCGAGAAATTGCTCTTGCTCGGTAACGCTATTCAGGTGGCGGGTTCGGTGAAGGGTAAGAAGGGCCCGCACGCCACTTCCGACTGGATGAGCATGGAGCAAGAGCGGGGTATTTCGGTGACCTCCTCGGTGATGCAGTTTCCCTATCGCGAGCGTGTGGTGAACCTACTAGACACCCCCGGGCACGAAGATTTTTCTGAAGATACGTACCGTACACTCACCGCAGTGGATTCTGCATTAATGGTGATCGATGGCGCCAAGGGTGTTGAGGATCGCACCATTAAGTTGATGAATGTGTGTCGCCTTCGCGATACGCCCATCTTTAGCTTTGTGAATAAAATGGATCGCGACATACGCGACCCCATTGACCTTATCGATGAAGTTGAAGAAGTCCTAAAAATTCAAGGCGCACCTATTAATTGGCCCATTGGCATGGGTAAAGATTTTAAAGGCGTATATAACCTCTACACCGATACTATTCACCAGTTCACTCCCGGTCAGGGCAGCGTGTTGGCCGATGATATTCGTATTGAAGGTTTGGATAGCGATGCCGCGCGTGCGTTGCTCGGTGATGAATACGACGACTATGTTGAAGAGATCGAGCTAGTGCGCGGTGCAAGCCACGAGTTTGATTTAGACGAATACCTCGCGGGCAGATTAAGCCCGGTGTTTTTTGGCACTGCTCTTGGTAATTTTGGTGTGCGCGAAATGCTCGATGATTTTGTGAAGTGGGCACCCGAACCGCTAGCGCGCGATACAGAAACACGCACCATCGGGCCGCAAGACGAAAAATTTTCAGGGTTCGTGTTTAAAATTCAAGCCAACATGGATCCCCGGCATCGTGATCGCATTGCCTTCATGCGCCTGTGTTCTGGGCGCTACACCAAAGGCATGAAGATGAAACACGTGCGCGTCGGCAAGGATGTGAAAATCGCCGATGCCGTGACCTTTAAAGCGGGTGAGCGCGTGCTGGTAGAAGAGGCTGTCTCTGGCGACATCATCGGCTTGCACAATCACGGCACTATCCAAATCGGTGATACCTTCACCGAAGGCGAGGCCCTGCAGTTTACGGGTATTCCGCACTTTGCTCCGGAATTGTTTCGCCGCATTCGGTTAGCAGACCCAATGAAATCCAAACAGCTGCAGCGCGGTTTGCAGCAGTTGTCTGAAGAGGGTTCAACGCAGGTTTTTTCGCCGCTTAGCACAACCGATCTTATCGTGGGCGCGGTGGGGCAATTACAGTTTGATGTGGTGGCCTACCGTTTAAAAGACGAGTACAAGGTTGAAGCGATCTACGAGCCGGTGAATGTATACACGGCTCGCTGGATTACCTGTGATGATGCGAAAAAGCTCGAAGACTTCCGCAAGAAAGCGGCTGAGCATTTGTCGGTGGATGGCGGTGGGCACTTAACGTACTTAGCGCCCACTCGGGTGAATTTGGCGTTAATGGAAGAGCGCTGGCCTGATCTGGAGTTCCGCGCTACGCGCGAACACTAATAGCCTTGCCTAGCTAGTTAGGCAAGCAGCTTGCCAATATCTTTGGCAATGGCCTTTGGCGTATCTTTGGGCGCATAGCGCTTCACTACGTTCCCCTGCGTATCGATCAGAAATTTTGTGAAGTTCCACTTGATACCCTGTGTGCCCAGCGCACCGGGTGCTTCCTTCTTCAGGTATTTAAACAGTGGGTCGGCAGAGCCGCCGTTCACTTCTACCTTTCCAAACATAGGGAAGCTCACGCCATAGTTCAGTTGGCAGAACTCCATAATCTCGTCGTTTGAACCGGGATCTTGTTTGCCAAACTGATTGCAGGGAAAGCCAAGTATCATCAGGCCTTTGTCTTTGTATTCCTGATAAAGCGCCTCCAGGCCTTCAAACTGCGGCGTAAAGCCGCATTTAGAAGCGGTGTTCACGACCAACAGCACGTTGCCGCTGTAGTCGCCAAGCGATTTTTTT
>JBGCFE010000153.1:0-20652 GCA_045106775.1 Halioglobus sp.
TGTGCCGGCGCATTTATTCTTGGGCTAACGGCAGCAGCCATGCAGCAAATACGCTTTGCCGCCATGGAGTGCGTGCCCGCAGATGACGGCCCTACTGCCGCATCCATCATTTTATGTGCAGGGGTTATTGCTGCTTTTCTCGGGCCTGAGTTGGCACTGGCTGGCAAGAGCCTCACCGCTATCGATTATCAGGGGTCATTCTGGCTGGGCGCCGGGTGTCTTTTGGTGGCTGGCGTTTTGCTGCTGGGTTACACACCCAAAAAAGTAGTGGCAGCGGCGCCCAAAACCGTAAAAACAACCAACGCCACACTCTTGAGCAACCCTGGATTTTTGCTAGCCATCACCGCAGGCGCTTCCGCGTATGTGGTGATGGCTTTCGTCATGACCGCGACACCCATCAGCATGCACATGCATCACGGCCATAGTTTGGAGGATGCGAAATGGGTTATTCAATCACACATCGCGGCGATGTTTTTGCCTTCGCTCATCGCACCATGGCTCATTCGGATGCTCGGCATACGTGGATTAATGGTTGCCGGCCTGGGCTGTTATGCCACAACGATTACTATCGGGCTCATCGATGCATCGGTGCTGGGTTTTTGGGGGCAACTGGTGATGCTGGGCATCGGCTGGAATTTTTTATTTCTGTCGGGGACGGCGCTGTTACCCACGACCTACAATGAGGGCGAGGGATTCAAAGCGCAGTCGCTCAATGATTCGGTGATTTTTGCTAGCCAGGCGGTGGCGTCTTTATCGGCGGGCTGGGCGATTAGCACTGTTAGCTGGGGCGCACTGCTGCTTTTGTGCTTGGCGCCGATGGTGTTGCTGGCTGGGTTGCTGGTTAAGCAACGCGGGAATATATAGCTTTCAAATAATCGGAGGGCTTCGAGGCTTGGAATCTTTAGTGTGACGTCCCGGCGTTAGCGAGCGAGAATAGCGTTGCTTGCTCGGAAGGCTGAGATACTCGCCACAACGCTATTCTCGCTCGCTAACGCCTGGCTTCTCGCCAAGATTTCGGTATCGGAGCAGTGCCCGATGGGGGAAAAACAGCTCGTTGTTTCGTCGAAGGTTGGAGTCAGGCCCAGAGTGGATAAGCTCTCGTAGCGAGTATCTCAGCCTTCCGAGCATCGAGAGCTTATCCACTCTGGGCCGGGATCGAAGCTAATCACTCGCCACAAAAAATCACCCAAGGTCCCGCGCTGCAAATGTATCGCACTGATTAAAATCACCGCTTTCAAACCCGCGCCGAAACCACTTAACGCGCTGCGCAGAAGAACCATGAGTAAAGCTATCGGGAACCACCTGTCGGCCAGCCTGCTTCTGCAGACGATCATCACCAATAGCAGTTGCAGCGCGCAGTGCCTCTTCCAAATCACCCTTCTCCAGCAGGTTGCGCTCTACATTAGCGGCGTGCCCCCATAGGCCTGCGAAGCAGTCGGCCTGCAGCTCCTGTCGTACTGAAAGTGAATTGACTTGAGCTTCGCTTTTACCGCGCTTGGCTGACTGTACTTGCGAGCTAATGCCCAGCATGGTCTGCACGTGGTGGCCAACTTCATGTGCGATCACGTAGGCCTGGGCAAAATCGCCGGGCGCCCCATGGCGCTGCTTAAGATCGTTGAAGAAAGAAAGGTCGATATAAACCTGTTTGTCACCCGGGCAATAAAACGGCCCTACCGCGGCGCTGGCACTGCCGCAGGCGGAATTTACGCGCCCGGTAAACAACACGAGCTTGGGCTCCTGATAGCGTTGCCCCAGCTCCGCGAATATCTTGTGCCAGGTAGTTTCGGTATCGGCCAGAACCACGGAGACGAAATCGGCCGTTTTCTGGTCAGCAGGGCTGCTGGGCGCAGAAGTCTGTTGGCTCACGCCCATGCCGCCGCCACCCATAAGCAGTGACAACACATCAAACCCCAGCATCTTGCCGCCAAAGATAGCAATGACGCCCACTATCAAAATGGTTCGCCCAGTCTTTGTTTTGATAAGTGCGGGCAGAAAGCGCATCAGCAAAGGCGCGGCGCCTGCCGCTGCTCTGGCACCGCCAAAACCGGCACGCTGGCCACGCCTATCGTCTATGTTGTCGCTTCGCTTGCCATCTTCCCAACGCATAGTAATTTCCTGTCTTTGCGGTCGCTACGGGGGTTCGCCTTGATTATACTGAACTCTTGCGTACGCCACAGCTTCAACGCACGCGTGAGTGTCACAGTAACGTAACAAGATACACGAACAGAACCGATAAAAACGACAAATAGACCAAACGGGTAACCACATCATGACCGACGGCATTCTTATTGGCGGCTCTGACGCCGGCCAAATCTTCCTGCAGCCACGCTATGCCAACCGCCACGGCTTGGTGGCGGGCGCAACCGGTACCGGTAAAACGGTGACGCTGCAGTGCCTGGCCGAGGGGTTTTCAGATCTGGGCGTACCTGTGTTTCTCGCAGATGTTAAGGGCGATATTTCGGGCATGAGCCAACCCGGCAAACCCCACCCGAAGGTGGATGACCGGGTTGAGAAAATCGGCATCGAAAATTACAACCAGCGTGGCTATCCCGTTGCCTTCTGGGATTTGTTTGGTAAGCAAGGCACTCCGGTTCGCTCTACCATTTCTGAAATGGGGCCTCAGCTCATTTCGCGCCTGTTGGATCTGAACGAAACCCAGGAAAGCGTGGTGACACTGGTCTTCGAATTTGCCGATAACGAAGGCATGTTGTTGGTAGACCTCAAAGACTTGCGCACGACACTGGAATATATCGGCAACAACAGCAAAGAGTTAGGCACCGGCTATGGTGTATCGAAAGCCTCGGTGAACGCCATACTGCGTCGCCTGCTAATGCTTGAGCGTGAAGGCGGCGATCAGTTTTTTGGCGAGCCTGCACTGGAGCTGAGTGACTTCATGCAAACGAGCCGTGATGGCCGCGGCATGATTAATATTCTGGCGGCCGATAAGCTAATTATGAGCCCGCGCGTTTACTCTACTTTTCTTCTATGGCTGCTCTCTGAACTGTTTGAAGAGCTGCCTGAGCTGGGCGACCCTGATCAGCCGGTACTCGTGTTTTTCTTTGATGAAGCACACCTGGTGTTCAAAGATGCGCCAAAAGCACTGCTCACAAAAATTGAACAAGTGGTGCGCCTTATTCGCTCCAAAGGCGTGGGCATTTACTTTGTGTCACAAAGCCCGAGCGACATTCCCGATAGCGTACTGGGGCAATTGGGTAACCGCGTGCAACACGCTCTGCGCGCTTATACGCCCAAAGAACGCAAAGCGGTAAAGATAGCGGCGCAATCGTTCCGCGAGAACCCAAAAGTAGATACCGTCACGGCTATTTCAGAACTGGGCGTGGGTGAAGCCCTAGTATCCACCCTGCAAGACAAAGGCATTCCAATGCCGGTTGAACGAGTACTCGTGCGGCCGCCGCATTCACGCATGGGGAAGGCAACCAAGGAAGAGCGAAAAGCGGTACGCGCAAAAGATCGGAACCAGAAACGCTACGGTGAAGCAGTAGACCCGCGCTCAGCACACGAGATGCTTCTAGAGCGCGTAGAAAAGCGTCAAAAGGCAGAGCAGGAGGCAGAGCTTGCCGCCCGCGAAGCGAAAGAGAAGACTAAGAGCAGCAAAAGCAAAGGCAGCAAACGAAGCCGCGAGGGTGCCGGTGAGGCCTTCGTAAAAAGCCTGGCGCGAGCAGCAGGTAGCAGCATAGGTCGCAAGCTGTTTCGCGGCATTCTTGGCTCGCTGCTTAAATAACAGTACGAGTATTGCCATCGCCGATAACCGATAACCGTGCGCTCTTGGGCGCACGCTGACCCACACGGGTCACCGGTTAAAAAACAGGCGCCTTTTTCAGAAAATAACGCCTTTTCCGCACTGCATACGCTCAATCGCCATGCATTTGGCAATGCTGCATAGCAGGCCAATCAGCGATTATAAAACGTCAGAATTTTTCTAGAAATGGGCAAAGCAAAATGCCTTAAACCCCTGATGTAAATAAAAAAGCCCGCATCTCATAAAATGAAAGCGGGCTAAAATAGCCGTATGTTTCGGGGCAGAAACATCGGCCAGGGGACGTGTAGCACGTGCAGGGAATGCACATGCTCCATAGAAAATAGACGCTATCGGCGAGATAGCAAGGGAACAAACGAAAAAAAAATCAGGGCTTGATAGCAAGCACGTCCGTGTGCAGATGCTCGAGAACTTTCTCTGCGGTATTGCCCAGCAACCGGGCCTTTACGCCAGTTCGTCCGATGGTGCCCATCACCACTATTTGTGCGCGCACCTTGGCTGCCTGGCTAGTAATGACCTTCTCGACTGGGCCGCGCTTGGTCTTGAAGGTTGAAGCTGCAATTTCTGTTGTTGCGGCCATCTTCTTAATTTGAGGCTGCATTTCACGCTTGGCTTCCTTCGCATAAGTTGCCGGATCAACCAAATCCAGATCTGTGAGCAGCGTAGGCACCTCGATGGCGGTGATAATCTCTAGCGGCACTTGAAGAGCAGCCGCTAAATCCCGTGCTGCAGACAGTACCTTAAGATTGAGTGCTCTTTTACGCGATGACTTGCTTGCCATATCCAGCGCAGCAAGTACCGGCTTAGTGCGATGCCATTTCTTTTCTGCTACCAGCAACACTGGAGCCCTACACTCTCTCAGGAGCTCCCAATCGCCCGAACTACCCACTAGCGCACCATTGGCCCGGCCTGTTTTCACCACACCCAAATAGCTGCCACCGGCACATTTTTTATTGATCCATTGCACCGGGTCTTTCGCCCACTGCACTGAGATAGACACCTTTTGACCACGCTTACGGTGTTTGCGAACCCGCGCTTCCAGGGTTTTCTCCCGCTCTTTAAGCAGTCGCTTCTTTACCTTGGCCTGTTGAGCTGCACTCACTTTCAAATTCTTAAGCGGAGCGCTAACGAAGCCGACGATATCAGCCTCCTGCTTTAGCGCCGCGGCCAACCCCAACCCGCGCGGCGTGGCAAAGCAGCTATCTTCAGGGTCTGCAACAATTAATATTTTGCTCATACTGAACTCTCATTGACCAAGGTCGAAAACCGGATTATAGAATCTGAGCCGCAACGGCGGCGTAATTTGTCTGGGCAATTTGCACAGAGTGCATCAATGCACTGCCGGAATCGCCAGTTTACTCCAGGCCTCAGGCGCGAAGGGTTGCCAGGCTTTTTCAGTGTTAGCCAATACCTGCGCCACCAAATACCAAATAGCCGGGTTCATCGTCATACCACAATGGCTGCCGCGCACCTGTATGTTCTGTGATTGTGCATGCCCTT
Organism: Halioglobus sp.; assembly: GCA_045106775.1. Lineage (GTDB taxonomy): Bacteria > Pseudomonadota > Gammaproteobacteria > Pseudomonadales > Halieaceae > Marimicrobium. The sequence goes on from JBGCFE010000153.1 coordinate 5,279, forward strand.
CTTTTTGGAAGGTGGTTTGCCAGTTCACAATGCCATCACCCTTGGAGTAAATAGCCGTGGTGGGCACGGGAGGCGCATCGGCCAATAGATCCTCATCAATGGGCAGCTCTTCAGGCGGATTCAGTGAGGTGAACAAGCGGGCAGGAATAGAGCCTGTCATACGCCCCTCGCCAAACGGGCTACCTAATGAGATTACCTGCCGCACAAGATCAGGATGCTCGCGCGCAATTTCCCGCGCAAAGATCCCGCCCAGGCTGTGACCTACCAGCGAAATCGACTGCCCATAATGATCTGAAAGCTCGACGATACGCTCCTCTAGAGCCTCTAGAACGCCATCCCGGGGACCCAGATTGCGACCCTGCCCCCAACCATGCACCGAGTAACCCAGCTTCGCTAAGAAGTTGCGCATCGATCGGCCGTAACCATCACCACCCAGAAACCCTGGAAGCAGCATGACAGGATGGCCGTCACCTTTGGGGGCATGCTTAAGCAAACGCCCTTTGGAAAGAGACAGAGACAAAAATTCAGCAACAGCCCGATGGGCCTCTGTCAACGCGAGTAACGTGTTGGGTGGAGCGATATACGCTTCCTGAGCCGTCATGATTTACCTCCTACAACGCCGAGCGCTAACACTCAGTCTGTAAACATTTGGCTAATACACTATTATTAACAACCTATGCGCCAACAATAACACCGGTAGCCGACGCACTCCACGCCAGTGTCACCGCACACAACAGATTATTAAAAGAAGATTGGGAGAGTGTTCACACAAACACGCATGCACAACTTTTGGCACACGTATTTGCTGAACAAAATGAGAAAGAGAATACTTCTCGAAAACGCTATAACTTAGAGAACTCTTTGTTTAAACCGTATTGCCTGGACGTTACGTATGACTCCATGTCTTCCACACGCCTAAGTGCTGCATCTAAACGCTCGCGAGCGCGCTTGAGCCGCACAGAAGAGTCTTCGCTATAACGGAAGACCTTACGTGGCCGGTAGTCCTGATGCCGCTCGTCGTACTCCATATCAACATCAATGTCTTCATACTCCAATTCACTGGATTCGCTGCCATGCAACGTGCTTCTCGTTGGCCGCGGCGCCAACAGAATCCAGCCTGCCACGTACAACCAAAACGCGAGCGTTCCGGTAAAAAGGAAAGCGCCTACCCATGCTAGCCGAACAACCCAGGGCGCTACATCCCAATAATCTGCGAGGCCCGCTGCAACACCGGCAACCTTTGAATCGCGCGTATTGCGATAAATATTCATCCCCCAGCCAGCGCGTTTACGACTGTAAAAATCTTTACGGCGACTACGAAAACTTTCATGCCGGCGATGCCGACGGCGTCTTCTTGACATGCTCTACTCCTTTTCCAGTTCGGGCTCACCTGCGGAGCGACGTACCTGCGTTCGCCACTGAGGGTGATCATCATCCAAGATAGATTCCAGCGTACCGATGCGATCTGTTAGCTTGTCGACGGTCTCGAGCATGTGTTCTATCGACTCTCGATCATCGCTACTCAGGCTACGTGATGACTTGTTCACGCTACGGTAATGCATGGTGATCCACATTGGCGCCACCACCGTCAGAAACAAGATGGTGGGGACAAACATGAACTTCCAAAATTCCATTCGCTATTTCCTTTGGCAAATTGTTAGCCGGATTTTTCAGGCAGATACTAAACCAGTAGTTGCCAGTATAGTCTGCCTCCGGGCGAGCGCTCTTTGGGGCGCTCAGGTTTTTTCGCTGCTTGCTACTGGCCGCCACTTTGCTTCATTTTTGATTTGAGACGCTCCAGCTCATCACTGATGTGCTCATCATCCGCTAGCGCATTGATTTGCTCAGCAAGGTCAGGCGCAACATCGCGGCCTACATCCATCGACTCCAGCTGACTCTCAAGCGTATCCATGCGGCGCTCGAAGTTCTCAAAGCGCGAAAACGCATTGTCCAACGCTTCACGTTGAATCTGACGCTTCACCTTTATGCGCGACTCTACCGTCTTGCTGCGCATACCCAGCGCCTTCTGTTTCGCGCGGGCCTCATCGAGCTTTTGCTGAAGCTGTGACACTTCTTTGTTTAATTGTTCTATGTGTTCATCGGTAGTATCGAGCTCGGCTTGCACCAGCGCTACCTCTTCCTCAATAGCACCCTTTTCCTGCAGAGCAGCTCGGGCTAAATCCTCACGCTCTTTGCTAATAGCCAGCAGCGCTTTTTCTTCCCAGGCCTGCGCCTCGGCTTGCACCTGCTCCAAACGACGCACGGCGGCTTTACGTTCGGCCAGAACGCGCGCTGAAGAACTGCGCACCTCCACCAGTGTGTCTTCCATTTCCTGAATAATCAGGCGCACCATCTTGGCCGGATCTTCGGCTTCATCCAGCATCGCGTTGATGTTGGAGTTAATGATGTCGGTCATGCGTGAAAAAATACCCATTGTGTATCTCCGCTTACTGTAAAAATTCGTGTCTTACTTAGTGCGATCTAGTGACCGCGATACTTCCAAACGTCGTTTCTGTTTCTGCGCAGACTCTGTCTGCCAAGGTGACAAGTCAGTTCGATCAACACTGCCACCTGCACAAAGCTCCAAATTCCGGCCAACGGCCCTGCAGCTAACCCCAGTACCAGGCACGCTACCAGCAATGCCACGTACACCAAACGCCGCTCTCTCCATCCGTTCATTGCCATCTTCCTTTTTATTATTGGCCCTGCTTACTAGGGTACCGGCGACTCATCCGGTTGATGGGGCCATCTATCTGCTTTCCCCTTTTACATATCAGGTTCTGTGCCAAAATTCTTAACTCATTGTTTTATATAGCTATATCGACATACATTGAAATTTACAGCAGAGAGATTATTCGATTTAATGGTATTTTTAGCCTTTTATTGGTTTTAATAACCTTCATTTATTGGTTTAATTTACCACTATGCGAACTCAGGAAAGCATCATAGGCAACTCCCCCGCTCTGGCATCCGCCTTGGACAAGGTGTCACAGCTCGCCTTAATCAACCGCCCTATTCTGGTAATGGGAGAACGTGGTACCGGCAAAGAACTCATTGCCGAGCGCCTTCACTTCCTTTCACCCCGTTGGGAGGCCCCACTGATCAAGGTCAACTGCGCAGCGATGGCTGAGAGCCTGCTTGAGTCTGAGTTGTTTGGCCACGAACCTGGTGCTTTCACTGGCGCAACTCGCACGCATCGCGGGCGCTTCGAGCGCGCCGATGGCGGCACTCTCTTCCTCGATGAATTGGGGACGATGTCGCAACAGGTTCAAGAAAAGGTCCTGCGGTTAATCGAATATGGCGAGTTCGAACGCCTGGGCGGCCAGGAGACACTGCGCGTTGATGTCCGCGTAATTGGTGCAACCAACGCTGACTTGCGCGAAGAAGTTCACCAAAATCGATTCAGGGCTGATTTACTGGATCGCCTGAGCTTTGATGTAGTACACGTGCCGCCGTTACGCCATCGACCAGAAGACATCGAGGAACTCGCTCAGCACTTTGCCATTGGACTGTGTGCTGAACTCGGCCGCGATTTGTTCGCGGGATTCTCAGAAACCGCACTAAAAACGCTTCGAGAACACCCATGGCCGGGCAATATTCGGGAACTCAAAAACGTTGTGGAACGCTCGGTGTATCTCGCATCGGAACCAGACGATGCAGACAATAACAACATTGATGATCCGCCTGAGTTAGACGCTATCATTCTCGACCCTTTTGAATCGCCTTTTACAACGTTGAGTCAACCCACAGTTCGCGTTGAGAACATTGAAGAACCCACTGCGACGCCAGCACTTACGCAAATGGCTTCTGAGAGCTTCACAGACACCCTGAGCCGGATAGAACGAGAGCTAGTCTTGGAGGCACTGCAAAACAATCGCAACAACCAGCGCGAAACCGCTGAGGCCATGGGGCTTACCTACGACCAACTACGCGGTTTGGTGAGAAAGCACGGCCTCGGAACACGACGATCGCAGTAAGCGCTTAACTATCGACCCCTGCGAGCATTCGAGTCATTTGTGCAGCACCGATTTCCAAACACCCCGCTGTGTTTGTACCGCACCAAAGGGGTGAAAAATCATCTTTGCCCTGAGCCTCCGCCGCCTTACGAAGTAAGCCCATCGCATTCCCCGCTAGCGGAAATGCGGGGGCTTCTTCCGACAAGGGCCCCAATTCATCAATGGCTCGATTACGAATACCACGCGCAGCACGCCCCGAGAACACATTCGTGAGCACTGCTTGAGAATCGCCAGCGTTTGCCTGTTGCACGCTTAAAGCCTGACGATGTAGATCACTGGTAAGCGCCTCATTGCACAGCAAGTAGGTGGTGCCTACCTGCGCAGCGATGGCACCCAAGCTCAGTGCCCTTGCAACATCGCTGGCATTCACAATACCGCCAGCAGCAACCACAGGCACATCAACACTGCGCACAACCTGGGCAAGCAACTCAAACGTCGGCAGCTGCGTGGACAGATCATCGGTTAAAAACATACCTCGGTGGCCGCCCGCCTCGACGCCCTGAGCAATTACCGCATCAGCGCCATTTTGTTGCAGCCACAGGGCCTCTTCTACCGTGGTTGCGCTAGAAAGCACTTTCGCGCCGGTGGCTTTTACGCGCGAAAGTAGCCGCCCCTCTGGCAAACCAAAATGAAAACTCACAAAGGGCGGCGCCAACTCCTCGAGCAACTTAACCGCTGCATTATCCAGCGGTTTGCGAGACGCTTCGACTGGGATACACGTTGGATCAACGGAAAACTCAGAAAGATACGGTGTAAGCGCCCGCAACCACCTTCGATTGCCAGCATCATCGGGCTCGGGTGCGCTATGACAAAAGAAGTTGAGATTAAATGGCTGCGGTGTAGCCGCCTTAATGGTGGAGGCTTTTGCGAGAACGTCGTCAGCACTGAGCATGGCACAAGGCAGCGAACCCATACCGCCCGCTGCCGAGACTGCAATGGCCAGCGCCTCATCTTGAACACCCGCCATGGGCGCCTGAATGACGGGCAGCTCTATACCCAAAAACGAGCGATGATCCATAAACGGTTCCAAAGACAGAGCGTAGCGGCATGGCCGCAAATTCAGTGCGATTTTACTTTCTGTTTGCCGCAGCGCGCACAGCGATAGAGCGTGACCAACTTGCCCTGCTTAACATCAAACTGTTTCTCTTTGTCGACTTCCCACTTGTGGTGATTGTGCCGGCATAGGGTGCTCGATTTTTTTCGAGGTCGCTTAAATTCAACTACCGTCATGTGTACTGCCTTTTACAGTGGTACATCCTGTAACAATTTTCGGGAGCCTTCGTAGGAAAGGTGCATTGAATCACGCCATAGCAGCACCCCGTCAAGCGTCGTTGCACACGCGGTATCATCGCATAGCAAATCTGAAAGCGTTAGTAGTGTTGCGTTACTGCTTTCAACCACCTTATTCAAGCCGTACATTATTGACCGCAAGCGCCATTCACTGTCGCTCACGGGGATGCGGCAATCTTCGCGGCCTAAAATAAGTGCGCCTGTCGCCTCACGCTCTAGACATTCGCCCACATTAAATCCTCCAGATGGAGGTGGTGAAATTAACAATACTGACTTTCCAGCCTCTTCAAACACAGTGACGGCGTTGCGCAACGCAACGATCGCGAGCTCGGGGTCTCGCTCAACCACTTCGCCTTGAACCACATAGGGCTCTCCTCCACGGTAAAAATAGCCAAAGGGCGAACTGATCACCACACGCTCAACAGAATCCATACCCGCTATTGCGGTAACGGCTGCCTGGTTGAATGCATTGCAGTTGTTGCCTCTAGCTACACTCCCTATCTTTTGCGCTAACCCCAGCGCGGGATTGCAGCTCGACAGTGTGAGCTGGACCAACGAACCTTCAGTCGCTGCGTTTTCCATCAGGCCGGGTACCACGTGCATGGCAAAGCTATCACCCCACACTGCCACTTTGGGCGTGCTCGAACTCTGGCATTCAGGCAACGGATTTTCTGTATCGACGCGCTGACACCGCCAGGAAAGCCCTGTATTACTGCGCCTGTATTGCGCAAAATCAATATCAGCTGCACTGGTGCCGCGCACAACATTCAACACCACAGGGGAAGAAAACAGCGCGAGCACAGCTGCCGATATTAACAAGCCACCGACAAGTGCCCCCCTACGATCAGAAGAGAAGCCCTGGCGATAGCGTTGTTCCACAAAACGGTACTGCAACAAGGCTAACAAAAACGATGCACCCACCAGTGAGTACGTTACCGAATGGGGCACCTTCTCGAGATAGGCGACTTGCGCAAATGCAAGTAACGGCCAATGCACTAAATACAGAGAGTAAGAGATATCACCCACGCGCTGCACCGATCCGAACAGCGCGTTGCGAGGCAGCCAGTTGTCTTGGCCTAGTAACAATATTGTCGTGAACACGACCACCAGCATGGCATCACCACGCAACGATACAGAGTCGATCGGTGCCATCATCAACAGTACCAACCCCAGTAACGCGACCCATTTTAGCGCCGGTGGAATCCCCAGCCGAGGATGGCGGAGCATGTACCAAGCGGCCACAGAGCCTGCTAGCAACTCCCAAGCCCTTGAAGGAAGAAGATAAAAAGCCCAGACATCATCATCGATTTTCGTGAAATCGAAATAGTCACCGCCCGAAAACAACAGCGACTGGCTGAACGCCAAGCTCAGCACCAAAAGCACACAAAGAAGAACGATGCGCTTGGTTGCGGCTGTGAGGTAAAGCAGAACGGGCAAGCAAAGATAAAACTGTTCTTCTAACGACAGTGACCAAATATGTAACAGCGGCTTTGTCTTCGCGGCGTCATCGAAGTAGCCCACTTGATACGGCAACACAATATTCGCCGAAAAGGTAACTGCACCGAAAAGCTGATCTCGATAGGCATCCCACTGTCGATCGGTAAGAAACAACCAACCTGCCACCGTAGTGACAAGCAAGGTGCAAAACAGCGCCGGTAGCAGTCTGGCTATTCTTCTGAAGTAGAATACTTTGAATGAAAACTGATGGGCGTCCAGGCCTTTCAGTACGATCGAGGTAATCAGAAAACCAGAGACAACGAAAAAGACATCCACGCCCAAAAAGCCGTTGGACACCTGGACAATGCCTGCGTGATATAGCACCACCGCCAACACGGCGACGCCGCGCAAAAATTGGATGTCGGAGCGCAAAGTGAGCGTGGCTACAAAAGCGTGCGCTTCAACGCCTTACCCCAGGACTGCTGCCGTTCTTTACGTGCTTTGGCAGACATTTCGACTGCAAACTCTTTCTCAGCACGCCAGATTTTTTTCACTTCAGCCGCACTTGGCCAAAGCCCAACGCCAAGGCCTGCCAAATAACAGGCTCCTGCTACCGTTGTTTCAATTACCTGAGGGCGGATCAACTTACGGCCCAACACATCAGCCTGAATCTGCATCAACAAATTGTTGGCCGCCGCCCCGCCATCAACGCGCACAGGACGCATTCGCTTGCCGAGATCGGCCTCCATCGCGCTAAGAATATCAGCGTTCTGAAGCGCCATGGCATCAAGCGTCGCGCGAGCGACATGCCCGCGCTGCGTGCCGCGTGTCAACCCGGTGAGCGTCCCTCGCGCTTCGGGCGCCCAATGCGGAGCCCCCAATCCAGTGAGTGCTGGAACAAACTCAACGCCGCCGTGGTCTTCAACCTGCCGTGCCAGTTTTTCGACTTCAGGGGCAGACTTAATGAATTGCATACCATCACGCAACCATTGAACAGCGGCACCGCAAATAAACGCTCCGCCTTCGAGCGCATAAACAGGTTTACCTTGATCACCCAACTGCCAGGCGACGGTTGTGAGTAAGCCTGCTTTTGAATGTAGTAAGTTGGCGCCAGTATTCATCAGGATAAATGAGCCAGTACCAAAAGTGCATTTAGCATCGCCGACATTGAAACAAGCCTGCCCAAACAGTGCCGACTGTTGATCACCAGCCACACCCGCTATAGGAATACCGTCGGGCAACCCTGGAACGCCCTGCGTGTGCCCCAGCACACCACTTGAGGGTGAAATGGTTGGGAGAATATCTTTGGGTACCTCAAACATATCAAGCAGCTGGGAATCCCAACGCGCCGTTTTGAGGTTCATAAGTGACGTGCGCGAAGCATTGGAAATATCAGTGACGTGCGCTTTACCGCCGGTGAGCTGCCAAATCAAAAAGCTATCGATAGTGCCAGCAGCAACGCGGCCTTCACGCAATTTGCGTTTAATACCGGGCGTATTGTGCAGCAGCCAGCGGTACTTGCTGGCAGAAAAATACGGATCAAGCACCAGGCCCGACTTACGCTTTACAAGGTTTTCATGGCCCTGCTTGCGCAATGACTCACAAAAATCCGTGGTGCGGCGACACTGCCACACAATGGCTCGGTTAAGAGGCTCGCTGGTTTGTTTATCCCACAAAAGGGACGTTTCCCGCTGATTGGTGATGCCAATGGCAACCACTTCAGAGGGCTTGCAGATTTTCTTTCGAAAGATGCCGCGTATTGCAGCTAAGACAGACTGCCAAATATCGGCTGGGTCATGCTCAACCCAGCCAGGCTGTGGAAAATGCTGCGGGAACTCTACGTTAACGCTGCCACGCAATTTACCGCGAGCATCCATCAGGGCAACGGTACTACCCGTTGTACCCTGATCAATTGCCAGGACAAACTTACCCATACTTAAGTCCTGTCTTCGTTGGGGAACTACTCGTAACCAGCAACGGCCTTGATTTCGAGATAGTCAGTGAAGCCATGGCTACCCCACTCGCGCCCGTTGCCAGACTGCTTGTAGCCACCAAAGGGCACATTGAAACCGCCAGACGCGCCGTTGATGTTAACGTTACCCGCGCGAATCTTGGAAGCAACTTCACGAGCATGATCCATGTCACCGCCCTGCACATAACCTGCTAGCCCGTAAGGCGTATCGTTAGCGATGGCGATGGCTTCTTCCTCAGTTTCGTAAGGAATCATCGTCAATACCGGCCCGAAGATCTCTTCGCGCGCAATGGTCATGTCGTTATTGGCCTCCGAAAAAACGGTAGGCTGAACAAAGTAACCTTTATCAATGCCTTCAGGACGGCCCGGGCCACCCACAACGACTTTCGCGCCTTCTGCAATGCCCTTCTCGATCAGACCTTGAATCTTATTGAACTGCACTTCAGAGACTACCGGGCCCATGGTGGTGCCCTCAGCAGCTGGGTCACCGACAACAACCGCTGCAGTCGCTTTTGCTGCAATCTGCTCCGCTTCGGCCAGCTTAGCCGCCGGAACCAACATACGAGAAGGTGCATTACACGACTGCCCGGTGTTGTTGTACATGTGCATCACGCCGCCGGTTACTGCCTTTTCTAAATCGGCATCGTCAAGCACGATATTGGGCGACTTGCCGCCCAGCTCCTGCGTTACGCGCTTCACCGTCGGTGCAGCGTTCTGCGCCACAAGCGAGCCAGCGCGTGTTGAGCCAGTGAAAGACATCATGTTCACGTCGGGGTGCTTGGAAAGCGCGGTGCCAACCACAGGGCCATCGCCTTTCACCATGTTGTACACGCCCGCAGGTACGCCGGCCTCGTGCATGATTTCAGAGAAGATATACGCTGACAAAGGAGCAACTTCACTAGGCTTGAGCACCATGGTGCAACCTACCGCTAATGCAGGAGCCACTTTGCAAGAGATCTGATTCACCGGCCAGTTCCAGGGAGTGATCAGACCACAGACGCCAATAGGCTCTTTGAAAATGCGGTGCTCGCCTAAATCTTCTTCAAACTCGAAATCTTTAAGCACCCGGAGAGCTTCCTCAAGGTGGCCTTGGCCGGTATACGCCTGCGCCGTGGTCGCTAGACCCACAGGAGCGCCCATTTCTTCACGAATGGCGTCAGCCATATCCATGTAACGTTTCTTGTAGGCTTCAACGCACGATTCAAGCAACTCAATGCGCTCTTGGCGGCTGGTACGGCCAAAGGTTTGGAAAGCGGCCTTGGCGGCTGCCACGGCCTTATCAACATCGGCTTCTGAACCCATAGAGATATGAGCACAGACGTCTTCGGTGGCGGGGTTAATCACGTCCAACTCGCTGGGTGTCGTTGGGTCGACCCACTGGCCGTTAATGTAAAACTGCTTGTATTCGCGCATTGATGGTCTCCTTCACGCAGGTTTAGTCACTGATATCAGCTGTGCTGTTTGCACAAAACGGCAGCCAGTGTAGCACTTACTGCCGGGCTTTCTAGTACCTTCGCGAATCCAATTTTCGGGCCTCGCCGTACCTTACTTAGGACTGAAATAGTTCGCGCGCGCTGATTGTATCGCCGCCGTTAATGCCGCAAAATTGCCGGCCAGCTCAAAAGCTTCCACAGGAGACACCCGATTATGGACAACGAAGAACTCACGCTGTTTCGAGACATGGCAAAACGCGCGCTCGAAGCTGAAATTTTACCTCACATTGAGCAGTGGGAAGAAGATCACGCGGTGCCTCGCCAGCTGTGGAACACACTGGGCGAAGCCGGTTTGCTATGCCCAGACATGCCTGAAGAATTTGGCGCCGCAGGCACCACTCCGCAGGTAACCTTCGCCATTATCGAAGAGACCTCTCGCCTGGGTTTTGGTGGCATCGCCTCTGGCTACGGCATCCACAGCAATATTGTGGCGCCTTATATCGAACACTTTGGCACCGAAGAGCAGCGTTCTCACTGGCTGCCCAAAATGGTCACCGGTGAAGTACTGGGTGCATTGGCCATGACCGAGCCAGGTGCAGGATCTGACGTACAGGGTATCCGCACCAACGCAGTCCGCGATGGCGATGAGTGGGTTCTCAACGGTTCGAAAATATTCATTACCAACGGCATGCTGGCTGATCTGGTTATCGTTGCTGCTATCACCGACCCTGGCAAAGGCGCAAAAGGCACCTCGCTGTTTTTGGTTGATGCCTCACTACCGGGCTTTAGCCGCGGCAAGAAAATTGAAAAGATGGGCCAGCATACGTCAGATACTGCTGAGCTGTTTTTTCAGGATGTCCGCCTCCCCGCTAACGCACTGCTGGGCGAAGAGAACAAAGGCTTTGTGATCATGATGGAAGAGCTGCCCCGCGAACGTTTGGGCATCGCCGCGCAGGCTGTTGCCGCCGCCGAGGGCGCGCTCGATCTAACCATCGATTACGTAATGGAGCGCAAGGCGTTCGGTCAAACAATCGCGAGCTTCCAAAATACGCGTTTTAGTCTTGCAGACGTCAAAACTGAAATCGCCATTAACCGCGCGTTCTACGAAAAGTGCGCAGATCAGTACGCGCAAGAAGCGCTGACCAGTGAAAACGCGGCCATGCTGAAGTACGCCAGCACTGAAATGCAGTGCAAGACGATTGATCAGTGCCTGCAGCTATTTGGCGGTTACGGCTACACCACTGAATACCCGATCTCGCGTTTTTATGTCGATGCACGTATTCAACGTATTTACGGCGGCACTTCGGAGATTATGCGCGAGCTAGTTGCACGCTCTATTCTCGGGCGCTAGAACCCCAGTCCGCGGTGCCATTCGCATACTGCGATGCAGCGCCGCTTAGCGGGTAAAGCCTCATAAGGGCGTGGGTTTCCAACCGAATGAGGTTTTACCCGCTGAGCGGCGCGACACTCGAAGAAAAAGAAGCCAACTCAAACAGCGACCAATCAGGTCAGCCCCATCATCTGCACAATCCCATGACTATGCCCAGCGGTATAGCCGCCATCTACAACCATCGCATGGCCCGTCACATAGCTCGAATCGTCAGATGCCAGGAAGAATGCCGCACCAGCAATTTCTTCAGGCTTACCCAGTCTGCCCACTTTGGTTTCACGCACCACGTCTTCGCGAAACTCCTGCATTAAATCCATGACTTCATTCAACATGGGCGTCTCAATAAACCCCGGGCAAATTGCATTACACCGAATACCCATGCGGCCATAATCAATTGCGACGTTTTTACTCAGCAAAATCACCCCGCCTTTTGAGGCGTTATAGGCACTACCGCCTTCGGTACCATTAATGCCTTCAACGCTAGCAACCGTAATGATGCTGCCACTGCGTTGCGCCGACATTGTATCGAGCACGGATTTAATAGAGAGAAAGGTGCCTTTCAAGTTAATGTCGACTACGCGATCCCAGGCCTCTTCTTCAATCATGCCCACGGGGCCGCCGTCGCCAACGCCGGCAGCGGTTAGCAGCACATCAATGCGGCCAAACTCTTTAGCGGCTTCTTCTGCCACGGCTTTTTGCGCCGCGCCATCGGTTACATCGAGCTGATGGAACCGGCTGTTTTCTGCTAGCGCTTCCACTTCGGCCCACGCGTCGCTGGCGTTGCGATCAACCCCAATCACTGTGGCGCCCTCAGTGGCGTAACGCTTAGCGCAAGCAAGGCCAATACCCGATGCCGCGCCTGTGACAATTGCTATTTTGCCTTTCAAATTGGCCATGTTGTGCTCTCTCCCTTAACTGAATTCGTATTCGTTAGTATCAACGGACTTTGTCCAACGCCACATGTCGAGTATTTTCCAGGGCCACAGCAGTGTCACTTTGCCCTCCTGGTTTTGATAGAAACTGTGATCAATTGAATGATGCTCCCAAATTAACTGAGCATGCAGCTCGCGGAAACGCTTGTCGTAATCGGCGTGCACTCGGTTTTTACAGACCATTGCCTGCTGCGGGGTTTGCAGTAGCGCCTTCACACACTCCATGATGTACCGAATTTGACACTCGCCGTTAAAAATCAGGCTACCGCCAAATGCAAGATTGGTACCCGGGCCGTACATGCAGTAAAAGTTCGGAAAGTTTGGCACGGTAACGCCCAAATAAGCGGAAGGCTCTATGCCCCATTGCTCAGAGAGCACGGTACCGCCCTGCCCGCGTATTTCCATCGGCCAGAGAAAGCGATCTGTCTCGAAGCCAGTGGCATAGATAATGACATCGGCTTCGAAAAACGTGCCGTCGGCGGCAGTGACGCCCTTCTCACTCACGCTGGCAACACCCTGTGTTTGCAAATCCACATTGGGTTGGTGGAGCGCCTTCAACCAGCTGCCATTGTCTTGCAATGTGCGCTTACCCATGGGCGCGTAATCCGGAATCACCTTTTCCAACAGTGACTCATCCGTCACCTGGCTTTTAATGTAATCGGTGAACATGGTGTAAACGAACTCGTTCATTTCGTTAACCGAACGCTCTTGGTGCGGCCATTGGGGGTCCACAAACACCGTGTCATAGGCGCCATCGCAGGCGGGCCAAAAAATAAGAAAGCGAAACCAGCGTGTGTAGAGCGGTAGATTTTGCAAACACCACTTTTTACCTTCGGGCACCTTCTCGTGATAAATCGGGTTTTCAAACATCCAAGGCGCAGAGCGTTGAAACACCGTGAGGTGTTCAACGTCGGGCGCAATGGTTGGCACAATCTGAAAGGCGCTGGCACCAGAGCCGACAACGACAACCTTTTTACCGCGGTAATCGGCCGCATCGTTCCAGGCAGCGGAATGACAATACTCACCGGCAAACGAATCGATACCGGGAATATCGGGCAACACCGGGCGGTTTAGCTGCCCTACGGCGCTAATCACAGAATTCGCCTCGAAGACTTCTTGCTCGCCCTGTGCATTGCGGGCCGTAACGACCCAGCGCTGCGATGACTCGTCGTAAACTGCGCTCTCTACCTCGGTATTAAAGTGGAAGTTTTCACGCAGTGCGTGGTTGTCTACGACATCCTCAAAATACTGCTGTAGTTCGCCACGTTGCGAAAAATACTGTGTCCAGTGATGGGCGGGTTCAAACGAGTACGAATAAAGATGGTTGCCCACATCGACACGTGCACCCGGATAGCGGTTTTCAAACCAGGTGCCGCCCACGCTCGCATTTTTCTCCAACACCACAAAAGGGATGCCTGCTTCGCGCAAACGATACGCTGCCAACACGCCGGACATGCCGCCGCCAATAACCAGAACCTTATGCGCCTCGCGCCGGGCTTTGGGCACTTCTTCGCCCCAGGCATCGCTGCGCAGATCACCGCCGTCTAACTCCATCTCCTCTAGCATCATCGGCACGTAATCAACAGGCACCTCCTGCGCTACCAAGAAGTTCATCATCTTGTGCACGGTGTCTGCGTCGGGCGCCGGTGGCAACTTGCAGCCGCCGTCGCGGAAGGCTTTAATCACCTCTAAAGCCTGCGCCCGCACGGCTGCTTTGTCTTCTTCAGACATGTAGCCCTGATATTCATTGATGTAAACGCCTGCAGGCCGCAACGGCCCGTCAAGCAAACTGGCGTCGCCACTCATATGAATCATGCTCATCATTAGCGTGGGAATACTGGCTTCTTCTAGCGCTGCAGCAATCACTGCATCGTCATCGGGAATGTGAAAACTGGCCGTGTGGGCGGTTGCCATAAACGAAAACTCCTAAAAAAGATCGAGACTAAATGGGCGGCGCAAACGTGGGGTTACGTGCCACACGCACATCATCCAAACGCGTATTCGCCGCATCGCGCCAGGCCTCTTCTGAAAAAATATAAAACTGTTCGTTTTTAATGGCATCGAATACACGCTGCGCCATTACCTCTGGCCCAATTCCGGCAGCCGTTGAATCCTTAAGCGCCTGTGACACCATCGCCCGCTCATCGTTTTCAACAATGTCGCCCTGGCCTGTGTAGACATCAGGCCTATTGCGCTCAGACTGGGCGATGCCGGTATTAATGGCCTCTGGGCAAAGTACCGACACTTTCACGTGTGGCGCATTAAACGAAAGCTCGTGATACAGCGATTCGCTTAGGGCCAATACACCGTGCTTGGTCATATGATAAATCGCTGAGTACGGCATGGCCGTAACCGCTGCCATGGAAGCGGTATTGACGATATGGGCAGGTTCTTCTTGCGCGGCCAAAATGGGCATGAAGGTGCGCACGCCGTGAATAACGCCCCACAAATTCACATCCATCTGCCATTTAAAATCGGCCAGGCTTTGCTCCCACACCAAACCACCGGCAAACACACCGGCGTTGTTACACACCACATGAATCGCACCAAAATGCTCCTGCGCCGTGTCTGCAAGGTGTTGCACTGCGTCGGCGCTGGATACGTCGGTGACGACGCCGATGCACTGGCCTGATGCCGAAGAGAGTTCCGCGACCGTGTTGTCTAGCGCGCTCTGCTCAATGTCCGCTAGCACCACATTCATGCCCTGGGCGAGAAACAACTCACCCATTGCCCGACCAATACCACCGGCGCCGCCGGTAACTACAGCGGTTTTGCCTTTAAAGTCTTGCATGCTTACTCCTACTCAATCCGATTACTGGCTCAGCGTTAAAGCGCCATGCTGTCTTCTACCAAACCCAATAACAGTGCACCGGCTTCGGTATAGGTTTTTTCACTGATAAACGC
>JBGCFE010000154.1:0-8595 GCA_045106775.1 Halioglobus sp.
CAGTAATGCATCTGCCTGCTCAACGGCATCGCTGCAGCGCGTTACGGTGGGGCGCGGTACGCTGCCGCCGAAAAACACGACATCCGGCATCAAGTCACCATTGCAACGCGTGCAAAGCGGTAGCGTTAGCTTTGAAACTAGATCGTCTGGTACTTCCATATCGCCATCGGGTCGAAGGCTTTGCGTGATGGTGGCGGGCCACTCATTGTCGCGCTCAAGCTGCGTTTGAATGTCCTCCCGTGCAAACTGTGAGTGGCAGGCAAGGCAGCACACTTGGTCGATGCGCCCGTGTAGATCTACCACATTGCTGCTGCCGGCGCGCTGGTGCAGCCTATCAACGTTCTGTGTGATGAGTAGCTGTAGGTGTCCGCTGCGCTCTAACTCGGCTAGCGCATGATGAGCGCCATTGGGCTGGGCCTGTTGCATGGTGGGCCAGCCATAAAAAGAGCGTACCCAATAGCGCCTGCGCGTGTGTGCATCTTCAATAAAATCGCGCTCTTGAATGGGCGTGCGTGACAACCATTTGCCGGCAGCATCGCGGTAAGTAGGTATGCCCGATGCATGGCTTACGCCAGCGCCTGTCAGCACAACCAGCTTTGGGTTGTCTGCCAGAAAATGGCCGAGCAGGTTTAATTCTGTTTCTAGTGTGTTCACGCTGTTTTATACGCAATGGGGCAGGCGCTGGATTGAATTTGCGCCACACCATACCGCGTTGAAGCGGCGATGAGAATTGTCTGATGAGCGGCGAACGAATGCCTTGCGGCTACTGTTCGAATTCTCCAAAGCAAAGCCGATTGCGGCCTTCTTCTTTAGCTCTGTACAGCGCTTTATCCGCGCGGGCCAGCCAGGCTGGCCAATCTTCACCCTCACGGGCTACAGCCGCGCCAGCTGAGAATTCCAGTGGCCCGTTGGGGGTGATGACACCACCCGAAAGGCGCTTGTGCAAGCGAGGGAGAAAGGCCTGCGCTGTTTCTTCGTCCATACCACGCAGTAGCAGCACGAACTCTTCGCCACCCATGCGATACAGGCCATCGCCTGAGCGCAGTACTGAATAGGCGCTGCGCACAAACTCAATGAGTACTTTGTCGCCAGTGTCGTGGCCGTGGTGATCGTTAATCGACTTAAATTTGTCCAGATCAATCATCATCAAGGTCGTGCCCTGACGCTCTGTGCGTCGCTCTGCAAGCACATCCTGCATGTGTTTGGTCATGAGGCGGCGGTTGCCGGCCTGCGTAAGAGGATCGATGTTGGCCTGCCGCACTAGCTTGTGGCGCTGTATGCGCAGTTGATCCATAGACATAATTGAAAAGCTGGCGATGAGTGTTGCCACTGTTGCCCAGCTTACTTGCTGCAGCAGTGAGTCGAATAGAAACGGTGCCGCCGACAAGATAAGTATCACGGCTATGTTGAGCCCCAGTGACCACTTTCTGTCTAGCGTCATTCCGTTAACAAGCAGTACTAGCAGTGCCCATAGCAACCCGTTGCTGCTCACTAAGAACGCGCTGAGTATGCACGACGTACTGATGGTAACGCCGAACAGCTTCAGCGCGAGGCTGGCAAAGCGCTCTGTGTTGCCGAGCACAAGCGTGGCTGTCATGAGTAACACAATCGCGGCGTCAATCGCTGCTCCGCGAACGTCGTCCATTTGCCAGCGGAAAATAACAAAGCCGGCAATGATCGTGATGATAACGGTACTGATAAACCGCATGATCGACTGTTCCAGACGAAATCCGGCTGTTACTGGATGAACTGTAGGGGGCGCTGGCCGCCTGCGGTTCACGTGTGCTCTCGCATTTGTGCTTATGGCAGAGTTCATGAGTCAGTCCGTTGCTCTTCGGCTCTTGGTTTTACGTTGCTCTTTATTGCCGTTCTGCTCGTGAAGGTCTGTGCGCAGGCTGGCAAACACTCGGCGATCTTCTTCGGAAGAGCGCCTATCTGAATGGTGGTTGTAACGACATCCACACTTGCTTACATCGCAGGCTGGCAGTGGCAGCTCTGGCGCATCGCCAAGCTCTACCAGATAAAACTGGCCTTTCAATCCCTTAACCGCAGCGCAAGCCTTCGGGCCGGGGGTTACCGATACGGCTCGGAACGGGCTTCCTGGCGATGTCACCGAGCGCTTCTGTGCCTGCGGTGAACTCGCGCGGGGCAAGCGATTGCCCGGGTTGGTTGGCCCCGTACTCTGCAAATTTCGATATAGCACTAGCAGCACCGTCGCGGTAAATCCAGCGCCGATCAGCAAGAACACTATTGTTGATACACCCATCTCATGCCTCTGAATGGTTCGAGATACGGGGGTATTGTCCGCTTGCTTAAGGGGAGAGGGCAGGACGCGGTTCACAAAATTTGTAGAAAGGGGCAAATAGTTGGTTTTATTGCTAAAGGTGCACGGTTTGTATGGTTATAAGGGGCTGCTTTTGGGCAAAAAATGCCAATTTAGCCCAGTTCTTGATTTTGGTTTAGACTATCGGCGCTGCGCAGCTCGATGCCCTATCACTGCGCGAGCACCGTCTTTACCATTTGAGTTGCCCGAGGAGAAAACATGCCATTACTTACCAGAACAGTGGCCCAAACGCGCCGCTGTGTGATGTCTAAGGCTGTCAGCGCACTAGCTGCAGTGACATTGGTAGCCATTACGTTGCCTGCAGTGGCAGATCTGCAGATTAAACAGGAATCCAAGATACGGGCCGATGGTTTTCTCTCCATTATGGCGGCGGATATTAAATCGACGACATCTATGTCGGATAACCGTTCAGTGACAAAAAGCCAGTACAAGTCAAAGAACGCCCTGATGCGCATGTTTGTGCCTGATAACGATCAGGTGAGCATTGTTCGGCTCGACAAAGGCGTGGCCTGGGAGGTTTCGGCCAAAGAAAAATCCTATACCGAAATAGATCTGGCGGCGTTAGGCGATCGGTTTGAGGCCATCAACCAAAAAATCACGGCGGCGCAGGGTGGCTCCAGTGGTGACTCTGACGTTGCCACAGATGACGCATGCACATTGTCAGAGCCGAGAGTAACCGTGGATGAGACGGGTAAGAGTAAAAAGATAGCAGGCCTGAAAGCACGCCAAACGGTTGTTACAGTTGAGCAAACCTGTGAGCTACCTGAGCGTGATCAAGTGTGTGAGATTTACCAAACTTGGGATAGTTGGCTGGCAGAAGACTTCCCCAACGGTGGTGAAATGAAAGCCTTCTATGAAGAGTTTGCGCGCCAAACCAAATTAGTGGGCGGCAATATGAATCAAACCGCCGCGACCGCATTGTTCGCGGGTATGTTTGGTGATGCTTGGGATGCAGCCAGTGGCGAAGCAGATTCATTGAAGGGGTATCCACTCCAATCAGAAATTAAGATGGAGTTTGGTGGCCCGCAGTGTGAGGGCCTCGCCGAGCTGCGCGCGGCTACTGCAGAACTAATGGATTCTGCTGCGTCAGCAGGCGTAGACGGTGCTATGGGGGAGGCTTCTTCACAAGCCGGCGAGGAAACCGCCAGACAAACCGCTGAAATGTTTGGTGACAGTCCGTTAGAGAAAATTGCCGGTGCTGGAGTAGGGCGTGCAGCCGGTGAAATGGTTTCGGGCATATTCGGTGGCTTGAGAAACATGACCAAAGGTTCGGGTGAAAAAAGTAACAACGACTCTAACCGCGATACTGTCTTTGAAATTCGCACGCTGGTAAAAGAGATCAACACGAATGCGCTGTCTGACGACATTTTCGAATTGCCCGAAGGGTTCAAACGTATTGAAGCGCCCAACGGTTTTTAATCCATAACGTGATAGTAAGTAGGTAAGTAACGTATGGCATCTCTTCAAGATCAGCTTCTCAAAGCCGGCGTGGTTGACGATAAAAAGGCTAAAAAAATTAAACGCGAACAGCGCAAGGCCGAGAAGGGCCAGCCTAAGGGCAAGGTTCATGTTGATCAGGACAAAGAGCAGGTGCGCATTGCGCGCGAACAAAAGGCGGCTAAAGACAGAGAGCTCAATAAAAAGCGGCAAGAGGCGGCACAAGAAAAGGCGGTTGCTGCACAAATTATTCAGCTAATTAAGATGAACCGTATTGATCGTGGAGCGGGGGAGTTGGCCTATCAATTTGCCGACGGCTCCAAGATTAAAAAAATCTATATCACTCAAAAGCTGCAGAATGATTTAGCCGCAGGACGTATTGCCATTGCCAAGCTTGAAGGTGGGTACGAGTTGTTGCCCGCCGCTGCTGCGGAAAAAATCACGCAGCGCGACGAGAGCGTTGTGGTGGTGCTCAATTCAAAGGGCCAGGCAGAGGCTGCTGAGCTGGAAGAGGATGACCCCTACGCGGAGTATCAGGTACCGGATGATCTGATGTGGTAGTGCTACCGATACCCCGCGCGGTTTAGAAGCTATAACGGAAATCTACACCCCACATACGTGGCGGATCGCGTCGATCATAAGCGGGCGAGCCGTCTGAGAATGCAGAGCGTAAATCACCGCCCAGGCCACCGGGGTCTTTGTCATCGCGCACAAAGTCAGTTGCGTTAGTGACCCACAGGCCTGCTTCCCAATTGCCGTTCGCGGCAAGGTATGACAAGCGCGCGTTCAAGCTTTCCTGATCATCAAAGTCAGGGCAGCTGTCGATGGGTGATTCGGTAAGCGTGCCCACGGCAGAGTCACGTGAAATTACGAGCGCGCCGTCTACGGTATCTAATTCATAAACAGCAGAGATGTCGCCCAGGTCTTGTACAAACTTACAAGAGCGCCTGTCTTTTTCGCCTTCTTGCCATGCCCAAGATACCGAGGCAGTGGCTTCGGCGCCGTTGGTTAAATCCAGTGTGTAATTTGCACCCAGGCTGTAGCTAATCTCCGGGGAATCGCCAAAGCTTTCGCCGGTTTCATCGACGATGTCACAGGCACCATTCAATGCTCTTCTACGCTGCCTATCTGAGTATTTGGCATCTAGAGTACCGAGCGCGCCCCAAACCTGTAGTGCGGCTGATGGTGCCCACTCTACGGTTAGTTCTACACCGTCGCCCTCGATATCAGACACTTCAAACTGGTTACTGCCCGTGCTGGAGTTGGGTAAACACTCTGCAGCGATAAACACCAAGTCTTGCAGGTTTTCGTACTCATAAGAAAAGTACGCCGCGTTGACACGCAGGGTGTTGTCTAGCCACTGCGATTTGATACCCACTTCGTAGTTTTCGACTGACTCAGGATCAAACGCCGGATCATCGTGCCTGTCGCCCACGCTGTTAAAGCCACCGGCTTTGTAGCCTTCAGCCCAGCTAAAGTAGACCATAGCTTCTTCCATGGCCTGCCACTCAACAACAATACGCGGTGTGGTGTCATCCCAATCGGCTTTTTGCCGGATGATACCCAGGGTGCCGTTTTCAGGATCCCAGTTGCCGTTTGCATCAACGTCTGTTTGTGGGAAGGCAAAGAAAACGCCGAAATCATTGTATTGTGAGAAGCGGTTGAATTCTTTGGTGTCTTCGGTGTAACGGATACCTGCGGTGATATCCAGAGTATCGGTTACCGACCACGTCACATCACCAAACACCGCCCAGGCTTCATAGTTGCCTTCTACATCGATGAATTCGGTGTAGTCGCCGCCTTGAAGCGCTTCTACGCCAGTGTCATAGATACGATCCAGGTCAGCGAATGCAGCAACCCATGCAATGTCGAAACCAAAGCCGGGTTCTACGCTAGAGTAGGGAATACCCACTTCAGATTCAGTAATGAGCTTATCAACGGCTTGGGGTGAGATAATAATGCCGCTGCGCTGCTTGGCCGTTTCTTCGGAGTAGTTAAAACCTACCGTCCACCTAACGCGATCATTGGCTTCACCGGCCAGGCGAAATTCCTGGCTCCATTGCTCATTGTCTTCGGCGTTGTAGTCATCAAATCGATAGAGAATATCGTTAGTGCCGTCTTTATTTTCTGGGTTTTCAGTTTGATACTCGCGGTATGAGGTAATAGAGGTGAGTGTGGCAAAGGGTAGATCATAGGTAACGTGCAGGCTTGTGCCGTACAGCTCGCGTGTTTCTGAGCGAGCGGAGCGCGTGGCTACCGTATCAAAATCCTGACCTTCTCTGGGCCCAAACACGGCGCTGTTGGCAGGGCGAGAATCTTGATCGACCTCGTCGTATTCTAATCGCCAAATGACATCTAGCTCTTCGGTAGGCTGCCAGCGCAAGGCTGTGTTGATAGACCAGTTGTTTTGCTCTAAAAGATCGTCACCGGCGCCGATGTTGTCGATAAAACCATCGCGCTCGTTGTAGAGGCCAGAGGTGCGCCAGAACAGGTTGTCGGTTAACGCCGTGTTGTAAACGCCTTCTACCTGAAGACGATCGTAGTCGCCCAGGGTAACTTTGCCCCAGCCAGACTGCTCGTCCTGGGGTTTGTTGGTGATGTACTGAATTGCACCTGCCGCCGCGTTGCGACCAAACAGTGTGCCCTGCGGGCCGTTGAGTACTTCTACGCGGGCTAAATCAACGAAGGCCGAGCGCGCGCCGCCTGAGCGGCCGATGTAAACGCCGTCCAGGTATACACCCACGGCTGGGTCTGCACCCACGCCAAAATCTGACGTGCCAATGCCGCGAATTTTAAACAGTGGCTGGTTAACGGCGCGGCTGGTGTCTACGTTGGGCATAAATAGGCCCAGATCGCCGATGTCTTGTGCAGTGAGGTTCTCGATTTGCTCCGATGAAAAAGTTTGTACCGCAATGGGTACATCCTGCAGCCCCTCCTCGATTTTTTGTGCTGTCACTATCACCGTTTCTAACGCAGCGGACGCTAGCTGGCTGGTGGTGGCGATAGTGGCGGCGGTGAGGGCTGAAATGGCGACGCTGAGCGCTTTTTTGTTCATAAAGGTCCCTGAAGGGTGGTTATTATTGGGTGTTGAAGGGCTTGTATTTCGTAGGGCTATAGGATGGTACACAGGGGGTGGGTTGTAAAGCGTTGTGACCACACAACATCCAATACCGCATTGGGCGCGTAGAAGAACGTGTAATAACTATGCAAGAGGAGGTTTGGTTGTGATAGAGAAAAATCTAGGTAATGCCGAAAGGCTGTTGCGGCTTGTGTTTGGGGTGCTGTTGGGAGGTTGGTTGTTAGCTCAGCCAGATACCAATGGTATCGATATGTTTGTGGGTGCTGTGGTGGTTGCGCTGATTTTGAATGGCATATTTTCGCGCTGCTACCTCTGGTATGTGCTGGATATTAATACCTCTTCGGAAAAGCTCCCGGCGCCCGATTGCAACTCAGTGTGAGTGAGCAGGGTTAGCCGGTTAGAAATGACGTAGTACGTTTGGAGAAAGACGATGTTAAAGAACAATTTGCACCTGTATCTGTTTTTTGTGTTCGCGATAGGGTTTCCCATCTGGGCGATGGAGAACAATGACCGTGAAACAACCAGCGTGCACCGCTGCACAGGCGAATGCCTTGAGGCGATGAATGAGAAGACAGGCGGTGTGGTGGCCATCGCCGTTGCGAAGGCAGAAGCAAAAGCTGCAGCCTCGCCCGAAGAGTTAGGTAAGGCAGCCTACATCGGCTGCGTTGCATGCCACGGCGCAAACGGTGAAGGTGGCGTGGGCCCTGCACTTGTCGGCCAAACCGCCGACGAAATTTACAGCAAGTTGGTGCAGTACAAGAACGGCGAAACTCGCGGTAACCAGAGCGCGTTAATGTGGGGCCAATCTGCCATGCTCAGCGATGTGGACATGGAGAATATCGCGGCCTTTGTCGAAACCCTGTAACTGCAATGAGCGCAGGTTGGTTCGGGCAGGCAAATTTTAATGCGGTGGTGGTGGGTAACGGGGCTATTGGCTCGGCACTCGCCCAAACGCTGCTGCAACACCCGAACCTTGGAAAGTTACTTATCCTACAGCGCAGCAACACTGCGCTGCTCAACGACCCCCGCGTTAGCGTTCTGCCATTCGACGCAGAAAATCCTGAGTCTATCGCTGCGGCCGCCCAATTGATTGGTGAGTCTGCAGAGCGGGTGCATGTGCTACTCAACACCGTGGGCATGTTGCACTCTGCCGAACAGTTTCAACAACAACCTGAAAAACGCTTAGCCGATGTTGAGCTTGCTAGCCTGCAGCGTTCAATGCTCATTAACGCAATGTTGTTACCTATGCTGGCAAAAGCCTTTGGCCGCTTGCTGCGGCACAAAGAGCCCGCGGTGTTAGCGTCTCTCTCGGCAAGAGTAGGCAGCATTGAAGATAACAGCATGGGCGGCTGGTACAGCTACCGAGCATCTAAGGCTGCGCACAACATGTTGCTGCGTACCATTGCCAACGAGTGGCGGTTAAGCCATCGCAACGCGGCGATCTTTGCGTTGCACCCTGGCACCGTTCAATCGAAATTGTCTGAACCTTTTGTTTCACCCAACTACAAACACACCGTGCATACCCCCGAGCAATGCGCGCAGAATTTATTGAACGTTCTCGCAAACTTAACGCTCGAATCCTCTGGCGGTTTTTACGATTGGCAAGGCAAAGCCATACCTTGGTGAGCGAGCGCAATAAATTATCGTGAACCAGTCCTCAATTGTTGTCGTAACTATTTATGAAGCAGACATTGCTGAAACAAATATTACTGAATAGACATCGGAACAGAGAGCA
>JBGCFE010000155.1:0-11309 GCA_045106775.1 Halioglobus sp.
GCCACGGTGGTGGCCACCATAAACCTGATTGCAACTCGCATGTCCGTACTCCTGCTCTGTGTTTAATGGGGTAAGCAGGAAGCAAGAGGGGTTTTGCCCACTAAGAGCCGAAATTCACTCCATTGCTCGTGAAAAGTGGGGCTTCGGGCTCCGTGAGCCAGCGAAGAATCCCTCCGCCTTCGCATCTGTGGAACAGCCTATTTTCAGATTGTTCAGTTCTAGACTGAGTCAAGAAAATAGTCTCGATTATGTATAGATAACGCTTTCCGCTTTAGCCATTGTTGCCCGTTGATCAGATTTTTAGTAAGCGCCGAAGAAACCACATTCTAGCCGCGGCGGTGCATCTGTCTTAGCGTTGAGTTTTTGTAATGGAGACCAACATGACAGGCCAGCGACGATCGAGTAATGAATGGCAGCAGCTGCTTGCCGAATTTGATGCAGGAACCGAGACGGCAGCAACGTTCTGCCGCAGCCGAGGCATCAATAGTTCCAACTTCTACAAGCGACGAATGACGCGCACTCGCGCATCCTCTTCTGCTTTTGTTGTAGCGCGGCGCGCAGCGCCGCCGTCACTTCAGACCTCGGCACCAATCTCTGTACAGATTAACGACGTGACCATCCGCTGCGATAGCCAGGTGCCGGTCGCGTGGGTGAGTGAGCTGGCGATCGCTCTGCGCGGATGAGGTTGTTTCATGACCCGCCAGCGGTGTATCTCCATCGCGATCCAGTCGACTTTCGAAAAGCGATTAACGGCCTGGCACTGATCGTCGAGCACGAGATGACTCTGTCACCGTTCGCCGGCGCGCTTTATCTCTTCTGCAACAAGCAGCGCGACAAGTTGAAGATTCTGTACTGGGATCAAACCGGTTTCTGTCTCTGGTATAAGCGCCTCGAAAAAGCGAAGTTCAAGTGGCCGCGCAAACTCAACGACGAGGTGATCGAACTGACCGAAGAACAGCTGCACTGGTTGTTGCGTGGGCTCGACATAACGAAACTAGACGCCCATCAGGCAGTGAGTTTTGTCGCGGTGTAGCGAGGGCTGATTTATAATCCACGCATATCGGTTAACTCACATGCACTACAAGTTCAGTTGGATGAAGCGCGCGCTCAACTTGATGCTCGCGAGGCGCAACTGCGAGAAAGTCATGCGCTGCTTGAACACAAAGACTCAAAGATCGCGCAACTCGAATCGATGTTGCATGACGCCTTGCATCGCGAGTTCGGTAGCTCCAGCGAAAAGATGCCGGCCGAGCAAGGCCGCTTGTTCGATGAGACAGACACTGAAGAGGACAACGGCGAAGAAAGCGTGACGACACAGGTCGAGAGCCACACCCGTAAACGCCGAGGTCGCCCGGCGTTACCGGACTACTTGCCGCGCGTGGAGGTTGTCCACGACCTAAGCAATGACGAGAAAATCTGTTCGACGCACGGCTGTGAGCTCACGCCCATCGGTGAAGTCACGAGTGAGCAACTCGAATTCCAACCGGCCAAAGCCTACGTCAAACGCCACATCCAAAAGAAATACGCCTGCCCGTGTTGCGAGGGTCATCTGGTTACGGCGGCGAAGCCGCCGTCGCTGATCCCGAAGAGCATCGCGACACCGTCGCTGTTGTCGTGGGTGGTGGTGTCGAAGTTCCAGGATGCCTTGCCGCTGTATCGCCAGAGCGCGATCTTCGAACGGTTAAACGTGTCGCTCGACCGCACGACGCTGGCGAACTGGATGATCGCTTGCGGAGAAGCGGTACAACCGCTGGTTAATCTTCTTTGGGATCGGCTTAGAGTAGAGCCGGTGCTGCATATGGACGAGACCACCGTGCAGGTGCTGAACGAGCCAGGGAAAACGCCGCAATCAAAGAGTTACATGTGGGTGACGACGGCGGGCCCGCCGGATGCTGGCGTGGTGTTGTTCCACTATGCCCCCGGGCGCAGTGGCGAGGTCGCCAAAGACCTATTGGTTGATTACCAAGGCGCTCTGATGGCCGATGGCTATGTCGGTTACGACGCGGTGTGTAAAGAAAATGAGTTAACTCGGCTCGGGTGCTGGGCCCATGCGCGGCGCAAGTTTATGAGCGCAAAAAAACAACAGCCCAAGGGCAAGACCGGCTCAGCGGATCAAGCGATCGCGCTGATCGGAAAGCTGTACTTGATCGAGCGGGGGCAGAAGGGAGCGTCTGCTGACGCGCGCTACCGCGCGCGGCAAGCGCAGGCGTTACCCGTGCTCGAAAAGTTGCGTACGTTCCTTGAACGCAATCAACCTAGAACTGCACCAGGGACGCCACTGGGAAAAGCGCTCACGTATCTTGGCAACCAGTGGGCTTGCTTGGCGCGCTATGTTGACGATGGCCGGTTCCCGATCGATAACAATCGGGCGGAGAACGCGATTAGGCCGTTCGTGATCGGACGGAAGAATTATCTCTTCTCACAATCAGTGAAAGGCGTTCGCGCCAACGCCAACCTTTACAGTCTGATCGAGACTGCGA
Source organism: Halioglobus sp. (assembly GCA_045106775.1). Taxonomy (GTDB): domain Bacteria; phylum Pseudomonadota; class Gammaproteobacteria; order Pseudomonadales; family Halieaceae; genus Marimicrobium. The sequence goes on from JBGCFE010000155.1 coordinate 2,481, forward strand.
AGGCGCACGGGCTGGAGCCACATGAGTATCTCCTTAAGGTGTTCGAGAAGCTGCCTGCGGCAGAGTGCGTCAACGACTTCGAAGCGCTGCTACCGCAGCGCGTCAAGGCTGCTAATTAGTCGGCGCTTACGATTGAACAGCACGACATGCCAAAAGCGCTTCTCACAGTAAAGACCTCTGAGGTCACGGGGCTGGCGCAGGGCATTGGCTTGTATCGGGGCAAGCGGATTCCATGTTTACAGAGGCTGACAGGCACCTGCTCGAAGCATTGAGTCAACCTATGTTCGAAGGGCTATGTACCGCAAGGGAGGTCGACCTGAAACAGAGGCTGTTTTCATCATGGAACAACGTAAACAGCATCGCGAGAGTCTCCCAACAAGGCGCCATTCTCGACATGGAAAAGTCATTTGTTCAAGGTATGAAAGCCAGCTGGCCGGAGTGGTCAGGACCTGAGCTACCCGCGGACCTTTTCGAGTTCGTAGTCAACAGCCATTCTCATCGCTGGCTGCGAAAGAAAACCATCCTAATCGCAAAGATGCGCGAAGATAACAACACACTGTTAGTAATGAGACAGGCGAGTCGACTGGGAGTTCTTACCCCGCGGCAGTTTGAAGTAGCAGAGCTTTACTCAGAAGGTCACAACACCAAAGTTATAGCAAATAAATTGTCAAAGGAAGTCGATACGATCAAGAATCACAGAAAGAATATCTACAGCGCGTTGGACATCCGTTCCAACAACGAGTTATCCCGGTTATTCAGAGAGGCAGGTCCGTTGAGTCTGAACTTGAAAAACTGATCCGAAGCCAAATTCTGCGAGACTGCAACTGCGCCTCAAACGTCCCTTCCGCGATGGCACCACTTATCTGCCAACTCTGCGCATCGATTTAGCACTGCTCCCCGAACACCCGATTGGCTGCGCGCGAACAACCAGCCTATACGACAGAACATCGACCTCGACAAATCTATTAGCACCAACACACCACCACCAAGCAGCCAAGCACCAAATCCTCTACTCAGATCAATCGAGGAACAAGCAGGTTATTCATCCTTTACTCCAAACAAAGACGGTAGATCCACGTTATAAGGTATTCGGCGTCGGGAATCTGTATTGCGCTGGAAGCAGCGTGTTCCCAACATATGGCGCACGTCAGCCGACATTGATTGTAACGGCACTGTCTTTGCGGCTAGCAGATCGCTAATTAAAACTATGATTGAACGGCTACGTCGCCAATTCATTAGCGATATCCAGAGTATTTTTTACGAGCGCGTTTGGGCGCACGTATCTGTTGTAATACTCGTAGTTGTTTTCGCGAATTTCCTGAGCCATACCGGGGTTGGAAAGCAGCTCATCGCATGCCTGAACGCAGGACTCGGGCGAATGAAACCAGAGTAGATTCTCGCGATCCACCAGCGGATCAGGCAATTCGTATCGCATGCGTTCAGAAACGATACAACAAGAATTTGCCGTAAGCTCTCCAAAACGCCAACCTACAGAATTTACCAGCCCGCGAGAAAACGCTACCACTTGGCTGTTTCGCAGCAACTTCAGGTAGCTGGGCCGGTCTGACGGTTGGTTCGTAATCAGATCGGGACACTGCCTCTGAGCTTGATCTGAGGGCATAAAACCACCGATAAACCGATCATCAAACGCTGCCTTCAGCGCGCGCACCAAGTCGACTCGTTCACGATTGATAGTCTGAACTTCTTCACTGTTGTCGTCGGCGAACAATCTGGTTTGGAGCAACACAACTTCTTCGGTTTTGCTTGTGGGAGGGGCTTCAAACTCCTCAATTGGTATGTGCCAACTTGCATTTCTGCGCGGCGATTTGAGGCGTGCCAAAATTTTTCGAAGTTCACTGGAAGGTTGTCGGCGCCATCCTCCAGAGGCGTGAAGGTGTCGCAGATTGCGCATGAGTTGCGAAGGCGCTGCGTTGCTTTCGCAGGGATAGTTGAGCCCGTATGGTCTTATTTTCTGTGTCCACTCTGGATTGCTATCTTTCCAGGGACGTTCTGGCGATTTCAGAAACTCTTTTGAAAAGCTACGCTTAAAGTACAGATCACATTTTTCCAAGCCACTCCACGAAGAAATACCTTCATTGTCCATGAGGTCGTAACACACCAATACCGGTTTGGCGTTTGGTTCCGGTCTCAGCTCGAGGTAGAAAACGTGTTGGTTGTTTGGGAAATGGTATTGACCGTTACGCTCTTCGATTTTTGCTTCTGGAGACGATGTGTATGTTAGTTCGATGTCACCACTGGCGTTCAATTCATCAAGCCCAGCCCAGATTTGGGAGGTGTAACTGCTGAGCGAAACGGGGTAGACCGATACGTGGTACAACTGAGCTATCTCTCCAATTATCACTTCGAACTCCATAAAAATCATAGCGGGACGAAATTTTTCGGTCAACAGACTTCAAAGGAGCTCCGCGATTTCTGATATCCGTACCTTCTGTATTGGGTAGCAAAGCTCGTTCTTGTGGGATAGTCTTGTCTGTTATGACTATGTGGAAACAAGATTAACAAATTGACAGCGAATGGCGGATTGAATGAGTAAATCGTTCTGCGCCTCCGCACTTGCCATGATAGTTAGCCTGGCCGTTTCTTTGCTCGCGGCCGAGTACATACTCCGGCAGTACTATCCCGTGAATGTTGGACATTCACTAGAGCATCGAATACCTCATCCCGTGTTTGGATGGGTGCTCGAACCAGACGCCGAATTTGTGCACTACATGCCGAATGAAGGAAAGGTCGAAGTTAAGTACAACTCTCGAGGTTGGCGAGATGTTGAGCATGACATCGACAATCCTAACGCTGTTTATCGAGTGCTGGTTCTCGGAGACTCCTACATGGAGGCTTATTCCGTCTCTCTGGAAGACGCGTTCCATCGGCACCTCGGGCGACTCGCCGACGCTGATGGCGTCAACATCGAGGTGATCAATCTCGGGGTCGGCGGTATGGGGACACTACAAGAGCTGTTACTGTTTCAGGAAATTGGCGTTCGCTACAAGCCTGATCTGGTGCTTCTGGGCATGTATTTAGGCAACGACTTACGCAATAACAGCTTTGAACTTGAATCTATTCTGGGTTCAAATTATCAGAAATCCAACACACGCCCTTTCCTAATTTCGACCTCAGATTCAGGGTGGGAGATCATGCGGGTGGACTACGAGGGTGCGAAAAAGCGCTTTGAGGCGGCCAAAGCGCGGGAGGTTCCACTGTCTCAGACCATAATCTCAAGATCCGCTTTGCTCACGGCCCTTGTGCCCGCTATCAGGAGAGTACATTGGAAACTCACCAGCGCAAACTCTGCACCGGTTCCGGTAGCAGAATCGAGTACCGCAACGGGTATCACTCAGAAAGACCAGATGGAAACTGCGACACTTGAAGCCGAGAAGGCGCTGCTGCAGAAGCGACAGCGACAGATTGCTACGCTGGGCCCTAATTACTGCGAAGAGCCTGCTCAGATTACCAGAGCGTGGGACACAACCCGCAGTATACTCGGCCGTCTTAAGACTGAGGTAGAAAGTGTAGGTGCGGGTCTGGTTGTTTTTACAGTACCATCGATCACCGATGTGCACCCGGATATCAGCGGGGAAATCGAAGATCCTGAACTTTTGTGCCTGGACGACCCACCGTCTCATCACCGGGCAATCAATGTCCTTCATTCGCTGGACATCGAACGTCTTAATCTTCTGCCTGTATTTCGTGATGCAATCAACGGTAAAAACGTTGCGCTATTTCGACGTAACGATCGGCACTGGAATGAGGCCGGTCACGAAATAGCAGCTTCCGCCGTTTACGAATCGCTAAAGAGTAGCTCCAGCCTATCGTTTCCCGCTGGAGCGGCGATGGCAAACTAACTTCCGCGCCGCAACTTACAACGCTGTTATCTAAAACAGCGTATAAATAAATGGTGCAATGGCAGAGCCTTCAGCCAACACAATCAGCGCACCCAGCAATAGCATTACGAGTATTACAGGTGCCAGCCAGAACTTTTTCCGAACACGCATAAACGCCCATAGATCCCCCAAAAGTTCTAACATCAGAATGGCTGCTCCATTGATTGCTCTGTAATTTCATGGACAACTCGATACGATTGCGCGTCATCGTCAAGTGTACGTGACATGGGATCCCTGAATATGCGCATCACTAATCCGATTGGCATGATCACCAGAAAGAAAACAAAGCCCAACATGATAGGTGTGGTGACTTTGCTGATTAGAAGACCAAAGCGCATCCAGCCTCGATATACAGGGTTCAAGCTGCTGGGATGCGCCACGCCCCATAGAGCAAGGACGCCGCCAGCCATCCACGGCCAGTAGGGTGTCACAATCGAGAATAACCAGGGAAGCACCAAGCCAAATAACACGGCAACGATCGCCCCGGTTGTGATGCCAAATTTGCGAAGGCCCTGGTTGCCCAGTTCTGGTATGGAATGCTGAGTCATCGGTTAATCCAGTTCGAATTCATTTTTCCAGGAATCATCATCAGGTATTTCCGGTTGGTCTTCCTTTCTCAAGAGAAAATTCTCGACGACGAGATAGTCCATTTCGGTACGCATGAAGCATCGGTAGGCGTCTTCAGGGGTGCAGACAATAGGCTCTCCACGAACGTTGAAAGAGGTGTTGACGACAACGGGGCAGCCCGTATGTTCTTCGAATGCAGAGAGCAAGGCGTGATATCGCGGGTTGGTTTCTTCGTGTACCGTCTGCACGCGCGCAGAGTAGTCAACGTGTGTAATCGCTGGCAGCTCTGAACGCGGCACCTTTAACTTCTCAATGCCAAACAGTTGCTGTTCCTCATCGGTCATCGCGATCCGTTTCGATTCCTGAATCGGCGCAACGATCAACATGTACGGGCTAGTATCTCCCAGTTTGAAGTATTTTGCTGCGCTCTCGGCAAGTATCGAAGGTGCAAACGGTCTGAAAGACTCTCGATACTTAATTTTCAGATTCATAATCGACTGCATTTTTCTGCTTCGAGGATCGCCAAGAATCGAACGCCCCCCGAGAGCCCGTGGCCCAAATTCCATAGGTCCCTGAAACCATCCCACAACTTTTTCGTCCTCGAGAATGTTTGCAAGCCGGGGCATGAGCACGTTGTCATCCACTACCTCGTATACAGCGCCTTGGCGATCAAGATCGCTGGCGATTTGTTTGTCTGATGGTCGGGGACCCAGGTAAGAGCCGCGCATGGAATCGCCTTTGCCTTGAGCGGGGCGGTCGCGATCAAGGTGTTGATGCCAAACTGCTAGCGCCGCACCCAGTGCTCCGCCGGCATCGCCCGCTGCGGGTTGAATCCAAATATTCTCGAAATTGCTTTCGCGTTGGAGTCGGCCGTTAGATACGCAATTTAGCGCAACACCTCCGGCAAGACACAGATTGTCAACTGCTAGCTCCTTTTGAACGGCGTTAGCCAACTTCAGCACGATCTCTTCGGTGACCACCTGAATAGACGCTGCGATGTCCATCTCGCGCTGGGAGATCGGAGTCTCGGGCTGACGCTCGGGCCCACCAAAGATTTCAGCGAACTTCTTGTTGGTCATAGTGAGACCATTTGCATAGTTGAAGTACTGCATGTCCATACGAAACGTGCCGTCGTCTTTTACGTCTATTAATTTATCGTAGATGACATCGACGTATTTGGGGTCGCCATAAGGCGCCAACCCCATGAGTTTGTACTCACCGGAGTTAACTCTGAAACCTGTAAAGTAGGTGAAAGCTGAGTAAAGCAACCCCAATGAGTGTGGGAAGTCGATCTCCCATTGCAACTCCAGTTGCTTTCCATCACCCAACCACACTGTGGTCGTCGCCCATTCTCCCACGCCATCGAGACACATAACGGCGGCCTTGTCGAAAGGACTGGGGTAGAACGCAGAAGCAGCGTGCGATTGGTGGTGCTGGGTGAAAAGCAGGTTGTTCACTTCCTTGGGTTTGCAGTCACTCAGTTCCGAAAGTTCTTTTCTCAGTAAGTCTTTTAGAAACAGCTTTTCGCGAAGCCAAATAGGCATGGCTGTTCTGAAAGATCCAAAACCGCTGGGTGCATAAGAGAGGTAGGTTTCGAGCAAGCGTTCAAATTTCAGTAGGGGTTTGTCATAGAAAACAACATGATCCAATTCTGCAGCCGCGATTCCAGCTTCTTGCAGGCAATAGTTTATCGCTTCTTTGGGAAAACCCGGGTCGTGCTTCTTGCGAGTAAATCGCTCTTCTTGCGCAGCTGCGACAATTCTCCCGTCAGTTATCAGGGCCGCGGCACTGTCGTGGTAGTACGCCGATATACCAAGAATGTGCATCAATTCCTCCCTGTTCTGATTACGTGATTTAGTGTACTGGTGGGTGCATGTTGGGTAGGCGATAGCCGAAGCAGTTTAGTCACCGACTGGTTGCGTATGCTAGCGCGATTTGCCCGCCAAAACTGCATGTGATTTATTGGCGATGGCTGCAATTTCCGCTTCTTTGTAATTTCCACTGCTTCGTAATATCCACGCCTTATTGATCGTCGCATAGCTTCGGTTAACCGCATACCAAGCAACAGCCATCATCGGCGTGCGCGCTACTCAGACAGATACTAACGTGGATATGCGTGGCAAGTATGTGAGGCCTTCGTAACCTAATGTAGTGGCCCAGTGCGCATCGCAAACGTGTGCATGGCGATTTAGAATTGGTAGTCACAGCGACATAGCGCAGAAAGTGGCAATCTAGTAGGACCCAAACGCTCATCTATCATCCCCGGCGTGCAATCTATTTTCTGCTTATCATTTATCTAGTGGTGATAACCGCGAGAGTGGTCAAGACCGGTGGAGTCTTCGCATCATTGGATTTGGTATGCACAAAGGCGAAATAGATGGCATAACCGTATGCCGAATGTTCAACCAAGCTATCTCTGGTAGTGACCCACCCAAAAGCCGAAGCACCGACAATAATTCGCTATTCACGAGTCACCGCTGGCAGGCCAACCTGAGGATCATTGCAGTGAGTGAAATCAAGTCTATTCCCTACGCCCAGATTTCCCACCCGTTCTTCGAGCGGGTTATCGGCACCATCCGGCCTGAATGCCTCGATCAAACGCCGTTCTGGAACTCGCTCGACCTGACGAGAAACGCTGAGATCAAAGACAATCGTTGGAAAACCCATTACCGCGGGTTGTTTTAAACACCCATTTCAGTCTGACCACCAATTCGCCATGCACAGGTGCCACGACGAAGGTAAACTGGCGTTAAGATTCGGTCCTCTGTGCGCACACGTGTTTGTGTACATGGTGGAAGAAGCCAAACCACGCGGTCGAAGGGCGCTCGTTGTCCTCTCTGCGTCCAGTCCATTCAATCGATTATCCCAATGAGCTTAAAAAACAGACTCCTCAGACGGTCCTGGCACTACGTGCGCTGGAATGCCTTGCGCCAATACACGGCTAAGGTGGACCAGTCGCTGCCGCCCGTGGTGGTATTGCAGATGGGCAAGGTGGGTTCGTCGTCGGTGGTGCGTACCCTGGAAGCGGGGCTGACGGATCACTTTGTGCATCACGTGCACTTCTTAAGCGATGAATTCATTGAGCGTGTTGAAGGCCAGTTTAAAGCCGCAAAGTCGGCCAAGCGCGGATATCACCTTGACCAACACGTCGCGGCCAGCCGCTATCTCAACAAATATCTGACACGCGATCTGGCTGGCAAAAAACCGCTGCTCGTTTCGCTGGTGCGTGACCCAGTGGCGCGCAACTTGTCGGCGTTTTTCCAGGCGTTTCCCGTGTACTTTGCGTCACCCCATCAACAGCGCAACGCCACAGGCTCCATGGCCGAGTTCTCCGCGGACGAACTGGAACGGATGTTTCTCGACGAGTTTGGCGAATATCGCCACAACCTGCCTCTGACCTGGTTCGATGAGCACATCAAAGCGGGCTTTGGCCTGGATATCTTTGCCGACACCTTTGATCAGGAAGCTGGTTACAGCCTGTTCGAAAACGATCAGTGTTCGTTGCTGGTGCTCACGGTCGAAAGCCTGCCGGACAGCCTGGTTGCGGGAATGAGTGCGTTGCTTGGCGTGAAGTCGATTGAGGTGTTGCGCGACAATACGGCCACCGACAAGGCGTACGGTGACGCTTACCAGCAATTCATGCGGACGGTCCGGTTGTCGGAAGAATACCTCGACAGGATGTACGACTCGGACTTTGCCAAATTCTTCTACCCGCCCGACTCCATCGCCAAATTTCGCGCCCGCTGGACTCGCTAGACAAGCCTGTTTAGCAGGTCGAGCTGCGCTCTTCTTCTTATCAGCGCCCTCTTTGCACCCGGTTGGCCGTGCGTGAACAACCAGCGCTGCCGCCGGTGAAGTGACCACGACAGATTTTTTGGTACCAGCACAACACCACCAAACTCCCAAATACTGAATCCTGTACTAAGAGCGTTCAAGGAAAAGCAGGTTATTCTGAGTATGCTCAAACCTCTGACAGCCGCGCTTGTCGAAAGCGTAACCGGCGAGCTGGTCAATGGGCACACCAATCTAGGCAATGCCATCGAACAACTGGTACTACCCGCTGGTGTATACAGCTCCGATGTGACCAGGCCTTTTGGTGATGTGGATGTGATTGATGATGTGGTTCGCGATTGCTACGGTAGGGTATGGAACGAAGTAAACCCAATCTGCCGCAGATGATCTATTCATTCTCGAAGCTAACACTTGCCCTGAGCGTGTTACTCAGCGCTCTCTCGACACTTTCGATGGCATCCGAGAAAACACCCGACATGGCGTTCAAAAATGTTGCAGTCGATCCAGCACTTATAGAATCCCTGCTACAGGAAAAATCCATCAAACCGTTGCTTCACCATCACCGAATCGC
>JBGCFE010000156.1:0-7547 GCA_045106775.1 Halioglobus sp.
GTGCAAACTGGAAATTACGGTACCTACCAGCGGCAGCGTTTCCACCACGTCCACTGTTATCGATTGCGCAGCAGGTGCAACTTGCACAATCGATATTGCTGACATTTTTTTTAACGAGACCTTTGAGGCTGACCCGGCCGCAGGTTTCGTTTTTGATGGTTGGAAGACGAAGCACCGCGCCTTTTGCGGCGGCAGCTCAGCCCCCTGCCAACTAGAGACTTCTGGCTTTGCGGGCATTCCGGCGCTCACCGCTATCCTGAATGACCCCAGCGAAGTGTTTTATCTGGAGCCTTCGTTCAAAAGCACGGGGTTCGACTCACTCTTCATCGGCCACAGCTTCTTCGCGCCCTTCGTCAATGGAATGCCCGCTCATACAGCCAACGCAAACATTCCTAACCATACCCAATCTCTTGTCTTTGGCGGTGGCGCCACCGGTACTCCGCAGGCGCTATGGGAAAACACTAGCAGGCGAAATAGCATCCAAGCAGTGCTGGACACCGGTACGGTAGAAATGTTCGGCATGACGTATCACCCCGACTACCCGACTACAGAGGGTTACGAAAACTGGATCGATTACGCGCTGTCAAAAAACCCCAACACACGCTTTTTCATAGGACTGCCCTGGCTAACCACGCCCGCCAGCTTCAACGCCACAACCTACGGCGATCTCTGGCTAGGTTTTCACAGCGGCGCGTGGCACGCGTTCATTGATCAACTTCGCGCGCTTTATCCAGGTATCGATATAGCCTGCATACCGTACGGCCAAACCGCTGTTGAACTGCGCGACCTGTTGGCAGACAACAACTTACCGGATGTCACTGGGCTCACGGGCGCCGCAGCACAATCCATCTTCACCGACACTTTAGGCCACCCTGGCCATATTTTGCGTGATACCGGCCGACTGGTTTGGTTGAACGCCATTTACGGTGTCGACCTCGCCACCTATTCCCATGACCCGGGTTACATTACAGACCTTAAGGCGATGGCTCAGGCAATAATGGATGAGCATGACCCATCTTATGATGGGGACTATCACTAGATCGCTAAATCAACGAACCTCAACTAAGGCTTCGTGTACCAAATCGGTGAGGTGTAAGCGCGCTCCTGCGTAAACTTCGGCGCTTCTTCGGGCGCAGGTGAATCAAAATACACCTCATCTATGTTCGTCCACCGCGGTGTTGGAATCTCTAGCACTCGCGCGTAATAGAATGCATCTTGCGACGCCTCAAAATCTGGGTCCGTCCAAACCACGGCCAGTTCGGCAGCACCAATTGAATTGCGGTAGGTGGCCGTCTTGGTATCCACGGTATTACCCACAGGCTTAACTTTGTTTCTGCGAATCTTTCTACCGTCGGAAGCGGCCACGTTGTACACCTTCTCGTGTGTCTCGCCATCGGCGTCCAGCCAACCTTTTACTACTTGCAGGCGATCAAGGTTCGCCCCCATAGGGTCGCGGGAGGCAGCAACAATAAACTGTGGTGCAGCACCTTTCTCGCCGGGCGCTAAATCCGCCCCCATGGGCACACCATTACGATAAGCGTAGCTGGCCAAATCCGGCCGTTGCGCAGCATCATCATCAAAGTCCCAACTGGCAAAAAAGCGAACTGTCATCCGCGGGCCTGTGGTTGCGTACACTTCCTTGCGCTGCATGGCATCAAAAATTTCTTCGCGCGTGTTGTCCTTTGCCCATACGGCAGCGTAGCCAGAGGCCGCGCTCTCCCATTGGTCTTGCACAATCTGTCCCGGCGCAGCGGGGCCTGGGAAAAATGACTTCATCGCCCGATCTTTCTCAGGCTCTGCACTCGACATTTTGCCGAAGTAGTTATCTTCATCTGCAGTGGCAAGGCTGGTGTGAGAATCGGTACTGCCAATCATGCCGAACTTGAATGGGTTGGCACCCAGCGCTACATTTTGTGCCAGGCCTTTTTTCAACGCTGAACGGGCATAGTCATATTGCAGCATGTACTCTTCTTTCGGCGCAGAGAAAGCAAGGTTTGCCTTATCCCAGGTTTCATAATCTGCAAACTCATCGTTGGGTGATAAGAACGGATGCGTTTCACTGTCACCCTTAATTTGCGTGACTTCAATCACGGGCTCCCAGCGCGCACGGCGTTCTGCGTAGTCTTTGCTAAGCGGATCACCTGACAAGGTGGCTTCGGCAAACATCAAACCGTTACTGACGTTACTGTTGTGCGGAATCGCAAGAACGCGGCCGCCCGTTTTCTTCTCATAGGATTCTAGAAAAGCCCATAGCTCCTCTGGATCGCCACCGTCCATCGAGGAGAAGGGCAACACCTGAGAAGTCAGCGTGGATGAATCACGAAACAGCACATTCCGGTGCAGGTTGTTACCACCGGGCATAGACGTCCACTCGTAACCAATCAACGCAGTAAATCGGCCAGGTTCGTTGAACCGATCAGCAACCGCACCCACTTGATCCCAAATTGACTGACGCACGCTGGTGGGAACTTCAGATTGCTTAGGGTCACGCAAGATATCGGCATCCAAATCCAGGCCGGGAGTCGATTCCACCTGCTTCAAGGTAGCTTCGAGAAACTCTCTGCCCATGGAAAGCACGCCAAACTCCATCAACACATTGTTGAACTTTCTCTCCTGAATGTAGCCGCCCCAGCGTTTCCCCAGCGGTGTGTCAATCATGTCGGCAGACCCGGCAAACACCTTGGGGAAGATGCCTAAAAATTCAGAGTGGTCAGACAACAGCAAGAAATCCAATGGGCGTGATAGGCGCGCCTCCAAACCCGTTTGCGAAGTCACCGTTTCACCGCGAGCAAACCGAAACGCCTGTTCCGGTGTGACACCTCTATTGCCGAAGGTGAAGGCATCAGGTGACAGGTTGCTGTGCACATGCGTATCGCCCCATAACACCCTACTCGGGTAATCATTAGCTATTGGCGGAGAATAGGCAGAGCTATCCGTTTGAGACGCTATTACCGGAGCAGAAAAAACCAGCACCGAGCACAGTATTGGAAGAAAGCGCATAGAAAGTTCCCGAGAAATAAAAGACCAAATATAAGCGGCTTAGAAAGACAAGTCTAATACCCATCCTGTGCCCATTTATTGACGAAGATCACAGAGATAGCACTGCGGCCCAATAGATGTGGTTGGATAGCTACACTCGCACCCGTATACTTTAAAGGGTAATAAACTGACAAACGGCGTTAAGGCCCAGGTGTAAAGGCATGGCAATCATAGATCGCGTCGCGAGCGCATATCACTTAAGGCGCGCGAAAAATCTCTCGCAGGGCGGCGATATCACTACAGCTATCGGCCATCTTTTGAGCGCCAATGAGCACATGGCCGACCCTGCGTTGGAACGCGACATTATTGATCAGCTACTGCAAACTATTGAGAAGCAACCAACAGCACCTGTGCCGCAAGCAGTACCCAACCCCTCCTCGTCTTCTACGGCGCTCTGTAAGTTAGGCGAGCTACCCGAGGTAACCGCTGCGCAGTTCTCTGCCAAGGTGCTAAACGATGCTATCGCCCAAGCTGGCCACCTCATCGTTCGCGGCATGTTTTCTAGTGAAGATACACAAACACTAAAAGACTGCATCGATGAGGCAATGCTCTCGCGGTTTAATTCAACCAAACGCGCGCCTGGTGAGACTGATCCGTGGTACCACCTCTCACCCTATTTCCCCGGCAAGCATGATGCCTACGATCAAAATATACATAAGAAGAGCTACGCAATGACAGGCTCCATGAAAGTGCTCGATTCGCCGCGCGGCACCTGCAAGGTTCTCGATGTTTACCGAAAATACAAACTGCGCGAAGTACTCGATGAGTATTTTGGCGAACCTACCGTCATTGCCACTCGAAAATGGGTTTTTCGACTCGTTAAGGCTGTAGAGCAAAAACAAGAATCTATCGGTGGTGGCTGGCATCAGGATGGACAGTTTATGGGCGGGGATGTCCGCGCAATGAACCTATGGGTGCCACTCAACAATTGCGGTAGCGGAACAGATTCGCCAGGCATGGCCCTACTGCCTAAACGGCTAGACAAAATTCAGGATTTTGGCACACGCGGCGCGAAGCTAAATTGGGTAGTGGGCCCCGAACTTGTGCAAGAGCTGGCAGAGGACGCACCGATTGTGTATCCCCATTTTGAAGCCGGTGACGCGTTGTTCTTTGATCACTTGAGCCTACACTGATCGGGCCACGCACCTGGTCAATCGAAAAACCGCTATGCTCTGGAGTCCTGGTTTTACGGCAACACAGGCACCTCGGGTAATGCCGTTATTCCCTGCTTCTAAACGCTAAAAGTTATAGCGCAGTTCCAAGCCATACATTCGCGGAGGCGCGGATGTCGTCTGAAAGTTGCCGGTAGAATCACCAACGGCGGCCGCACCGAAGTAATAAAACTCATCCGTTAAATTGGTGACATACAAAGCGCCTTCAAACTGCCCTTCTGGGCTAGTCCAACCCAGGCGAGCATTCACAAGAAAGTAATCATCAAAACTAGACTGATCACGGTTCTGCCCTGCTCCCGCGTCCAGGCCCATGAAAATCTCATCCACGTAACTGTAATCCAGGCGCGGTACGAAGGTGCCCATCGCGTTCTCGAAACTGTACTGCACTGCAAAGGTATACGTGAGCTCAGGGACTTCAGAAAAAGGCTCATCTTTGCGTGAGACAATCGGCAAAGGCGCCTGATCAAACAATGCGCGAGAACTGAATTGCGCCTCGTCAAAGGTTATGTACTCGTAGTCGTTATAGCTCACAGTGGCGTTTAGCAATAAATTTTCAATCGGCGTCCAAGACCACTCAAGCTCAGTGCCGGTAATGCGCGTTTTAGACGCATTGTTAAGTACAACACGAGGAATGCCAGAGCTATCAAGTACCACCTGACGAAGCTGCATGTCGTCGAAATCAGTGCGGAACACCGCGCCGTTCAAACGCATACGCGAATCTAGAAAATCAATTTTAAAACCCAGCTCGTAGTTCTGCACAGTCTCTGGCTCGACGGTTGCCTGGCCATCCACCCCAATGGGCTCGAAGGTTCCAGACTTAAACCCTTCCGCATAACTCACGTACAACATGCCAGAATCGATACCTGTGTCATCTAACACGCTGTCGGGCAGGTGATAGGCCAGGCTCACCATCGGGGTAAATTCCTCCCATGTTTCATTCACATTTTCATTAATGTCGGGAACCAACTCCGATGCCGCAATCAACGGGTAAATGGGATTACCGCGGCTATCGTGCGGGAACGCCGCATCAATGGTAGAAAAAATATCCGCCGCGATAAGCGCATCCAAATCCGACACTAGCCCAATACCAGAGCTTTGAACGGGTATGAACCCGGGCGCGCCAGCGATGGCACCAAAGGCGATATCGCGATACGCATCAACGTCTAGCAAAAAGAGTTCAACCGACTGCTTGCGCCGCTCACTTGTCCAACGGGCACCGGCGGTAAGCTCCAAGTTTTCTGTGATATCAAAGCTTCCCTGAAAAAAGGCTGCATAGGTTGTGTTTTCCAACTCATAGCTCGCCTCTTCTGCTGTGGCATCGTTAATCACCATGACACCCAACGGCGCGAGGTACGAGCCACTAGCCCAGCCGGTCTGAAAGTCAGTACCGTCGTCGATATCCTCCTGCATCGCATAGAGGCCGAAGGTGTATTCGAGCCGATCATCCAGCGCGCTGCCAATCAACTGAAATTCCTGTGAGAAATGTTCACGGATGCTGGGCGATTCATCTTTTCGAAAACGACTGGAGATAGGCAGGCTAGACGCGTCGTTATCGGGGTTGCCGAAATTACCGCCCTTTTCCTGATCACCGTAGCCGGTGATACTTTTAAAGCTCAAGTTTGGCGTGAGTTCCCACTCCAGGGTCAGGCCAATCAACACATTTTCGAGCTTGTAATTAATATCGTAGTTAGTGGTTGTTTTGTAATCTTTGTTAAGACGCTCAGATTCTCTACAGGCCGCTTCCATCACCTGGCTTTGCGCAACGAAGCCATCCATCACTGGTGTGTCGTTGTCATTATAGGCATCTACAGGCACAGAATCGCCCGGCCATATACGGTTGCCAAACAGCGAGTCTTCACCGTTAAAGCTAGACCCCTGCATCCAACGACAATTCGTTGTCGGCTGAACCTCATCGGTGTCACCCCAATAAACAAATGTGTTCGCAGAAAAGCTGTCGGAGCCTACCCAATTCAACTGCAGGGCTGCCGACTTACGGTCTTCTGATGCGGCGCGTTGCCCAGTGGTAATATTTTTTTGATAGCCGTCTCGGTTGACTGAACCTACGCTGATTTTTGAGAGTAACTTGTCTTCAATCAGCGGCACGTTAAGTGCGCCTTTGAAATCTTGCCGCCCAAAATTACCCAGCCGTAACTCAGCAAAACCGCCCAGCTCGGGTTCTGGAGGAAGCGTGGTGACTACTAGCGCTCCGGCAGTGGTGTTCTTGCCAAACAACGTGCCCTGAGGGCCACGTAACACCTGCACACTCTGAATATCGATTAAATCCAACAACTGCCCGTCTTTTCTTGGAATGTAGAGCCCATCGATATACACACCCACCGGCGCATCTACCCGTGAGCCGTCATCACGCTGGCCGATACCACGTATCCAAATCTGCGCAGCACTGGACTGATCAATCTGCAGCCCGGGTACCTGGTAGCCCAGATCTTTGATATTCACGATGCCTGACTTACGCAGCTGATCACCCGTGAACGCTGTAATGGACACCGGGACATCTTGAATCGCCTCTTCGCGTTTACGTGCGGTAACAATCACTTCTTCAAGCACCGAAGCCTGCGCGCTCGACAGCGCTACCGGCGTGAGATTGACCAGCGACAGAATAGGGATACAGGCGATACTTGAAAGACGAAGACTGGAGGACTTGAAGCGAATATTCATGGAGAGTTCACCTGATTTTTTGTTTGTTATTAGGTACTAATCAATAGGGGCAAGCTTCACGCAATTAGAATTGCAGAACCCACCCTACTAAATCAACCCCTTTGTGAACCACACCAAAGCCCTGAGCAACCTGTGGTATAACAAGGCGTCCACCCAAAGCCGTGATTACCCCTAATTGGGAGTGCTAACAATAGCGATGAATAGAGAAGCCGAAGGTTACGATATCAACGCTGTTGAAGCGTGGATCGCTGATAATGTAGCGGGCATTGCCCCCCCGTTTGATTGGGTTCGCCTGCAAGGTGGGCACTCTAATTTGACCTACCAGCTGCAAGATCACGCCGGCAACGTTGCTGTTATACGTCGGCCGCCGCAAGGCGACTTACTTCCAAAAGCACACGATATGAGTCGGGAGTGGGCGCTGATTTCTGCCCTGGGCCTTACCGGGTTTCCCGTACCCAATGCGATGGGGTTCTGCGAAAACCCTGAGGTAACAGGCGCCTGGTTTTACGTCATGGGGCACATCGAAGGTCGTCCTTTGTACACACCAGAAGAAACGCGTGAATGGATACCGCCAGAGCATCGCGCAACGCTCGCTTACTCGTTTTTCGATACGCTGGCCGACTTGCATGCACTAGACCCAGACACAATTGGCCTGGGAGA
>JBGCFE010000157.1:0-10566 GCA_045106775.1 Halioglobus sp.
CAAGTTCTCTGTTTCCTGCGGGTAGATATTCACGCCGCCTGAGATAATCATAAATGTAGAGCGGTCTGTCAGATAAAGGTAGCCGTCTTTCACATAGCCAACATCGCCGACGGTGCTCATTGAGCCGTCTTTGGACGTGGATTCCTGCGTTTTCTCCGCGTTATTGAAGTAGGTGAATTCCGCAGCACGCTTGAACCACAACTCTCCCGACTCACCCTCGGGTACTGCATTACCGTCCTCATCAAGAATGTGTAGCTCACCCAGAACTACTTTGCCAACGCTGCCTTTATGCTGAAGCCACTCGTGGCTGTCTAGCGCGGCAAAGCCTAGCGCCTCTGTGGCGCCATAGTATTCGTGGATAATCGGCCCCCACCACTCGATCATCGCTTCTTTTACTTGAACAGGGCAGGGCGCGGCCGCATGTACCACTGCTTCCATCGAAGAGAGGTCGGCCGCATCGCGTATCTCCTGAGGCAATTTGAGCATGCGGCTAAACATGGTGGGCACGAGCTGGCTGTGCGTTACCTTGTACTGGGCGGCCAGTCGCAGATAGTCCTCTGGGTCAAATCGCTCCATGATGATTGCGGTGCCGCCCACGCGGAGGGTTAAGGCGACTGATGCCTGTGGAGCAGAATGATAGAGAGGGGCCGGCGATAGATAGATCATGTCTTCGCGGTAGCGCCACAAATCGCGTAAGAATTGAAAGAGGCCGGTTATCTCGGCGGGCTTCACTTCTTCCAGCGGCCGCAAGATGCCCTTTGGCCTGCCGGTGGTACCCGAGGAGTAGAGCATGGATGTGCCTAATAGCTCGTCCTCAATCGGCTGTGTGGGGTAGCCAGCCATGGTTGTTTCAAAGCTATGAAAAGTGCCCTGCGGATCGTTGTCGATACTGCCATTTTCAAGCCCAACGACCAGGCACTGCTTTACATTGGGCGCCAACTTCATCGCTTCTCTGGCCACCGGGAGCTTGTCTAGCGAGGTGATGAGTATTTGCGATTCGCTGTTGTCGAGAATGTACGCAAGCTCTTCGTGCTCCAGATAGGAGTTAACGCAGGTGTAATATAGCCCAGCACGCTCGCCCGCAGCACACGATTCCAGATACCGTGCATTGTTTTCCATAAAAATGGCGTAGTGGTCTTTGAACACGAGGCCCTGGCCGCGCAGGTAATGGGCCACTTGATTGGTGCGCTCTTCGAACTCGCGGTAGGTAACTGACTCCCCGCTTTCGGCCATGATGAATGCGGCGCGGCTGGGGTGTTGTTTTGCATATTCGCCTGGATACATCGCGTTCTCTCTTTATTAGGTCGATGTTTGAACCATGAGTGTAAATCTGTTCAACTGCGTGCGCTATGGATAAAACGATTACCGTTCGCGATACCTGCGTGCACATTGAAGGCCAGGGACCAAATACACTGGTGATGCTGCACGGCTGGCCCGACACACGCGAGCTATGGCTGGAGCAAATCGCGCACTTCAAAAGCAGCCACACCTGCGTTAGCTTCACACTGCCTGGGTTTTCTGCAACAGACCGCACTGACTACAGCGTCGACGATATCGTTGCGCGGATTGCAGAGATTGTTGATGCGGTGAGCCCAGAGCAGAGAGTCACGCTTTTACTGCATGACTGGGGTTGTGTGTTTGGTTACGAGTACGCCATGCGCAATAGCCAACGCGTGGAGAAAATGATTGGGCTGGATGTTGGCGATATTGATTCTGATGCCTTGCGTGAATCGTTGTCGACTGCCGGGAAACTCATGGTGTTTGTTTATCAGATCATTCTGGCAATGAGTTTTGTTTTACCGCGATTGATAGGTAACCCTATTGCCCGATTGATGGCTCGCGCATTGAAAGCGGGAAGTATCAAAGAACACATTCACGCGGGTATGAGCATGCCCTATGCTATGCGCTGGTTTGGCACTAACGGTGGGTTAAGCGGCCTGTTGCCAGTGGCACCTAAGTGTCCTTTTTTTTACGGCTATGCCACTCAAAAGCCTATGATGTTTCATTCCCGGCAGTGGTTGGCGCATCTGCGTGAAAATCCATGCAATAGGATTGAGCCGTTTGATTGCGGGCACTGGATACCGGTTGAGCTGGCGAATGAATTGAATGAATCGTTGGGCGAGTGGCTAAGGTCGGATCGACACGAAGATGTCGTTACCAAATGACGTGGCACACTGTGCGTAGTAAGCCTCACATCGGTGTTTAACTGATTTTTATAAACTGCACGAATCAACATTGGAACTAACCAACATCGGAACTAACCATGCAATACCCATCGCCCAATCAGCCTCTATCGATAAAGCTGATCAATCGTGTTGGCCGCGGCTTGAACAAAATGGGGTTAGAAAAACCCGCGTTGCAGCCTGTGGAAACACTGCTTCGCAAAGCAAAAGAGCAATCGGGGTTGAGCGATTTCGGTGACGAGAGCTTTGTTCCTGCGCTGGAAAAGCTCACATACTCGCTTGAAACCGAGGCCAGGTTATCGCAACTGGGCCGCATAGCCGTTCATAGCATGTTGATGGATTGCCTTAAGCTGCGTTTGGGCATTATGGAATACCGAAAACAGCGTCCAGAGGTTAGCCAGCAAAAAATTACCCGCCCTTTGTTTGTGATGGGGTTACCGCGCACAGGCACCACTATTTTGTATGAACTGCTGGCGCAAGATCCGGCCCATCGGTCGCCGAGCACCTGGGAAGTAGAGCAGCCAATTCCGCCACCACAGCGCCACAGCTATCGCACTGATTCACGCATTGCTGAAGTCGAAGAAAACGTGAAAAAAATGGAGATGCTTGCGCCGGGCTTTAAGGCCATCCACGCAATGGGAGCAGAGCTGCCGCAGGAGTGTGTCGCCTTGCTGGCGCCGCACTTTATCTCTGATCAGTTTGGGGTGAGTTTTACTGTGCCACAGTACCGGCACTGGACACTCGATCAGGATATGACTGCAGCTTATCAGTGGCATGAGAAGTTTCTTCAGCACCTGCAAGTGGACTACGCGGAGCAGCGCTGGGTGTTAAAAACGCCTCCGCACCTTGCGTATCTCGACACCGTGATAAAGCAGTACCCGGATGCCGCTTTCGTACAAACCCACCGAGACCCTATGGAGGTCGTGGGCTCTGTATCGAGCCTTGCGTGTACCCTGCATAGCGCGTTTAGCGATGATATTGACCCGGTAGTGACAGCGCATGCCGAAGTTGTCTATTTTTCTGAGATGTTAAAGCGCGGAATGCAAAAGCGTGCGGCTCTGCCGGACGAAGATACCCGGATATTCGACATACAGTTTACCGATATGATTTCTGATCCGATCAGCGTAATCGAAAATCTCTACGCCCATTTTGGTTTTGATTTCAGTGATACGGTGCGCCTCGCAATGCAGAACTACCTAAAAAATCGGCCGCGAGACAAGCATGGCGAGCATCATTACACGCTGCAACAATTTGGTTTGAGTGAGCAGCAACACGGTCCACTGTTTGCGCAGTACTGCCAGCGCTTTGGGCTATAGTTCTGCGCTCAACGCAGATGCGGCTTAAGCAAAATACGAATACAACGCATTGGAAAAAGAGGTAACACTATGCGCCTGAAAAAACCCCGCATCGCGCCCTTAAGCGACGCCGAGATTGGCGATGAGCATCGTAAAATGTTGGGCGAGCGGTTTCGCAAAGGCAGTATTCTCAATATCTTTCGCACGCTGCTTCATGCGCCCAAAGCCTACAAGGCGTTTATGTGGTGGGGTGGCTATATCCTGTCAGATCAAAACGCGATTCCGGCGCGAGAACGGGAAATCATCATCCTGCGCACCGGTTATAACTGGAAATCAGGCTATGAATGGGCGCAGCATGTTCGCATCGGCAAAGATTGCGGGTTAACCGATGAAGAGATTGAGCGGATTAAGGCTGGGCCCCATGCAGAAGGCTGGACAGCCACCGAGGCCGCGATGTTGCGTGCCACCGATGAGCTAACCAGCGACGGATTTGTTTCTGATACGAGCTGGGAAGCGCTAAGCGAACTCACCGAAAAACAGCGCATGGATTTAGTGATGACGGTGGGGCAGTACACGCAGGTATCGATGATGCTCAATAGCTTTGGGGTGCAACTGGATGACGATTTGGAACTTGATCCAGATTTGCGGGGATAGTATCCCACCTTCGCCCATTTGCGTTTTTAGGAACCAAAGCAATTCGCGATGAATCTGGAATCCATCAGTAATACTATTCTGGATGAAACCAGTTCGCCCGAGGCGCTGCGCGCTGCGCTTGATGCGTTTGTTTCGCAGTGTAGTGCTGTAACTGATATCGAACCAAATCCCAGCTTTGATGCCTGGGCGGAAGATTCCCTGTTGGAAAACGGCGTTGCCATTAACCCTCAGGCGGCTGCGCATTGTGCAGTCGACTATCAGCGCAGCGTCATTTTCATTCGCGGTGTTTATGCCGCTATCAATGCACTCGAATCGCGCGCGTTCGATATCCCGCTCGAAATTCTATACGCCGGTTGCGGCCCTTTCGCCACGCTGCTGTTACCGCTACTGAGCAAGTTCTCTGTCGGGGCGCTTAATCTGCATTTTCTCGATATACATCAGCGCTCTCTAGACAGCGTGGAATGTCTGTTAACCCACTTTGGCTATTCTTCGGGTGCTGTGCAGCTTATTCAGGGTGATGCCTGCACCTATCAACACACAGGCCGGTTGCACTTGGTTGTCGCCGAAACGATGCAAAAATCGCTTGAGCAGGAGCCGCAGTTTGCCGTGACCGCCAATCTGGCATCGCAGTTGCACACTTCGGGGGTTTTCATTCCGCAACGCATTGAGGTTGAGTTGTGTCTGTGTAATCTGGCACGCGAAGAAGCCGTGCAGGGTCAAAACAAGCGACACTCGCTAGCAATGCTCTGTACGTTGTCTGCGGAGACTGCCTTCGAAGCGATACAGCAGGCTAAAGCCAGTGCGAACAACGGTGCGCCTCAGTTGGAGCCGATAACAGTCGTGATTCCAACGTTGCCTGACATTGCACAGCTAGATGCCGCCCTGTTCACACGCATCTGCGTGTTTGAACAGTATTGCCTCAGGGACTACGAGGCGCAGATCACGTTGCCATTAAAATGCCATGAGATGCTGCCGCTGGCTGGTGGCGAGCAGTACCAGGTGAGTTATCAGCTTGGTAGCTATCCAAAGTTCATGTTCAGTAAGGTGATTGAGAATCAGTCTGGTTCAAAAGGGTAGGGCCGCGAGTACATCTGCGCTGTCGCAGAAGACAGTAATTGCGTTGCCTGGCGGCGATCGGCACTAAGAAACTCAGCGCCCACACGGTTTTCTTCGCCAGCAATGTGTACGGGGCCGTTGGTGATGTTCATCAAACCTTCTCGAGCAACGTCATCGGCAGTCATGCTGTCTGAGTCGTTCAACACGCCCAGGGATTCGCCTAATCGGCCTAAAGACGGTGTATCAGTTTTACCGGCAATCAGGCAGATAACATCTATGCCACGCGGTTTTAGCTCAACAAACAGCCCTTCGGCTAAGACCATTTCGAATGCCTTGGCTGCAGAGTAAGTGGCATTGTAGGCGGAGCCCGCCAAGCCGCTCATTGAGCCAACGATAATAATCCCGCCTGAACCCCTTGCCACCATCGCGCTGCCGAGGGTGTGGCACAACACAGCGGGGCCTGAACAATTGAGCGAGATTAGGCGCTGTATGTTTTCAAGCGATTCATCGACAAACAGATCGATATTGTTGGTGGCGCCAGCGTTGTAAATCAGTAGGCCGATGTCTTTGCCGGCAATGATGTCATTAATCTGGTTGGATAGGTCTGATGCCACCAGGTCGATGGCCTGTATGGCCACTTCAATATTTGGATAATCTGCCAGTAGTTGTGTTCTGGCGCTTTCAAGCGGCGCTAACCGACGGGCGACAAGAATAAGACTAATACCCTGGGCGGCTAGCTCAGACGCAAACGAAAGCCCAATACCTTCTGAGCCGCCTGCAATCAGTGCCCAGGGGCCGTATCGACTCAGGTCATTCATTCGTACTTGCAAAGGTAGGCTGTTGCTTTGGCTACTTGCAAATCAAAGCTCTGCTTCGCCTCTACGATGAACGTGTCGCCGGATGCAAAGCGCTTCCAGTCGTCTGTGTCTGGAAGCCTGACGAGCAACTCGCCATCGACAACCGTCATGTATTCCCGCTGTTCGGTGCCGAAGGTGTATTCGCCAGGTGCCATGACGCCTACTGTGGCTGGCAAATCACTGCCTTCAAAGCCGATTGATTTTACTTGCCCTTCAAAATACTCATTGACTGTTAACACGAATACTGAATCCTTTGCGGTGATCGACGGCCGAAAGTTTATCACGCAGATCGGCTTGCTGTAGTAGCGATTATTGGCTAACAGGCGGGTATTCGTTTGTTGGTTAGCGTGTCTCCATAAACCTCATGGTTGCACTCTCGCTTTCTGCTGGTCGGGTCACTTTGGGCAGAAACTTGAAAACCGGTCTATATTTGTAGCAATAATAATTACTCTGGAAATTAGACATGTTGAGAACAATTCTTTTAGCAATAACCCTCCTCGCGCTAGGCGGGTGCAAACTCGCGGTCATGCTTGTTGAAGGCGGCAGCGTAACCTCAGCTAGTTCAGGAGACTGCAGCATTGTTATTCCGGGTGCTGGAACCGCCTGCATCCATCAAATATCTGATACGAGTTACACCGAGACTTTCACCGCAGTCCCGGACACCGGTTGGGCATTCGTGAAATGGAATTCTGGTGGGAATTTCCTGTGTGAGGAATCCACGAACCCGGTGTGCGCGGTATCCAACGTTGCACTGGCCGGAATTCCAGCATTCGAGGCTGTTGTTGCTTCCGACCAGGCGTTTTATGTTATGCCAATATTTGAGGCTATTGCAGGCGCAATTGCAGATACGATCAACGCCCCCGATGGCAACGAGTGGGCACAGATCGATCTGTTCGACGGGTTGACCTATGCCGAGATTGCAGCGGTGTGCGCAGGCGGCCCCTGCAGTGGAACACTGAATGGTTTCGATATGGACGGGTGGACTTGGGCCAGCGCGCAGGACGTACTGGATCTCTTTAACAGCTATGAAGCCACTGGGTCTGTAACTGCGCCCGTTCCTGGAACAGTTTTCATCAGCACTACCTTTATCCCGGCCTTAGTACTCAGCGGTTTTAACCCCACCAACCTGGGCCCTTCGGGCGGGGACCAATTAGGAGGCTTTACCTCCGACCCTGAACTAACCTCTTTTGCCACCACTACCGACCTTTCTCAGCTCCCGCCGGTTACGCCGGGCAGAACAGGTCTCGAGGTTGGAAACACACCCATCAACGCGCCGAGCGGGGATGACGAAGGCGGATGGTTTTATCGTTAGGGTTCATCAGGCAGAAACGATGGAACCTCTAAAAAATCAAGCTCCTCAGCCATCGCCGGCCCACGCAAGCACGGCTCCGCCCGCCATTCTTCAGTAAGGTCATTGTCTGCAAGCCACGCGATAACCGCTGCAATGCTCGAAGCGGGCGTGGGTGAAAATCTGCCAAGCACCTTTTCGTCGATACCGTTCGCCTTCATCAACTCTGTTACTACCAGCCCAGGTTCTATGTTGAGAACACGAAGCCCCGACTCGGGATACTCCGAGCGCAGCGCCCCTGCCAGGCGCTGTAGTGCGGCTTTGGAAGCGGGATAGCCAAAGCCCCAGCCACCCTGGTCGGCCGGTGCCGGCGGGTCGGTGAAAGCAGTGCCCGAAAGCATGTTGATGATGGTTGCGCTTTCTTGTTTGAGCATCGTCGGCAAAAAACGCTGCACAAGCGCAAGGGGAGTTAGAACGTTGCCTTGGTAGATTGCGCGTAGCTGGTCCGGTGTGAGCTCAAGCACGCGTTCCTGATTCCCCGCGCCTTGATAAATCGCGTTGTTAAACAATAGATCGATTCGCCCAAACTCATCGAGCGTTGCTTGCGCGGCTTGGTCGATGGAATCAGGATCTAGAATGTCTGCCTGCAAACAAAGTGCTTTCGCACCTGCTGCTTCAATCGCTGCTGCTGTTGCCCGAAGGCTGCCCGGTAGCGGCGCAATTTTGCCCACGTGGTCGTAGGCTTCGCCTGCATCAAGCGTTCTTGCGGTAATCGCCACATCAAACCCGGCGTTAGCAAGTGCAACGGCAGATTCAGCGCCTATGCCTCGGCTTGCGCCACTTACAAATGCAACTCTGCGGCTCATGGTGTCTCCTTTCTAATGGCCTAAGGATTTAGGCACGTAGTGGCCGGTGATGAGTGGTAAATCTGCGTAGGTGCGGATGCCTGCGGCGGCTTCGCAAACGGTGGGAATTGCCGACACGATTGGCATGGAGGTGACGGTGTTTGCCATGTCGATATAGTCTTCCAACTTTTCTGCGACCTGTGGGCTAAAGGTAACGCGCGTTTCTACATTCGGGTTACCTTCAACCTTCATGGTGTAGCCATGATGGATCGGCCACTCCGGTTCTAGCCCTGCGCCTGCCACCCAGCACACGTCGAGTTCAATGACGGGTTCGGCCTGTCCGGCGGTGAACGCCTGCCACGTACATTTTTGTCCTGCGATCGTTCCCGCCTTCATCTCAAACCCGAAGTACTCGCGATCGTTGGGTGTAATCGCAAATTCAATGTTAGAGCGGCGTTCTGAAATCTCTACCTTGAGCATATCCGCCATCACGTCCAGGCATTCCTCGTAGAAGCCCAGCACCTCACGATTCACCTGTTCCCACTTGGGTTCTGGCATGTGCCCCCATCCAAGATTGTCGTAGTTGTAGAGTGCGTGATAGTGCGAGACGTCAACCGATTCAAGAAAGCGCACACACGAAAAGTTCTGGCTGACGGTGGCCATGTTAGCGGCAATGTAATTCGCAAAGCCCGGAAATATCCCTGTGCCAAAGAAGCTGGCGCCTCCCGCCTGCGCGGCCGCTTCTACTCGTGCTCGCTCGGCCTCGCCTAGCGCACGAAAGTTTGTCATGTTACTAGCGACTACGTTGAGCCCGCCTTCTAGCAAGCGACAGACCACGTCTGCACCCTCAAATTGGTGCGGCGTAAAGCACACGCAATCGGCACCTAGCGCGATCAAGGCGTCGATGTCGTTCGTCGCTTTGATTCCGAGAGGTTCGATGCCACAGAGCTCGCCAACGTCCTTCCCGTTTTTCTCGGGGCTCCATGCGTAGGCGCCCACCAGCTCGAGTTGGGGGTGGGATAGAATTCCCTTTACCGCTTCGCGCCCCACGAAGCCGGTAGTCCATTGAATAACCTTGTATGTCATTTTTGTATTCTCCGATGTGTATCTTGGATCCATCCTACCTTGGCCTGCGCGAATCCGACTATGCTGGCATCGGCATATCACCTATACGCGTTGGCGCTTCATATCACTAGTCTACTCACTGATTAAAGAAGTACCATCTTACGTGCAGTTACTTTTTGAGAAGCGAATCAAAGGAGGGGCAGGAATGAAGTTTTCATTAACATTGACCTTTAACCCAAAGGAAGACCAGGTTCCTCTGGCAATCGCCGCGGATGGGATGGGTTACCACTCCGTGAACATTGGCGATGGGCTGTGTTTCTACGATGAAGCCTCTGTGGATTACCCTTATACCGACAGCGGCGCCCGCTACTGGAGCGCCGATACTGCGTTTCTCGATCCGTTCTGTGCCATTTCTGCAATGGGGCAGGTCACCAGCAAAGTACGTTTTCTCGTTAACGTGTTAAAGCTGCCCGTGCGGCAGCCCCTGCTGGTTGCCAAAATGGCCGGTACCACATCGTTTTTAACGGACGACCGTTTGTCTTTGGGCGTAGGGCTCAGCCCGTGGCCTGAAGATTTTTCGGTTAATCAGGAGGAGTGGAAAACACGCGGCGCCCGCTGTGAGGAAATGATCGATATTCTTAACCAGTTGCTCACTGGTGAGTTTGTGGAGTACTCGGGTAAACACTATGAATTCCCTTCGCTGTCTATCAACCCGGTGCCGCAAAAGAAGATGCCCATTTTGGTGGGCGGTACTGCAGATGCGGTGCTCAGGCGCACAGCGCGCATTGCCGATGGGTATGTATCACCCAATCTTACTGCCCAGGAGATTGGTGAGTTGGTGAAAACCATTCACGGCTACCGCAAGGAGTACGGCACTGATAAAAAACCGTTTCATTTTGTGGCTGTAGCCACCGATGTTTGGGACCTGGATGGGCACAAGCGCCTGCGTGATATGGGCGTCGACGAAGCCTGTGTTGTGCCCTGGTTCTTTTATGGCGGTAAGTTTAAATCGCCGATAGAGGTGAAAATCGACTCGATGAAGCGTTTTGAGGATGACGTAATTTCTAAAATGGATTGATGTTTTGGTCTGCGCTTCCTTGGAGGGTAGGTCAGTATGCTTGTAGATTCCCGCATAATGCGATCACTAGTGATTGATTGTGGGGTCTAATGCCCTTTTATAGATCATATATGATATCTATAGATTACTAAAAAACTATCTTTTATGATATTATTATGGCCATAACCCCCTAAAAATATCATATGTGATTGTATGAAGATTGATCTGCAGACCCCTATAGAGACATCCCTGGTCGAACTAGGCAG
>JBGCFE010000158.1:0-9177 GCA_045106775.1 Halioglobus sp.
AAACACAGCCGAAAAGCCAGACAATAAAACGGCACCACAAAGTTCAGAACAATGTCGGCCCAAGGGCCAACATGCGCTTTGGCACGCTTCAGCTTTGTGACGAGCACGCGCGCCAAAGCGCCACACAAACATCACCCAAAAGGGCCCCTTTTTAACCCGCGCCATCGGTCCCTTTTTACTCTGCGATTGACACGCTCAATCTTGTCATTGCCGCAATCATCTACTGGAATACGATTTATATGAACAAGGCGGCCAATCACTTGCGGCAGCATGGGCAACTGCCGGACCCAAGCTTGCTAAAACACGTTTCGCCGTTGGGCTGGACCCATATCAACCTCACAGGCGATTTTGTCTGGGATTCTGGAGCCGCTGAGCGCTCAAATGAGCGCCCACTGCACCTCAGCTACGCGAGAAAGTGGGCATGAGAATGATAAATCAGCCAAGTTCACTCAATGTTCCTCCTTAGCGTTACGCAGCGAACAAACCTTGCGATGACGCCTTGGGTCGGGGGCGCTCCCGACGGACACAGTTTGCAAAGTGCTGACCAAACCGGTTCACCCAGAGACGTACGGTCTCGCGACTCACGATGACACCTCACTCCGCCAAAAGTTCTTCAACATCCGCTGTGCTCAAGCTGAAACGATGATAAGCCCAAACCGTGTAAGAAATAATTTCACGGGGGTAACGAAAGCCCTTCAGGAGGGGCATGCTGGGTGGGATATTCATTCATCGCTCTTACACGCTTTCGCTAAGTCAAACAACTTGGCAATACCTATGCGAGAGGTGCGTCCTTCGAAACAAGCGCCGATCGAGCATCGGTTTGAGACCCCGCCAAGCAAACAGGCGCAGGTGGCTTTTCAGGTTGACGGTCTGAAGTTCCAAGGAAGCATAATTGCTACAGTCTAACAGTGTAAGTAGGCATCTCACTTTCAGGATTAATATCGATCTGTATTAATATGAAAAATATAATTAATTTAAAGAATCTTTAGCTAAATTTTTAGCCTACTCGACAGGTAAAGTCGAGGCAACAGGAACATACTTTGAAACTCTCTATTGGACAATTTAGCTTTATACCAGAAGGTCTTCTTCAACCAACCTTTAGCGATCGCTACAGTCAGTTTGTTGAACGCCTTAGTTGGCAACTGCCACAACAAGAAGTTGGTCGCGAAATCGATCAGTATGACGATCCTCACACGACGTACATTATTGTAGAAGACAAGGGAACGCACTTGGCATCTTGTCGTATCCGAGAGTTCGGACATTCGACAATGTTGACAGATCACTTTAGCCACATTTTCCCCGAGGTTCATGATCTCTTTGATGGACAGCCGGGAAGGTTCTTCGAACTTACTCGGCTGTGCAAGAGTCGTGATCTAGGACCGCGGGATAGCTTTGAGGCGCTTGGTCTACTTGGAAATGCACTAGACTACATAAAATTTGATACGATGGCGGAGGGTTTCGTTGCAATAGTATACCGGACTGTAACACGGCTATTGAAGCTACGAGGCGTAAGGTTTCTGATCTTATCTCGTTCACAGATCGACAGTAAAAACGTGGATTTACTGTTGCTTCTCAATTTTGCCGGCGCGTCCAATCTCAGCTTCAAAGAGGTGGCGGTTTTGCGCGGTCAGTTTGACTTCTGGCAAACTCCTACTGTAGATGAAAATGGTAACTTTAAAGATGCAAGAGAATGAAAATAAGCGTCATGGTTCGCTGCTCCGATGTTTCTAATGGTATTATCGCGCTTAGGTTCCGTGAGCAGCCCCACTTGTGTTGACCGAGTTGAAAGATGGTCCATGGTTGGCCTTCTGTCCATTAGAACGATATCCTCGCAGTTAACTTCATGTTTACCAAGATTGCCTAGGTGTAAGCAAAATGTTTCTACACAGAAAAGGATAAACTGGTGCTTCATTGGTCTCGAATGGCTGTCTCTGACATTCAATCAAAGGAAGAATCCAAGATTCATCGAGCCCAGAAAGATCTGGAACGTCTAGCGCTTTCCTTTGAGAGAAGCCCTTACTACTACTTTAGAACATCTGCTCTAGAAGAACTTGCAGATGAAGTGTCCACTTGCTGTGAGGTCCAAGAGCTCTCCAATTTACTTTGGCAAATCACCGTTGAGACGGGATTCCAAAATTATGCACTATTTGTAGTAGATCAATCACCAAAAAGGATATTTAGGTCAAGAATATGTTCTTCAATAAAGTCGAGTTGGTTAGAACGCTACTATGCGAAAAATTATCAGTTCATCGATCCCGTAGTTCAAGAAGCGTCAAGAGGAATCGACTTTTTCTACTTCTCTGAGCTAGACGGCAGCGCCCCGATAGTCGAAGCGTTTTGGCAGGATGCGGTCAATCATGGGATAGGTCGCGAGGGTATCTGCTTTGCATTCAGCCCAAACGAAGATTGTCGCATCGCAGTTTCTTTTCTTACGCAATCAGCAGAAGAAAAAGTAAAGTCGATGGTCCAACTAAACGGCTATGATCTTAGGGCACTCGCCAAAATATCAGCTGAGTGCTTCGTTGATATTGAATCTAGCTCAAACACTCCTGCAATGTCGCTTACCGCAGACGAATTGCAATTTTTGTATGCACTATACACTGGGCAGTCCACACGTTCTTTGCTTAGTATAACTGAGAAGTTCGGAAGCAATAAGTCGTTGCAGAGCTCTATCTCAAGAAAGCTAGGAACAACAAACGCCTTTCAGGCAGTTGTCATTGCTTCAAACAACGGCTGGTTCAAACTCCACAAATATGAGGTTGAGGATGTTACCATTTCGTTTCCCGGGCTCAAACATGCTACAACGCTCGATCAAATTCAAGAGTTGGATGTATTGCTCGACGAAAATCAAGATCAGGGTTCATAATCAACAGCCGATGTGTCTAGGTGTTTGATCCCACGGTTTGATGGTGCGATCTATTCTTTGGAATGGAAGAAAGCACTATGGGACAAGTACGTCACGGCTGCGCCACGACCACGCACGCAGTCAGAGCAGCAATACAGCGATCGCAATATACAGCGTAACCGTTCGGTCTCCCCGCTCTGAAGCGTCTTGATATGACCTGATAATGTCCATTGTTGATAATGGACATCTTGAGGACGAATTCCGCTACGAATTTTGTTTCTTCCGGTGATCTCTCAGGTGCGCAGCTCATAATGAGCAATGCAAATGTCAAAGCAATAAGAGCGTGTATCCGCGATTTCATCATATGTCTTCTTTACCACAGCCCTTCTGCTAACGAATAGCTATCTTGCGAAGCGCAGGATGGTCCAGCAAATTGCTTCGCTTCGCCCTCAAGCGTCCACTTACCTAAACGGGCATTAAGATCACTCAACAAACAATCGTAGGGCGGGCTCAACGAGCGCTTACTATACAACCGCGGCGCTGAATCATTTAATGGTAGCTTGCGAGACGAACTGCTGAACGAAAAATGGTTCGATAGCTTGGACGACGCACGCCGCAAGCTGGCCCTCTGGCGGTACGACTACAACAATGTCAGGCCGCACTCATCACTGGAGAACCAAACACCCGCTGAAGCGCGCCGAGCGCTTGAGCAATTTGAGGGCTCAGCACACGCCGCTCTTGCCCAAACTGAAACCGAGGAACATGAAATCCAAACCCGCAAACTCTCGTTATGAATAAGGGAGCCTCGGGGGGCAGGTCAAATGTCAAACAATAAAAAAGTCGCTCTCTGAAAGCATACTGCCGTTTGCCACATCAACCTGTAGTGTATTGGCTTCATCGAAGGTAAGAAGGTATCCGTCAACATTGGTCGACATTATTGACGATAGCCTATTCTGATGTGTTTCCATGCCTGGTATCCGTTGCCCATCTAGAAATATGGAATCTGTACCAGATGCAAAGTCTGTTATGTGGTCATGGCCTCCAGTGAATACAAATACATCAAACCCCGCGTTACCAGTCAATGTGTCATTGCCCATATCGCCGCTTAGTCTATCATTTCCATCTCCACCGATAACCGTCTCATTGGCATCAGTACCAATTAGAAAGTGTCCACCGTTTGCGCCTGGAAGATCAAAACCAAAACTATTCTGAAGAGCTTCCAAAAAGCTTACTCTGCTGTCGATTCTGAAGGCAGAAATCACATCGCCTACGCCAACCATCACCCTATCACCAAACGCTGCCTTTTGGTCTACTTCGTCTCGAAGATCCATAGATTTTTGTAACTGTCCGGCGGAAGAAGCCAGATATTCAACCTGGTTCCCGGCACCAGGTGAATTTTCAATTGTCACCATGACTATTTCAAAGCTTTGATCAAACTCTATGTCGAAGTCACCATTGATTGCCGCAACAACAGTATTAGTAATTCGTGCATTTCCAGAAGTCTCTGAAGGAGAAAGGTCCAAGTTGGTGACCCCTACAAAGTCTGTGTTTGATAGTAAACCTAGATTTACATTTAAGGAGAGTTCGTTTGTGCCAATATCTCCAACTGCAAAGAAGGCAACGAATCGATCTTCGGACTGGTAGACGTTCATCAAATAGTCGGTGGGACTCGAACCAACATTTAGATCCTCTTGCTCGACCCAGCTGCCTTTTGAGCCCCACTTGGAAAGCGTAGCGTCGCTATCTGCAACTTCGAGTTTTAAATTGCTTCCAGTTGATAAGAGAACCGCGCCGTCTATGTTTTGGGAAAGCAGCCCAAGCAACGCTGCAACAGGTGAGTTAATCCCTGAGACGACGTCAGACACTATTGTACTCTTTGAGTCTGCTTTGATACTATAGTCACCAAGAAAACCCCATATTGCCGCCCTATCTATGCCCAACTCGACGAAGTGGGAGAATAGGCTGAGCGCGTTTACTGCTGCTGCCAGTTCATAGGGGGTACTACTCCCTGTAGAACTATTCGTTGACCATGCTGATATGTAAGTATCAAGGCTATCTGAATGATTGCCAGTTTTCTTATAGGCTTCTGTCCAGACATCCAGAATAGATTTTAACTCATGAAGCGAGTTGTACTGTTTTCCCCACGAGGTATAGTCAAAACTGAGAATATGACTGCGAACGGCTCCGACATTTTCTAAGCTATCACCTAGTATACTCACGATCACCTGGTTTAGGATTGGCAGCTTCTCAACTCTTGTGAGCCCGTCGTATCTAATCAGATCTTGCAAATTCTCAAGACCTGGGATTGGTTGCTGTGGCGATGAAAGAAAGCTATCGAAATAGCCTTCGCGGATCAATTCTGTATAGTTTCGAACACCTCGGGCCGCTTGAACATCAATGTCAAATTCTATGTCACTGCCTTCCATTTGAATCGATATCTCATCAATTACGGCCTTTGCTATCACGGCATAGTGAATAGGGTTGTAGTAGAGTTCGTTTCCTATTTCGAAACTAAAGGAGGGAGGATAAACGCCATTGTTGAAATCTCCCTTTTTCAGGCGAGTGAGAAAGGTAGTGACGTCACTCTTAGCCAATTGAATTGCCTCGTCCCTTACATGAGAGAGTGTGAAGTCGGCGGCCTTGCCATCATCCACCATAAAGTATCGGCTGATAGGTATTACGATTCCTAATCTTGCGTTCTGATCAACGGCTGCGGCGACAACGTCTGAGAAAGAAGCTATATGATTATGACTTCCTCGATACTCAGTATCAAAATCGAGCGCCGCTTGACTTACCAACTCTGGGTGCGTGAGATCAAAAGCAAGATGGTTTCTATCACCCATGAGGTCACTTTGAGTTATCCCCTCAGATAGAACTATTCGTCCATCCTCGACAATTCCAACTTCTGAGACAGCTCCACCTGGAAACCGTACCAAATTGAGACCAACGGTTGAAGTTTGCGCAATCCAACGATCAAAACCAAAATAATTATTAAAGATAGCACCAAACATTTCGTCGCCCACCTCGCCCACGACATTAGTCCTAAGCGTCAGGATCGCAGGGGCGGCCAGATTGTAAGTCGCCATTTCACTAGCCCTTCGTTATTATATGTAAAAATGAAATTCAGCTCAGGGTAATTATCCGCTTCACTAATGGAAATATCTGCGCCTACTGGATGCTACAGTACTGGTATTTCGATTTTGTTAAGGCGCGGGAGTTTGCAGGTGATGTGGCCGGTGCAATTAACTCGATCTAAACGTCGACTAATTTTGCTTTACCTGTCCGTGCGGGTGCTTTCCTAGTCAATAACCATCGTTCACGAAGATGAAACCTCTACAAATAGAGGAGAAATGGAATGATTAGATTTATCAATGGAACTGATCTTTGGCAGTTCCCAAGTCTCGCACAATCAATGTTTAAAGACCGTACAGAACAGTTCAGAGATCGACTTGGTTGGCCAGTCGAAGTGGACCCAAATGGGTTTGAGAGGGACCAATACGATCGGATGAATCCGCTATATGCGGTCGTGGAAGGCGATAACGGAGAGCATCTCGGATCCATGCGTTTGATGCCAACTGAAGGGTCAACAATGATTAATGATCAGTTTTTGATGACTTTGGCCGGTTCAGCCATTCGTGATAGATCGATTTGGGAGTGTACCAGATTTTGTATCTCTCCAAGGCAACCCCGTGCTACTTCCTTTAAGGTGTTAGTTGCTGGTGCTGCGTTTATGCAGGAGCTGCGAGTTAAGAAGCTGGTTGCTATTTTCGATGCTCGTATGCAGCGTATCTATCAGCGAAGTGGCATCAATTCGACTGTGATTGGATCTCATGAGTATGAGTACGGTGAAGTAAGTGCGGGGTTTTGGGAGTTTGACGACTCCATATATAGGGCACTCCTGCGTAAATCGGAATTAGATCCTTTGGAAGTCCATCTCGCCATCGCCAATTTGCCTTCAGTTATAGCGAATCTGAAGAGAAGAAGGGTTTTCAGTAGCTTCGATGAGTCTTCTGATCGCAGACCTGAGCCCTCCGATAAGCAGATAGAATCACAAGTTTTTGAAAGCGAAGGCTAGACCGGTCTCATTGTTCCATGAGTAGCTTATTGTGAGAATTGAAATTTGAGTATCATTTAGATTGCGAGCACTTTTCGCTCGCAATCTTTCTGCTTTCCAAGTGAAAGAGGACTACATCGCAATGTTACTACATGATCATTTGCTTGCTACTGACCCGCAAATACTCCTGAAACAACATGTGTCTGTCCCGCGTTCTCGACTTGCCCAGTGACAATACCGGCGATCATTGAGGCTTCCTCTCCAAGAAAATCGCCGTCCATTCTGATATTGAAATCAAGACTTTCTTCTTCTGCAGAGAAGAGTGTTCCTGTGGCTCGAAACGCCAAGGTGGACGCTACTTGGGGGTCACCTTGCCTGTTTAAGCTACCATTTGCTACTTCAAGCGTCCCTTGCAGTCCTCTACCCGTGTCATCGTAAACCTGATGAACCTGACCGTTGGCACTGAAACTGCCTTCTGCCAGATTGAACTGTGTTTCGAGACGACCAATTATTGTGTCCGGCATATGCTGGTCGTTACTTGCAATGTTTGCTCGCACAAATCCACTGTAGAAGACGGTGCCAATCTCAGGGATACTCAGGATCTCAGTGTATTCGGATTGAACGATGGATGTACTCAATGAAGCGAATTCTTGGTTGATCATATCTAGTTGTGTGAGCTCATAGATAGCATTGGAAACAGTTGATTGCGTACCGCCGCACGCAATAAGTGTTACGGACGCCATTACAAAAACAGGGTATTTTGAAGGAATCATTCCGACACGTCTTCTTTCAGCTTACGTCGTTGAACAGATTGTGGCGGCTCAATTACGTTTTAACTGTAGATATGCTAATTTGGATAACGGAGAATTAATGCTCAAATGTAATTCTTTGCAGCTAGTTGGAGTGTTCTATTTGTGGCGATGGAACTCAGAGGTGGACCTGTCACGCTTTCGTGCCGCCCCCGGTGCTCGTTTAAGCCACCTTTCGTTCGAAAGCGATGGGGCTTTCCAGCCCAGTGCTGAGTGTCGGCGGCGCGGATTTTAGAAGCCATTGATGTATTCGAAGATGGCCATTTCAGCCTGCCGCCGTGTCTCCCATGACCGCCGCCAGATCAACTCAGCTTTGATCGTCTTGAAGAAGGTTTCGACGGCGGCATTGTCATAACAATTGCCTTTGCCGCTCATAGATACCTTGAAGCCATTCTGGCGCAGGATTTTCTGGTAGTCATGGGAACAATATTGCGACCCGCGATCCGTATGATGGATACAGCCTTTGGGCGGCTGCCGGAACGCGATGGCCATACTCAACGCTCGGATCGCCAAGTCGCGCTTCATGCGGTTGCTGCACCACTGCCCGGCAGTGCATTGCAAAGCAATGTCACGAGAGGGGGCCCAACCAATGACACGGCGTGAGTGCAGGTCCAGGATCACAGCCAGATACAACCAGCCCTCACGGGTCCAAACGTAGCTGATATCGCCTGCCCATTTTTGATTTGGTTTGTCTGCCGCAAAGTTACGATCCAGCAGGTTCGGTGCGATGTTGCCAGCAGGTTCGGTGCGATGTTGAACGTATGATTGCTGTCCGTGGTCGCCTTGTATTTGCGGGTTCTGACAACGGATATGCCGTTCTGGCGCATCAATCTGCCCACACGGCGGTGACCAACATTCAGGCCAATCTCTTTGAGTTCCTCAGTCATTCGTGGACGACCATAACTACCCAGGCTGAGACGTGATTGCTCTTCCCCTCTCGGGACATTGCTGCGCAATGCCCTACCGGGCAGCGGATATGTGCCAGCGTGACCATATCAGAACGCTGCCTACGGCTGGCCGGGCGACTGCGGAAAGCCCTCAAGCCACGCGTGCTTACACCGACAACATTGCACAATCGGTTGGCTGGGAAGTGACCTCTGTGTTCTTCCCCTCTCGTCGAAACTACGTTTCAACTGCCGGGCAGTGGATGAATCTAAACTTCATTGCTTTAGGCCCGCGAAGAACTGGCCTAACGGCGATGCAAGCATCGCCTGTCGGCTTACAGGATGGCCTTTTTTAGGATCTCCCTCTCCTCCTTGAG
Organism: Halioglobus sp.; assembly: GCA_045106775.1. Classification (GTDB taxonomy): domain Bacteria; phylum Pseudomonadota; class Gammaproteobacteria; order Pseudomonadales; family Halieaceae; genus Marimicrobium. Next base: position 8,970 of record JBGCFE010000158.1, read on the forward strand.
GAGCCTGATCTCGCGCCGAAGTCGATCATTCTCTTTGGCGAGGTCTAAATCCTCTTTCGACACCACATCCGTATCCCGATGCGCAGTGATCCATTTATTCAGGGTCGACATACCGACACCCAGATCATCAGCAACCTGCTTGCGCCCCTTTCACACATGTAAACATGTGTTGCCCGGCAACGGTAAGCCCGCTGGTCAATGCGATACG
>JBGCFE010000159.1:0-20534 GCA_045106775.1 Halioglobus sp.
CGGTGATTTTGTCGACAGCGGCGCTTTGATGCCTGGCGGCGACCTACCAGTGAATACACATGGCGGCCTGCTATCCCATAGCCACCCGGGTAACCCCGGCTCAATGTTTGCGCTTACCGAATCGGTGCTGCAGCTGCGGCAGACTGCGGGTGAGCGCCAGGTGCCAGGCGCAAGCGTAGGGTTGGTGCATGCGCAAGGCGGCATTATGTCTTCGCATACTGCTCTGGTGCTAGGGAGAGACGCCCCGTGAATAAGATGCAACCCCGCGAGAGCGAGTTAAGCGCGCCGTATTGGCAAGGTGCACGCGAAGGCGTGTTGAAGATGCAGCGTTGTGATGCTTGCGCGCAGTTCCAATTTTATCCGCGCACGTTGTGCAGCCACTGTGGCCATGAGCAACTTAGCTGGGAGCCTGTAAGCGGTACCGGCACGGTGTTAAGTTTCACTATTGTTCGCCGCGGTATTTCCAAAGCCTATGATGCACCCTATATCGTAGCGCTTATCGCGTTGACCGAAGGCGTAACCATGATGAGCAGCGTACAAACCAGCGCGCCCGAATCGGTGATGATTGGCGCAAAGGTAAAAGTAGTGTTTGAAGAATGGGGCGAAAACGTGCAGATGCCTGTTTTTAAACTCGTTTAAGATCCTTCAAGGTTGTTTGAGAGAGTGGAGCCGTAGTAATGAGTATCGATAAAATTCCGCTGGCCGTGATCAATCCACACGCGCCTGCAACGTCGCTGGAAGCCAAGCAGCCGTCGGTCGATAACGGCGTCGAATGCTATCCCAAGAGCGGTTACTTCGATGCGCAATACATGCGCGACGAATGGCAGAAATTGTGGACGCAAACCTGGCTATTAGCCGGTGTGTCGTCCGACTTGGCCAACGAGAACGATTTTTTTGTTTTTGATGTGGGCGAGGAGTCTGTCATCGTTACCCGCACACCGGAGGGCGTTAAAGCGTTCTACAATGTGTGCAGCCATCGCGGTGCGCGTTTGGTGAGTGAAGAGCGCGGTAACCGCAAGGTATTTGTTTGCCCATTCCACAGCTGGAGCTTTCACAATAACGGCGAGCTGCGCCGCATTACGGATGAGGAAACGTTTCAGCCAGAGGTGGTAGCGCACCGCCCGGGGCTGACCGAGCTGGCCTGCGAAGAACATGCCGGCATTCTGTTTATCAGCATGCAAGACAATCCGCCGCCATTGGCCGAAGCCCTGGGGCTTCCGCCGGGTTATCTGGAGGCCTACGAAATTGAAAAAATGAAGGTCGTGCGCCATGTGCGCAGTGAGTGGGGCTCAAATTGGAAGGTGGGTGTTGAAGCCTTCTATGAGAGTTATCACCTGCATGCTGTGCACCCTGAAACACGCGGTGTGATGGCAGACCTGCACGTGCAATACGATCTGTATCCCAATGGCGCTAGTCGCATGATTGTGCCGCTGGGTCAGCCCAGCCCGCGTTTTCATGATCAGGAGTCGGTCACTGAAGGGTTGCAGATGATGCTGCAGGATGCGGGCGTTGATCCGGTCGAGTTCACCGGTTCTGCGCAGGATGTTCGCCGAGCAATTCAAGAAGGCAAGCGCGAGCGCTCCGAACAGCTGGGGCTACGATACGAGCGCTTTGAAGATGGCCAGCTGTCAGATAGTTGGGCTACCGGCCTGTTCCCTAACGTGCAAATCGGTTGTCACCCGGAAGCGGTGTTCCTCATGCGGTTTTTGCCCCATGAAACAGACCCAGAGCGATTTTACTACGACACCATGACGCTCATTCTGCCGGTAGAAGATCCCGATTACAGTGCGCCCCTGTGGATGGGGCTACCCGAAGGCACTGACCTAAGCGGTAGCGCTCGCCCAGCCACTGAGCACTACACCCTAGAGGAAGACGCGAATCTCGGTTTGGTGCTGAGCCAGGACGCCGCGTTTTTGCCCATTGTGCAGCGCGGAATGCGCAGTCGCGGGTTTAAAGGTCAGTTGTGGGGCGAGCAAGAACAGCGCCTTAGGCACTTTCATGTTGAGCTAGAGAAGCGTTTGCAGGCGGGTAGTTAAACCCTAAGCGTGCGAGTGGTAATTAAGCCCAGCAGTTTACTTGACAAGAACAAGTCGGTAGTTCAATGTTGAATTATATTCAAGTTCCGGTGTCCGCAACACCGGCTGCTTTGTGTTGCACGTGAATAGGGGTCTGTAGGGGGCCGCAGCGTGTAGTGCAGGCGACATTTCCAGTTCCATTAATATAACGAGATCGATCAGGAGAATTTGGTATGCAGCTCTCTAGAAGAACCCCGCAATTCCTTAACTGGCAGAACATTAAAAAAGCGCTTTTGTTGAGCATGACGCCAGCCTTAACGCTAACGCCACAGATTAGTTACTCGCAGAGTGGCATGCTGGAAGAAGTATTCGTAACGGCCACGCGTCGTGTCGATACCGATATCCTCAAAACAGCCGTTGCGATGACAGCCATTACCAACAGCGACATTGAGAAATACTCGCCACGTGATTTGAATGACATCGCTGTGTTGGTACCTAGCCTGTCTGCCGGTACGGTTTCTGCGTTCAAGTCAGCATCTTTTGCAATGCGTGGCGTTTCAGAAACATCGATCATTGTTTACAAAGAGTCACCGGTGGGCGTCACCATTGATGATTTTGTTGTTAACCACGTACAGACACAGAACCTCGAGATGTTTGATATCGAACAGATTGAAGTGCTGCGTGGCCCGCAGGGTACGCTGTTCGGCAAGAACACTACCGGCGGTACCATCAACGTGAAAACCAAGCGGCCCGAGCTAGATGAGCGCTATGCCGATCTGCGCTATGAGATGGGTGATTTTGGTACGCGTAAAGCCACAGCAGCGTTGAACATTCCGTTGGTAGAAGATCAGCTCGCGTTTCGTTTTGCGGGCGTAAAGCTCGATAGCGACGGCTACTACAAAAACAACGCGGCCTATGGCCCGTTAACCGTTGCCCCCGGCCTTGCTGGCCCCGGCGGTGGTAACGATGGCGAAACTGGCCGTGGTGACGGCAGTGATTTAGGCGGTGACGATGTGCTGTCTTTCCGCGCCAAGTTGCTCTGGTCGCCTAACGAGAACTTCAACGCGTTGTTCCAGTACGAAAAAATTGAAGACGAAGGCGACACAGTGCCTATCGTTAATGAGTCTACTCCAGGCTACAACTTCCATCGCTGGGGTTTCACCAGTGAAGGCGGCAACCCGCTGAATAATTCTGGCGTTACCAACCAGGACGATTTCTTGCTTGAAATGAGCAAGGGCCACATTGTCGACATTGAAGGTTTTTACCTGAATATGGATTGGTCGATCGGCGATTACACGCTGTACTCGGTCACTGGCCAGCGTGAGCAAGAGTCGCATCTGCCTAACACCTATACCGGTGAGGTATTCAGAACACTGTTTGATGCTACCCGTGATGACAAGCGTGAAACGTTCCAGCAGGAACTGCGTTTGGCTTCTAACCTCGATGGCCCGTTCAACTTTGTTACGGGTATCTACTATCAGGAAGAAGACATCGACTTCTGTGTAGTACAGGTGGTGGGCTTTGTTGATTTGCTGGTAGATGGCGAGCTTACGTTCCTTGCCGACAACCCGCTGATTTTGTGTAACGCACAGGAAGCCGAGGCACTTGCAGCCTACGTTGATGGTACTTACGAGGTTAACGATCGTTTCAGCATCACTGCGGGTTACCGTTACACAGACGAAGAGAAAGAGTGGACAGGCCGTCCACGTCGCCCCATTCAGGCGCTGCCTGATGGCGGTTTCGATCCTAACTTCACCTGGCGTGAGCTGGGCACTCCACTGGCGGGCGCCGACTTCGATCGCTTCCCTGCTGGCGTAGTAACAGACAGTGAAGATTGGCAGGAGTCGACTTACCGCCTCCAGTTTGCCTATAACTTCACTGAAGAACTGTTTGGTTGGGCAAGTTACTCTCGCGGCTTCAAGAGCGGTGGTTACAACGACCAAACCGGTACAGTGCTTGATCCAATTCCTACCGTCGCAGCGCGGCCAACCGAGCCAGAAACAGCTGATTCATTTGAAATTGGTTTGAAGTCTACCTTCCTTGATGAAGCAGCCAACGTGCAGGCAACTATGTTCTACGTTGAGTACAGCGATGCACAGCGCACCTTGAACGCCAGCTTTGAAACCGGCCAGGAGACATTGTTCTTCAACGCGGCCGAGCTTGAAGTGAAAGGCTTGGAACTTGAAGGCACCTGGGCGGTTACGCCTAACCTGTTGCTGCGCGGTAACGCCATGTGGCAAGACGCCGAGTTCAACGAGTTTACTGCCGATACCGATTTTGATGGCGTAGATGACATCGACTTCAGCGGCAAAGAGCCAACTCGAGCACCAGAGTTTATGTACACCGCTGATGCGACGTACACCTGGGGCCTGGATGTAGGTGATCTCGATTTCAACCTGCGTGTTGCCTACGAAGATGAGTCAGTGTCTAGCTACTCAGACGTAGATCCATCGCTTGATGCGACATTGAACTCCAGAACTGTGTGGGACGGCAGCATCACCTTCACGCATTCCAGTGAGAAGTGGTACTTGCGAGCGCTGGCTAAGAACTTCACTGACGAGCGGTATCGTACCGGTTCATTGTCAGTGGCGAATTTCTGGATCATGTCTGCTTACGCTCAGCCTAGATACATCAGTCTTGAAGTGGGAAGTAAGTTCGATTTTTAAAGGTGCGGTCCGTCTTGGTCGCAGTAATGCGGCTTAGCGGGTGTTTGATTGGGCCGACTTTTGTCGGCCCTTTTTTTTGCAGCTCAGTTCTTGAAAGGTCATTCTGCTATGCGTACTCCTAAATTGTTGTGTATAAGCTTCACCTTGGCTGCTGCTTCGCTGACTCAGCTGGCACAAGCTAACAACTATTCGCCAGCTGTAGGCGAGACGTTTCCCCGTGAAGTGTACTTTGGCGATTTGCATCTGCACTCACGCGCTTCTGCCGATGCGTTTACCATGGGCAACGAAACACTCACACCTGCCGATGCGTATCGGTTTGCGCGGGGTGAGGCAATCAATAGCTCCACCGGCCTCACGGCGCAGCTGCGTCGTCCGTTGGATTTTTTAGCGGTCACCGATCATGCTGAGTTTATGGGGGTGCTCAATGCCTTTCAGGAAAAAAACCCGGTACTGATGGCGTCACCTTTGGGCAAGCGTTGGGGGGCATTAAGCAAAGAGGGGTTCTTTGATGCGTTTGTCAGCAGTTTGTCTGATCCAGACCCCGTGCGTGATGACATTCCCGATGCGCTTGAATACTCCATCTGGAACGACATTACGGAAGCGGCAGACACGTATTACCAGCCGGGCAAGTTCACCACGTTTATCGCTTATGAATGGACTTCTGCCAGCGAAGGCAACAATTTGCATCGCTGCGTTATTTATCGTGAAGACAGCGCCACTGTTTCAAAGCACCTGCCTTACTCGTCTTTCTTGAGCAGTGACCCAGAAGATCTTTGGGCCTCGTTGCAGCGCTATGAGGAAAGCTCCGGTGGCCGCGTTATGTCTATTCCGCACAACGGCAACCTAAGCAACGGCATTATGTGGGATACACAAACACTGTCTGGTGAGCCTATTGATGCCGACTATGCGAATACGCGTATGCGCTGGGAGCCTATTGCCGAAGTCACGCAGGTAAAGGGTGACAGTGAAACGCACCCCATTCTCTCGCCCGATGACGCGTTTGCCGATTTTGAGCGCTGGGATCGCTACAACATCATGAATACCTCAGAGACCACGCCAGAAATGTTGCCCGGCTCTTATGCACGCTCGGCGCTACAGCGCGGTTTGCAATTGCAGAACACGGTGGGTGTTAACCCTTACAAGTTTGGCATGATCGGCAGCACGGATTCACACACCTCTCTGTCCACCTCAAATGAAGACAACTTCTTTGGCAAGTTTGCCAACTCTGAGCCTGGGGTGCGCAATAGCGAAACAATGATGGCTGGCATGAAGAATGCTGATTGGGAGCTGGGCGCTTCTGGGCTGTCGGCGGTGTGGGCACGCGAGAACACCCGAGAAGAAATTTTCGCTGCTCTGGCACGAAAGGAAGTCTTTGCCACAACGGGCACCCGTATTCTGCTGCGCTTTTTCGGTGGCTGGGATTTTGGGAAGGACGCGCTTGCACAGGCGGACTACGCGCAAATGGCCTATGAAAAGGGTGTGCCAATGGGCGGTGACTTACCTGCCAGAAAGAAGAAGCGCGCCCCTGAGTTTTTACTGTACGCATTGAAAGACCCCGACGGCGTGAATCTTGATCGCATACAGGTGGTAAAAGGTTGGGTGGATGCGAAAAACCGCCGCCACGAACAGGTGTTTGAGGCAGCCATCGCCAGCAGTGAAAACAGTGCAGGTGCAGCGCAGTTAAGCGCACAGTGGCGCGACCCTGATTTTAATCCCAAGCAGCGTGCCTTTTACTACGCACGCGTTATCGAAGTGGAAAAACCGCGTTGGACAACTCACGATGAGAAAGTGCTTGGGGTGAATGCACCCAAAGCGGCGCCGGCGTTAACGCGCGACAGGGCCTACTCTTCACCTATTTGGTACGACCCTAGTTAGCTTGTTTGTGCAGCAATAAACACTCGGAATTAACATCAATACACGAGATAAAAGAACATGACCCAAGTCATTCTCCACCACTTCGACGCATCGCCCTTTGCAGAAAAAATTCGCGTGGCGCTGGGTATGAAAGGCATCGATTGGCAAGCAGTGCAGATACCTATGGTAATGCCCAAACCTGATTTAACCGCGTTAACCGGCGGCTATCGCAAAACGCCGGTGATGCAGATTGGCGCGGATATTTACTGCGATACGCAGCGTATAGCGTTGGAGTTAGAAACGCGCTTTCCAACCCCAACCCTGTTTCCCGATAACAGCCTTGGGCAGGCACTCGCCATTGCATCCTGGGCCGATCAGCATTTGTTTCAACCCGGAGCGGGTCTTTCGATGGGCACCAATCTGGATTTGCCAGAAGATATTTTGGCCGACCGCTTCGCGTTTTTTGATTTCCTTGATAGAGAGACACTACCGGAGCAGTTGCCGCATCTGTTTGCGCAGTTTCGTGCGAATCTAAACCGCGTAGAAACTATGCTCGCTGATGGCCGAGACTGGCTGTTGGGCGCATCACCCTCCTGGGCAGATGCATCGGTATATGCAAGCGTGTGGATGTGCCGGGGAAATATTCGTGGCGCCGACCAGTTATTGGAAGGTTTGGACAATCTGCTGGCGTGGGAGCAACGCTTGATTGCTATCGGGCATGGTTCGCCCAGCGAGCTGACCGCCGATGATGCACTGGCGGTGTCACAATCGCACAGCAGTATTGCCGAGCATAAAATTGAAGGCGCGCTCTGGCCAGATATTGGGCAAGATGCGAGCGTAGTGGTTACCCCCGAAGACTATGGCGCAGTGCCGGTAAGCGGTACCTTAGTGCGACATACACAAGACGATATAGCCATTGCCCGTAGCGATGAGCGTGCTGGCAACGTGGTTGTGCATTTCCCCCGCGCAACCTACCGATTAGAGAGAGCAGGAGAGTGAAGATGAGCCTTGTTAAGAAACTAGCGTTAACTGTGTTGCCATTCTGGCTTGCGGCGTCTGGGGTATCTGCGCAGAAGAGCATAGAGCCCACCGGTGAAGCGTTGTTTGAGGCGCATTGTCTGACGTGCCATGGCGGCTCTGTTTCTAAGGCGCCGCAGTTGAGCCTGCTACAAATTATGTCGGCAAGTTCGGTGCTGCGCGCCATGGAATCGGGTGTGATGCAGGAGCAGTCCAATAAGCTATCGCCACCGGAGAAGCAGGCAGTTGCAGAATACTTAACGGGCCAAAAACTCAGTGATGCCAGCCAGCTGGCATTGCCGCCTGTTTGTTCAGCGAAAGCGTTGGCGTTTGACAAAAAGGCGCTGCCGAAAACAAAAGGGTGGGGCGTGGATGTGGCTAACACACGCCACTTTGGTGCTGAGCAAACCTCACTCACTCTGAGCGACATTCCCAAAATGAAACTCAAGTGGTCTTTCGCTTATCCTGATTCAGTGCGTGCTCGCTCGCAGCCCACCGTAGCCGGCGGCTCGGTGTTTGTAGGCAGTCAAAACGGCAGCGTCTATGCGCTCAACGCCGAAACGGGCTGTTTGCGCTGGGAGTTTAAGACGGTCGCAGAAGTGCGTACAGGCATCGTGGTAGCGCCCTGGAGTAAAGGCGAAACACCCAGACTCTTCTTTGGTGATCTGGTGGGCAACGTTTATGCAGTGAATGCAGTGACGGGCCAGTTATTGTGGAAGGATCGTCCAGACGATCACCCCAGCCTGACGCTCACCGCTTCTCCTGCCTACGATGAGCAGACGGATCGCCTATACGTGCCTTTGTCTGCGCTGGAAGTGACCGCAGCCGGTGACCCGCTTTATGCCTGCTGTACTTTTCGCGGTGGCGTAGCGGTGTATAACGCGAACACGGGTGAGCGCGAATGGGTGGCTTACACCATCGATGAGGCCCCTAAAGTGGTGGGGCGCAACTCGGTAGGCACTGCACGCATTGCACCTAGCGGGGCGCCTGTTTGGAATACGCCTGCGTTAGATATGAAGCGTAAGGTGATGTACGTGGGTACCGGCGAAAACTATTCGTCACCTGCTAACGACACCAGCGATGCCATTATCGCGTTGAGCATGCAGGATGGGGAGATTGTCTGGTCGCAGCAAATGACGGCGGGCGATGCCTGGAACATGGGCTGTGAAACTGAAGAGAAAATAAACTGCCCGCCCGAAAATGGCCCCGATTACGATTTCGGTGCGGCGGTGATCATCGCCACCAATAGCGCTGGAAAAGATATTGTGATTGCCGGACAAAAATCCGGCGATGTGTTTGGTCTGGATCCTGACAAAGGCGGTGCGGTGATCTGGCATCAAAAGCTGGGCCGTGGCGGCATTCAGGGTGGCGTTCACTTTGGCATGACGGTGGATGGCGACACTCTGTATGTGCCTATGTCAGATTTCGATGGCGGCCCGCGGTGGCCTGGCGTTGCTAAGCCCGGCATGTTTGCCCTGGATATCACCACCGGCAAGCAACACTGGTACACGCCGGCGCAAGACAACGTCTGCAAAGGGCGAGAAGATTGCCAGCCAGGGCTCTCAGCGGCGGCGTCTTCGCTGCCCGGCGGTGTGGTAGCGGGTGCTATGGATGGCCGCGTACGAGCCTATGATGAGAAAAGCGGCAAGGTTGTGTGGGATTTCGATACTGCCGTGGCGTTTAAGACGCTCTCTGGGGTTGAGGCCAATGGCGGCTCATTAGGCGGCGGTAGTGGCCCAGTTTTTGATGGCGATATGCTCTATCTCAACACCGGTTACGGTATCTACTTTCATATGCCGGGCAACGTGCTATTGGCCTTTGAGCGCGAATAGCACAAAGGGCATTAGATACGGCATAGGAGGGGTATCCGGTAGGGCAAAAAGGTCACTCAGAAGTTTGACTTGCTAGACGTGAACAAGTAACTTTTAGGGCGCTCAGAGAGGCTATTCCGCCCACTCTGCGCGCACAATGGAGTTTGGAACGCACTGTATGACGCTTCGAATACCCCTATCCGTTACTTTCGGTATTTCACGACGAAACGCACGGCCGTTCACCGCATTGCGCCTAGGGAATTGTGCAATCTATCGGTGTCGGCTGTTGTCTATTTACATCCCGCTCGCAATCAACAATTTAAAAAAACCACTTAGAGGTGATCTAGCATGATCCGTAATTCTAAAAACACCGCAATCGCATTGGCTGTTGCCGCCGTTGGCTCTGCCAGCGCGTCACTGCCTCAATTTGTGCATGCGCAGTCCGCTGTGCTTGAAGAGATCGTAGTGACAGCGCGTAAGCGCGAAGAGAGCCTGCAAGATGTTGGCCTTGCGGTATCGGCGCTGAGCAAAACTGAAATTTCCAGAATGTTCAGCCGTGACCTGACCGATCTGGCGAGCGTCTCTCCCAACCTGATTATCGACGACACCGCGCAGGGCCCTGGTGGCGTTGCCGCGATTTTTATTCGGGGTATTGGTGTAGCCGATGTGGAGAAAAACTTTGATCCGGCGGTAGGTGTTGTTATCGACGGCATTTTCTTGGGTGCAAACTCCGGTTCATTGCTGCGCGGTATTGACCTGGCCAGCGTGGAAGTACTGCGTGGCCCGCAGGGCACACTATTCGGCCGTAATACTATTGGCGGCTTGGTGAATGTTACGCGCACACAGCCCACGGGTGAGCTGGGCCTTAAGCTGCGCGGCGGCTTAGAGGACTACAGCACCTACTATGCAGATGCGATTCTCAATTTTGGCATTACCGATGATCTTGCAGCAAAAGTCACCTTGGGTTTGCGTAACCAGAAAGACGGTTACTACGACAACGTGACCACCGGCGAAGACGGTGTTGGCGCAAACGATTATCAAACCTATGGCGTTAACCTTTTGTGGAATGCTACAGATAATCTGGAGCTGGAGTTTACCTACCAAGTTGAAGAGACAGACCAAGACACGCCGCCTCTGCTCAATACAGGGCAGCAGCGTCACCTGTTTTGCTTCCAGTTTGGCTACTGCTCGCCTTCAGACGACAAGCCTATTACCGGTGATCGTCTAGAGGTTGCCAACCAAGGGTTGAAGCCACCGGGTACGCCCGCTGATCGCAATAATCCTTTCATACAGTACGACTCGTCAGAAGCAGTCCCCACGCCATTGGATGCAAGTTTTGACACTGATGCCTGGTCTGCGGAAGCGCGTTGGAATGTAAGCGACGCTTATCGCGTTGATTACCTCTATGGCCACTGGGAGTCTGACGAAGAGATCACGTCAAACTGGGATGGCACGCCAGAACTGTTGTTTGGCACGACGCGCCCAGCGCGCTACGAGCAAGATAGCCATGAACTGCGTTTGACTTACGATGCAGGCGAGAACTTCAGCTTTGTGGGTGGCGTTTACTATTGGGAGTCTAGCTACGATATCGATTTGAACAGCTGGATTGGTTTTAACCCTTACGGCACCTTGTTAGATCTGTACCAGTATTCTGAGCAGAACACAGAATCTGTTGCGATCTTCTTTGAAGGCGATTACGCCGTTACCGATGCGCTAACACTGACATTGGGTGGGCGTTACACAGAAGATGAGAAAGAGTCTAAGCAGTTTGGCTTGGTTAACACAATCACCGCTCCCTTTACTGAACACCCGAGTGAGAAATGGGATGAGTTCACACCGCGTTTAGGTGTGCGCTATGAAGTAAACGAAGACATGATGGTGTTTGGTACCTATTCGAAGGGTTATCGCAGTGGTGGCTTTAACGGCCGTGTTGCTTCTTTGGAAGAAGCGCGCGAGCCCTACGACACTGAGACGGTTGATAACTTTGAGTTGGGTGTAAAGTCTGAGTGGCTAGACCAAAGCCTGCGTGTGAATGCCAACATCTTCTACATGGAGTACGACGATAAGCAGGAAGAACTGCAGTTGCCATCAGATAGTGATACAGGGCAAAAGACAGTGGTGACTAACGCAGCAACCGCAACTATTCAGGGTGTAGAAATTGATGTGCAGGCTTACATCAATGAAAACTTGAGCGTTCGCGCTAACCTGGGTTATCTGGATACGGAGTACGATGATTTTCAGTACACCGATCTGAGTGGCGGCATTGTCGATCTGTCTAATCTGGATTTTCGTCGTGCACCTGACTTCATTGGTAGCGTAGATGCAACCTATGAGTGGGATACGCAGGGCGGCCAGGCTTGGGTGCGCGGTGCTTACCACTTCATTGGCGAGCATTTTGTGAACGTGACCAACTCACCTGAGCTGGAAAACGATGATCAGCACATTCTTGATGCCTCGGTTAACTTCAGTAAAGAAGGTTTTACCATCAGCTTGTTTGGTCGCAACCTGACAGACGAAGATGGTTACACTCACGGGTATGACGTTGCTGGGCTGTGGTCTTACGCCGCCACTCGTGCACCGCGCACCTGGGGTGTTGAAGTGATCTTTGACCTGGGTTTTGAATAAGGGCTTGGAATAAGTAGGAGTACGACCCGTATGGCACAAGCGGTAAGCGATCAAGAAATGCGGCAGTTCCTGGATAAGCAGGCAATTACCGAAGTTGTTTTTCGTTACGCGCGTGCCATTGATCGATTGGATGAGCCGCTGCTGCGCAGCGTCTTTCATCCTGATTCGCAGCACAACCATTTCTACGAGGGGCCGTCTTCGGCCCCTGATTTACCTTCTACAGCGGACAACCCCGGTGACTTTGTTGCTTTCGCCTTTGGTGCTTTAACGGTGCACACGCGAACGCATCATCAAATGGGTAATACGCTAATCGAATTCAAAGACGATGACTCTGCGCGGGTAGAAACCTACTTCACCGCGTTTCATCGCATGCGAGCACGCGGAGATTCGCTTGCTGCAGATAATGCCCATGATACCGAGATGGATTACTTTGTGGGCGGCCGGTACATCGACCAATTTGAGCGTCGAGACGGCGAGTGGAAGATTGTTCACCGGGTGGGCATGACAGACTGGATGCGTGTGGAGTCACCTGCCTCGCAGGGGTTTGATGCGCTTAACCAAGAGACTGTTGGCCAGCGGGCACCGGACGACTACATTTACAAAACCTCTTAGCGGCTCGGGAAATGGCCTCTAGTATTTTTTAAACAGTCCCTAGCGGTTTTCATTCCTGCACGCTTGCACTGCCACACGTTATGGTGGCTCAATGTAAACCCGCACATTAAAGAGAGAACCTATCGTGAGATTGAAAGGAAAAACCGCGCTAATTACCGGTGCAGCCAGCGGCCTGGGTGCCGAGGCCGCAAAGAGATTCGATGCTGAAGGGTGTCGTGTGTGCTTTTGCGATATCCAACAAGAGCAGGGCGAAGCGTTGGCGGCTCAATGCACCAACGATAGTTTCTTTGCGATGTGTGACGTAACGAAAGAAGAACACGTAGAGGCTGCGGTGGATGCCGCGGTAGAGCGATTTGGACATTTAGATATCGTGTTTCACAGCGCGGGCATTGTGGGCGCGGTTGGCCCTGTGGCCACTACGCCAGGGGAAGAGTGGCGCTTTAGCATGGACGTGCTGCTCAACGGCACCTTCTATGCCATGAAGCACGCGGCCCGTGTGATGCAGCCACGAAAGTCAGGCTCCATTATTTCAATGGCCAGTACCGCAGGTTTGATGGGTGGCCTTGGGCCGCATGCCTACGCCGCCGCCAAGCACGGTGTGGTTGGCCTGACCAAAAACGTTGCGGCCGAGCTTGCCGGACATGGCGTGCGCGTAAACGCGATTGCTGCGGCCAGCATGGCCACGCCTATGGTTGCCAGTGTTGTCACAGGTGACCCAACCAATCTTGCCGGCGCACGTGAAGCGCTCGCAGCGGCTTCGCCATTGCGGGGCAGGGCAGGTTTGCCAGAAGATGTCGCTAACGCGGCACTATTTTTGGCCAGTGACGAATCTGGCTACACCACCGGTCATACCCTTACCACCGATGCCGGCTTTACTACCGGTGCTACGGTTGAAGGGCCTGCCTTTGGTGAATACAGCCCGATTATTCGAGAGGCGGGCAAGACCGGCTTGGATAGCTAGCCAAGCGAGCGTCACTAACAGAGCGATTATAACGATGCCGAAAGTGCTACAGATGTTAATGGGCCAATCGGCAGTCGCTGCCATTTCATCGCCCTTCAGGCGATGTCCACGTTGGCTCTACGTAGCACTTGTTTCACTGCTCCCGGCGACGGCGCTCACCGCCGTCGCCGCACCCTCACCTGAAGACGCGGCGCGTCAACAAAATACACTTTTATACAAAAAGCACTGTGCGCAATGCCACGGTGCGGATTTGCGCGGTTCAGCCCATGGCAATTCGCTGGTAAGCGAGGCGTTTGTTAAACGCTGGGCGGGTAACGGCGAAGCGTTGTTGGCATATACGCAGGCAAACATGCCGCCGGGTGACCCTAGTGCGCTGCGCACTAGTGAGGTGGCCGGGGTTCTTGCGTTTGTTGATCAAAAAAACGAACTTCAGATTAGTCAGACAGACGGTACCGGTGTCATTGCGACAGAAGCCGCAGACGAGTGGGAGAGCTGGTCTGAGGCGGGTTCTATCGCCGATGCAGCCAAAGCTCGGGGAGGCGTGCGCAACGCACGATTGCCCAACACACTGCCGCCAGTAACCGATGCGATGTTGGCGTCGCCCGATGCGGGCGATTGGCTTAGCTGGCGCCGTACATTAGACGGCACTGGTTATAGCCCGCTAGCGCAGATCAATCGGCGTAACGTGAGCAAATTAAAATTAGCCTGGTCTTTGGCGATGCACGATGGCTCTAATCAGGGCACCCCCATTGTGTACGGCGGCATACTGTTTCTCACGCACCCGGGCAACATCGTGCAGGCTCTGGACGGAGCGACCGGTGATTTGATCTGGGAGTACCGCTACGCGTTTCCGGAAGCAGCACGCACTCTGGGCGGGCCTACACGCAACATTGCTATCTATGGCGACAAACTGTATTTGGCGACGTATGACGCCGCTGTCGTTGCAATCGATATTCATACCGGCGAACAGGTATGGCGCGCCGAGAAGGCACCGTATTCCAGCGGCTATACGCACACCGCCGGGCCCGTCATCGCACAAGGTGTGGTGGTTAGTGGCATTAACGGGTGTGAGCGTTATACAGGCTTGGGCTGCTTTATCACCGGCCACGATCCTGACACGGGTAAAGAGCTGTGGCGTACCTCTACCATCGCACAACCGGGCGAACCCGGCGGAGACACCTGGGGCGAGCAACCCACGCAGTTTCGCGCCGGCAGCGATACCTGGATAGCCGGCTCGTATGATCATGATTTAGGGCTGTTCTACATTGGCACCTCGCAAGCGAAACCCTGGGTAGCCCCCAGCCGGGGTATGACGCCGCAGGACGCGGCGCTGTATACCAACTCCACGCTGGCGCTGAACCCCGCCACCGGTGAAATTGTTTGGCACTATCAACACGTGCCCGGTGAAACCATCGACATGGAGGTGGGCTTTGAGCGTGTGCTGGTAGATGTTGATGATGAAAAATCGCTTTTTACCGTGGGCAAAGATGGCATTCTCTGGCAGCTCGACAGGCGCACAGGTGCCTATATCGATATGGTCGAGACCCTGCCGCAAAATGTGTTTGAGTCTGTCGATAGAGAGAACGGCCGCGTGCGCTATCGAGAAGATATTCGCAATGTGAAAGTGGGCGAGCCCATCAAAGTGTGCCCGGGTATTTACGGTGGGCACAACTGGCAGGCCTCGGCGTACAGCCCGGAAACACAGAACCTCATTATTCCAATGCACCAGCTTTGCTCTGAGCTAGTGGGGCGCACCGTAGAGCGCAAGCCCGGCGGCGGTGGCTATGGCGGCGATTCAACCACCTACGCAATGCCAGACGCAGAGGGCAAGTTGGGGCTACTGCTGTCTATGGGCCTTGATGACATGGCTGAGCGCTGGCGGTATGAGCAAGAGGCCATGTTTCTTTCTGGCGCATTAACAACCGGTGGTGGCCTTGTGTTTGTAGGCGACCTCGATCGCTATTTTTCAGCCTTTGATGTAAAAACAGGAAAGCGATTATGGCAAAGCCGCTTGGGCGCGCCGTTGCACGGTTTCCCGGTAACGTATTCTGCTAACGGTAAGCAATATGTGGCAGTACAAACCGGCATTGGTGTCTTTCGCGCTTTAACCGCGCTCACTAGCCCTGAAATTTATCAACCTGCTAATGGGCAGGCGATTTATGTCTTCGAACTGCCTTAATTTTTAGAGAACTGATTATGAAGCTAAACCCCAATAACACATGGCGCCTAATTCAAGAGCGCTTCGAAAGTGAGACTGACCCAAAGACGCGCCGCAATCTAGAGTTGGTGCTCGAACATATGAAGCACGAAGCCAAAGGTGATATCGACGGCGTAGTAGCAACGTTGTGCGATTCACCAGCGTACATTGCCCACGATATGCCCGACGAAGAATCGTTAAACCCTAAAGGCAGCAAAGACGCGGTGCGCGAGTTTTATGATTTGACGGTAATACAAACTGGCGCGCATCAGCTTGAACTCAACTGCGACAGAATCATTGCAGACCACGAAGCGGTAGTTACCGAAGGCGTAATGCGCATGGCGTATCCCGGTAAAACGCTGGCGATGATGGGCGTAGAAGTGGATGACCCTGAAGCTTACTACCTTTACCAAACGCGCATGAGCGTGGTTTGGCCGGTCGATGCTGAGTCTGGCATGTTGCTAGGCGAAGAAACCTATACCGGCACTGATGGTTTTGCAGGCATTGCCGATCGGAAGATTACGCAGGACGATATCGTTCCCTTATCGATTTAGCGCGGCGGCAAGCGCCTGGAGAGCAGCCAGCCATCAACAAGCGCGACCAGCGACAACATCACCAGCCCCAATAACAGCCGCAAGTCTCCGAGATACAGGCTTGGCTCAATGGGGTAAGCAATGGTTTTTTCCAGCGCAGCCGTTTTGAAATGGTGCTGGCCCTTAAACTCTGGGTTACTCACAATTTCCATAAACGAGCGCCGGCTGCGATACCGAAAGAGGGCGCCGTCATCCCACGTTTCTGCGCCTTCGATTCCCACCACGTCTACGCTGGCATACACCACCTTACCCATCACCACAGGGTGGCTAGCGCGTGACAGCAGTGCGGGAAGCATGTGTTGCATGTAGCGCCCAATGAGTTGTTGTGCGCTCTCGCCGGCTTCAGCACCTTCCACCTTGCCCGGATTTTCGTTGTAGTCGATATTGTTCACCATCAAAAACTGGCGGCCGGTGTCTTGGCGGGCGAATTGTTCGATGAACGCTATCGTCTCGATGCTTCCGCCATCGGCTTTCATGGTTGCGATGAATTCATCTACCTCTGCATCGGTGAGCGGGCCGCCAAAATCGGTGTACCAGGCAAAAAAGGCGGCATAGAGTAGCGCGGAGAATACCCAGAGTTTGCTGCGAGTCGACATTGCGTGGCCTTAGTGTGGTTAGCGATAGTGTGGTTAGCGATACTGTGGTTGGCGATAGAATGGTGCAACATAGCTTATGACACAGGCTGTGTCGATAGATGGTTGTGGCGACACTCTCTTACTTCACAGCAAAGCGCTGAACAGTGGATGTGACCGAAAAAACGGTCGATAAACCCGGCCGTGAACCGCCGCCAAAAATCAGTATGCCGTCATCCACGACAACGCCAGACATGCCGTGCCTAGGGAAGGGCGGAGGCGGCTCTTTCAACCAGCGTTTGGTAACAAGGTCATACACATCGTGCCGGTTCAGTACACTTGAAGGCTCGAACACTTCGCCGCCAACAATATGAATACGCTGGCCATTGAGCACTGCCACATGCCCACCGCCGCCGCTGGGTAGTGTTGGGCCCTGCGCCCAAGTGTTAGTACCAAAATCATAAATCTCGGTTTTGGTGATGGCGGAACCTAGCGCCGCGCTTCGTCCTCCCATGACCCATAGCCTGTTTTGCTCCAGCACAATTGAAAACGAGTGCCTTGGTGTAGGCATATCAGCCAGCCGTTGCCATTGTTTGGTCGTTAAGTTGTATGACCACAACGCAGCGGAATCGCCTTCGGGGGTTCTTCCGCCCACGATGTAGAGATGGCCATTGCGGAACAGCATCGCGTGCTCGCCCACAGGCTCTGGCAGAGCAGCAACCTCTGTCCATTGTTCAGCGTGTTCATCAAGCCGCCACAGAAGCGGGGCCGGATCGTGTTTAAACCCAAGGCTTGTGTAGCCGCCAGCGGCATACACCGCGACGCCATCGCTAGCCATGGCCACGTGGTGCAGCGGGTAGGGCAAATCGGCGCAGGCAGACCACGCGTTGCTTTCAATCGTATAGGTTTCACACACGGCCAGCGTGCGAAAAAAGCCTATTCCGCCCGCCACGTATACCTTGCCATTGAGCACCGCAGCAGAAATCTCTGAGCGCTTGTAGACCATATCGGCGAGCTGGCTCCACTGGCTGTTTAGCTCCTTGGAATCTGCTAGCAGGTTGCTGGAAGCAAAAGCGAGCCAGAAGGTAACGGCTATAAAAGCGAGGCGTTTAGAAATCATGCAGTGAAATCCTTGTATGTTCTGGCCTTGTACGCCGTGGATGACATCCTAGATAAGTATAGCTCCTCTCCGCTCACATAATCTTTTTGAAAATCAATGATCTAGTTCTGAGAAACCTGCGTATCTCTAGCAAACCTTACTTTTAATGCGAGACGCTCGATAAGCGCCTCGGGTATCCCTTTATGTCAAAAAACATCGTTTCAGCCTCTCTAGTGGTTCTTGGTCTTGGCCTGTGGATGGGTTCAGGGGCACTGTCGGGTGCTTCCGAGGGTACTCCAGAGCCTGATTTGCGAGTGGAAAGCGGCGCTGTGGCGCCTGCCGAGGCCCGTGACTCTGTTGCTGAGGGTTCTGCTGCTGAGGGCTCTGCTGCTGAGAAGGCTGACTTGAGTCGCGTAAGGGTGGCGGTCATTGATTCTCAGCTGCGCACGCGCGATGTGGCACTGCGTGGCAAAACGCAGAGCAAGCGTATTGTTGATGTGAAGGCCGAAATTACAGGCAATGTGGTTGCCAGGCCTGTGGAGCGCGGCGATCGCGTAGCGCAGGGTGATCTTTTGTGCGAGGTAGCGGTGGATGACCGTGCAGTGTCCTTGAAAGAGGCCCAGGCGGCGTACGAGACTGCACGCATAGAACATCAGGGCAGCCTGAAACTTCAGAAGCAGGGGCTTTTATCGGATGTGGCGGTGGCCACTTCTGAGGCGCGCCGTGAATCTGCCAAGGCCAATGTGCATCGCCAACAGCTCAACCTTGCCAAAACGCGCATTGTTGCGCCGTTTGCTGGCGTGGTGGAAACCCTGCACATGAATGTGGGTGATTACGCGATGTCGGGCGCGGCTTGCGCAACGCTGATCGATCTAGACCCAATGCTGGTGATTGCGCATGTCAGTGAAGGTGAAGTCGATGCGCTGACTCAGGGCCAGGACGTGGTGGGCCGCTTGTCGGGCGGGCGTGAAGTAGCCGGTGTTGTGTCTTTTGTGGGTAAGCAGAGCGATTCGACTACGCGCACCTACCCCGTTGAGGTGACTGTTGAAAACAGCGATTACAGCATCCGCTCGGGTTTAACAGTGTCCCTAAATGTAGGCGTTGAAAGAGTCGCGGCACACAAAGTATCGTCCTCATTGCTTACGCTGAATGACGCAGGTGAGATTGGCCTGCGCACGCTGGATTCAGCTAATCGCGTGGTATTCAATGCGGTAGAGATTCTTGAAGATGGCGCCGATGGTGTATGGATTACCGGTTTGCCGAGCCCCGTCAGTCTGATCACTGTTGGCCAGGAGTATGTTGGCTTGGGTGAGAGGGTAGAGCCAGTGTATGAGCAAAACACCGCAATACTAGAAGGCCAGCTGGCTGGGCTATGAACAGCATTATCGAAGCGGCTTTTAGCCGGTCGCGCACCACACTCTCACTGCTTGCAGTGCTGGTGCTTGCGGGCATCATGGCGCGAGCAGCCCTGCCTATTGCCAATGACCCGCACGTAGATCTGCCTTTCTATTATGTGGGCGTGATGCACGATGGCATCTCGCCTGAAGATGCCGAACGTTTGCTAGTGCAGCCGATGGAAACCGAGCTGCGAAAGCTTGAAGGCGTCGTTGAGCTGCAATCAACTGCTGCCGAAGGTATGGCATCGTTTTTTGTTGAGTTTGATGTATCCCAAGATTTAAACCGCGCCATCGCCGACGTTCGCGCGGCGGTTGATCGCGCCGGCGCCGAGCTTCCCTCCACAGCAGAAGAGCCCTTTGTTCAAGAACTCACCGTAGACGGCTTTCCAATGCTGCAGATTAACTTTGTTGGCGAGAGCGCCAGTGAGCGCAGCGTTTACCAGGCCGCCTTGCAGCTGCGTGATGATATTGAATCTGTGCCCTCTGTACTGAGCGCTGAGCTTCAGGGCCAGCGTGATGAAGTGTTAGAAGTGGTTATCAACCCAGACGCGTTAAATAGCTACCGCATTTCTGCCGAAGAGTTGGTGACGACACTGCAACGAAACAATCGCCTCATTGCGGCGGGTAGCGTAGATACCGACGACGGCCGCTTTGCCGTGAAAGTGCCTGCGGTGGTTGAGCAGGCGCAGGATGTACTGGATATCCCCATTCGCACCTCAGGCGCTGCGGTGGTAACGCTGGGCGATGTGGCCACCGTGCGCCGAACCTTTGAAGACCGCGTTAGCTACGCGCGTTACAACGGCCGCGAGACGATTTCTATTGAAGTGAAGAAGCGCGCAAACGCAAATGTGATCGACAGTGTGGACGCGGTAATGGTGCTTGTAGAGTCGGCAAGAGAGCGGCTTCCCGCAGGCATGGAGCTCATTGTTTCGCAGAACAAGGCGGAGTTTGCCGCGGTGCAGGTGCGTGAGTTGGAGGGCAATATTCTCACCGCTCTGGCGCTGGTGATGGTGGTTGTGGTGGCGATCATGGGCTTTCGCAGCGGCGTGGTGGTGGGCCTTGGCATTCCGTTTTCGTTGTTGTTCTCCGTGATTGTTATTTACCTGTTGGGCTAC
>JBGCFE010000016.1:0-14255 GCA_045106775.1 Halioglobus sp.
ATTAGTGATTACCGCGTGGTAGAAAAAGGCGGCGACTTTGGCGGCACCTGGTACTGGAACCGCTATCCAGGTGCTATGTGTGATACCGCGTCGATGATCTATATGCCTCTGCTGGAGGAAACCCATTATATGCCGAAAGAGAAATACGCACGCGCGCCGGAGATTCTGGAGCACTGTCAGCGTATTGCTAACCAATATGACTTATACCAAAAAGCACTCTTTCACACCTGCGTGACAAGCCTGAGCTGGCAAGAAGAGGCCAAGGTTTGGCGTGTTGAAACTGACCGCGGCGATACCTTCACGACACAATTTGTCATCACCGGCACTGGTCCCCTGCACTTGCCCAAACTCCCTGGCATAGCAGGCATAGAATCTTTCGAAGGACACGCTTTCCACACCAGCCGCTGGGATTACCAATACACCGGCGGTGATGCTGCCGGAGCGCAAATGGAAAAGCTGGCCGACAAAAAAGTCGCGCTAATCGGCACCGGCGCTACCTCTGTGCAATGCGTACCTCCTTTAGCACGTGCCTGCGATACGCTTTATGTCTGCCAGCGTACGCCCTCCTCCGTTGATGTGCGCAGCAACAAACCCATCAACAGTGAGTGGTACAAGGACGCTACAGCAGAGCCTGGATGGCAACAGAGATGGATGGAAAACTTCACCCAAAACATGACCGGAGCCAGCGACGGCACCGATCTCATACGTGATGGATGGACAGACCTTGCCCGCAACTTCCTCAAAAAGCTGATGGAAATGCCGCCTGAGCTACACAGCGACCCAATCAAAATGCTCGAAGCCTACGAAGACTCAGATTTCGAGAAAATGGAGGAGATTCGCGCACGGGTCGACACCGTTGTCTCCGACCCGGAAATAGCTGGCAAGCTCAAGGCCTGGTATCGACAGCTCTGCAAGCGGCCCTGCTTCCACGATGAATACCTGCAATCCTTCAACTTACCCAGCACACAGCTCCTTGATACTGACGGTAAGGGCGTTGAGCGTATTACCGCCAATGGCATTGTTGTGCAGGGCGTCGAGTACCCTGTCGACTGCATCATTTTCGCCACGGGGTTTGAAATTGGCACAGAGCTAATCGACCGAGCGGGTTTTGAAACTACCGGACGCAATGGCGTGACCCTATCCGAACACTGGGAAGGCGGCATGCGCTCGCTTCACGGCATTAACGTTCACCACTTCCCGAACAAGTTTCGCGTACAACCCACGCAGGGCGCCAACTTCATTGCGAATGTTCCGCACAACATTGTCGAGTCGGCGAAAACGATCGCACTAACGATAAAATATACGATAGACAATGGATTCAGCAGCGTTGAAGCGGAACTGACAGCCGAGAACGCTTGGCTCGACCTGTTATCAGCCACGCCCCAGACGCTCGCTGACCCAAGCTGCACGCCTGGCTACTACAACAACGAAGGCCAACCACTACCGGAAGAAGCCAAAGCCTATGTTGGGCACCCTGGCGGTGCAATGGCGTATTTTAAATACATCGACGAGTGGCGTGAAAACGGCAAGTTCGAAGGGCTAACGTTTAGCTAGCCTCCAACGCAGTATCCTGGCCAGCTAGTAAATCTTCCGGAAAGTCAGATTGATTCTTGGCCCGCAGGTGGCGCGCTCTTTTGCGATGCCATGCTTCCAATTCTGCTGAGTGGCCCCGCTCATGACCAGCAGGCTGCCAGACGGCATAGGAATCTTTGCTAAAGGTATCGATCTATCGCGTTTGTGTTTAAGTCGAAATGTTCGAGTCTCACCCAGTGACAAGGAGGCGATCACCGGCTCAGGCCCCAACTCTGGTTCATCGTCTGCATGCATACCCATAGAATCCTGGTTGTCTCGATAAAGGTTCAGTAGCACGCTGTTAAAGCTGTGGCCCACCAGAGCTTCGATCGTCCTCCTGAGCTCAAGTAGCAAACTGGTCCAGGGCTTCGGTTCATGGCGCACGCCGGAATAAACATAGGTGGTGCCGGGGTCGCCATGCCAAGCCAGCAAACGCGGCTGCTTGTAGCGTCGGCCATAGACAACAATATCTTCTTCCTGCCACTGCGTTTGCTCATGCAGAGCCGTAAAGAGAGCTTCGGCTGAATCTGGCAGTGTGGGCGTTTCCCAAAGCTGTATTTCGGCCTGTGGTAATGCTATATCCGCCGGTTCAGTTTGCTTAAAAAGCACTGTTCATCTCCTAACACAAGGACGTCTAGCGCAGCAAAGTTAGCTGAATAATCACTAGCAAATACCACATTACTTCCTCATAAAGCACTACCGTTTGGGCATGCCATAACCTTTCGTTTAGTCATAAAAAAGTTTAGTACATAGACCCTAAATAAGCATTGCGTGCGCGATAGGTACAGGAAATAATGTCGGCCACCTCCATCGGTCGGGTCAGTCATAAATAATAATGAAAAGCACCCACCTCGTTATAGCGCTCTTGGTATTTATCCTCGGTATAGCCGCTGCAGCAGCGGTGACCCGGTACCAAGTTTCACAGTACCAGAACCAATTGTCTGCGGAAGCCGAGGCTACCACCGCCGCCGTTTCCGCTGCCATTCTAGCGCACTTGGAATCACGTATTCACAGCTTAGAGAGAATGGCTAAGCGCCTGCAGCGAAACCATGCCCGCAACGGGGCAATCAATTTCGACGTTTGGCGCGCGGACGCGCTCGATTACACGAATGATCAGCCCGGGCATCTGAATTTGCAGGTTCTGAACTGGCAGGGCAAGCCGCTGGCGAATGCCAAACCATTCGAAAATAACTTTAGGGCGCTATTAAATAAATCCTTTGCAGCGCAAAACACGGGCGGGTTCGTACCGGGCCCCGAACGCGCAGCACAAGCGCATTCCAATGGCACGTTGAATCTACCCGACGGAAACCAAATGTTGGCAATGGCTTTTCCGCTATTCGTTGGCGAGCAGCCCATCGGTTACCTCACCTCCTTCTCAGACATAGAAGAGACGATTTCATATGTGCTAAAGCAAAAATTCGGCGACAAAATGGATGCCCGGGTGCTGGAAAATCAGCGAGTGGTCTTCCAAAATGCCAAGTGGGATTTCGATACAACACCTACGGTGCAGATCGACAATATCGCAGAGTTTGGTGGTGTTGCCTGGTCGCTGCAGGCACGGGATCGCACCGCGAGAACTGACCAAACCATGGCAACGCAGATTCGAGGAGTAGAGCTCATTCTAGGCGCACTTTCACTGCTCTGTGCAGTTGCTGCCTATCTCTTTTTATCCAACCGCCTCAGTTTGCAACGTGCGCTCGAATCAGAAAAACAGCTCCGTGAAACCGCACGCTTTAGAGATCTGGTGATGGAGCACACACCGGACCTTATCTTTGTCAAAGACGCCGAGTTTCGAATGCAGCAACTCAACCCCGCTATGCTTGAACTTTATGGTGAAACGCCCGTTGAAGACATTTTGGGCAAGACCACGATAGAGCATTACAACGAGGAGGAAGCCAATGCGTTCTTAGAACTTGACCGGCTTGCTTTTAAGGAAGGACGCTCGGAAACCGAGGAAAGCATCGTCTTCCCCAATGGCGACGAAAAAACATTACTAACTACAAAAGTACGATTTGAAGATGAAACAGGCCAGCAGTATATACTCGGCGTAGGCAGAGATATCACGTCTCTTAAGCACTATGAGCACGAGCTCGAGCAAAGCGAAGAACGCTATAAACTCGCCTTCGATGGAACGTCTGTAGGGTTGTTGGATTGGGATTGCCAAACGGGTGATCTCTTCTGCTCAGACCGACTGATAGAAATTCTGGGGTTGTCAGGCACCGATTTTGGCTCGCGTTTTGACGAATTTACAGAGCTTCTACATCCAGACGATAGAGCCTTCGTATTAGACGCCATCAGAGACCACCTAACCAACCGCACACCCTTCCGCGCTGAATATCGCATAGCACACAATTCTGGCGGCTACCTCTGGGTTCATTCACGGGGCCAGGCAACCTGGAACGAGACTGGAGAGCCCACACGAATGGTTGGCTCCATTGAGGACGTTACAGAAAAGACCCTCGCGCAAAACGAATTGATGCGCTCGTATCAAGAGCTGGATGATTTCGCCTATATCGCCTCTCACGATCTCAAAGAACCGCTGAGAGGTGTAAACAACCACGCGCGTTTTCTTGAAGAAGACTACAAAGATACGCTCGGCGAGGATGGCAAGCACCGCATTGAGCGCATGCTCTTTCTGACGCAACACATGGGCAGGCTCATTGATGACTTGTTGGAATACAGCCGGATCAGCCGCGAGAAGGCGGACAACAACGTCGTTAACTTGAACAGCGTAGTTGAGGAGATTCTCAACAGTTACGAAGAACAAGACGTTGAGATCGTCATAGCTCGAACACTACCTGCAGTAGAGTGCAGCGAAGTTCAGCTGAGCATGATATTCCGCAATCTTATTGCCAACGGTTTAAAATACAACGAGTCAGATAAAAAGCGCATAGTGATTGACTGGCGCGAAGAGCGCGTCGCGGCCTCCGGCAGCACCGCAATCTACTCCGTGTGTGATAACGGCATAGGCATAGATCCGCGCTTTCATAAGGAGGTGTTCAAAATATTTAAGCGCCTGCACGATGTTTCTGCCTACGGCGGTGGCACGGGCTCTGGGCTGACGCTGGCCAAAAAAATCGTCGAAAAATATCGCGGAGAAATATGGATCAAAAACAACGAACCGCAGGGGACTTGCTTCCACTTTACGCTCCCTCAGGCGATCATCGTAAAACCAAGCGGTTAATCACCGTCCAAATTACGCGATTACAGTGTCAGTTATTATTTCAAATTGTCCGCAAATTCGTATACTTACCCACTGACTAAACTCGGCAATCTTGCTAGAAATACAGGCTAAAACCTATGGTCGCTACAGTTTCAAAGAGTCAACCCATACTCATCGTCGAAGACAGTGACGACGACTACGAAGCTACTGACCGCGCGCTACGTCACTCGGGCAACCTACTAAACCCGCTCCTGCGCTGCCGCAATGGTCAGGAGGCACTGGACTTCGTTTACCGCCAGGGGCATTACAACGCCGAAAACGCACCCCGCCCCGGCCTCATTCTTTTGGATCTCAATATGCCCGGTATCGACGGGCGCGAAGTACTCATCCGACTAAAATCCGACGCCGAGCTCAAAGATATTCCCGTCATCGTACTCACTACCTCTAGCGATGAGCGAGATATTGAGGAGTGCTACAAAGATGGTGCGAATACCTACATTACCAAACCCGTAGAATTGGACGGTTTTTTCAAAGCTATCGAACGGCTAAAAGAGTATTGGCTGGAAATTGCGATACTGCCAAAATCAGGACATTAAAGCCACATGGACGCACTGAGTAAGCAAACAATACTTTTCATCGACGACAGCCCAGATGATATCTTGAGTTTTATACCGATCTTCTAAAACGGTCATCCAGGGGGGATACGTTTCGCGTTCTTACCGCCCCTGACTCCGAAAAAGGCCTGGAGGTTTTTCGCACTGAAGATATCGACTGCACCTTTGTCGATGTCAATATGCCCGGCACCGACGGCCTGACTACCGTCGAAGAAATTCACAAGCTCGCCGGCCACGAGAACGTACCCGTTGTCATCATCACCGGTGAACCCACGCAACGCATACAGGCCAGCGCCGCGCGGCTCGGCGCTTTAGATTTTATTCCAAAAGATTCTCTCAACTCCCCAGAACAAATTGAGCGCCTCATCGATAAAGTGATTGGATGGGCACAGCGGCTATCCGGTAACAATCATTAGGTTTTAGCACGCCGCTCATTTCAGGAAGCATCGCATGACAGACACAATCAAAGGTGAGCCACCGGTACTCGAAGACAGCCCACCGGATATAACCGACAACGCGCCGGGCGAAAAGCTCTTCTGGGTAGGCATTGGTGCCTCTGCCGGAGGCCTGGAAGCGCTGCGCGACTTCGTGAGCAAGCTGCCTATACAGGGTGTAAGCAACGTCACGTTTATCGTCGCCCAGCACCTCTCTCCTGAACACCAGAGCATGATGGTGCAGCTCCTCAGCCGTGAAACCGATTTAAAAATCGTGGAGCTAAAAGACAACCAGAAGCCTGAGCCGAACGTGATGTACATTACGCCTCCCAATAGTGATGTATTGGTAGACAATGGCGTATTGCGGTTACGGGCGCCTATGTCTGAGCTAACCCCAAAGCCATCCGTTGACTACTTCTTTGCGACACTGGCTGAAGATCAAGGAGACCATGCCATCGGCGTTATTTTGTCGGGCACGGGTTCAGACGGGTCACACGGCGTACGAGCCATTCGCGCTGCGGGCGGTCTCACCATGGCGCAACAGCCTACTTCCGCCAAATATGACGGCATGCCTAGCTCAGCCATAGCCACAGGCTGCGTTGATGTGATTCTAACCGCGAAAAAGCTCGGCAGCGGTATCGCACACGTCATCAGCTCACCTCGCAACCTCAAACTATTGCAGGAAGAACACCAGCGCACCGACATTCAGGAACTATTGTTTCTGGTGAAACAGCGCTCAGGCGTCGATTTTAAGGACTACAAGGCCGGCACTCTGCACCGCAGGATCAGCAGACGTATGGCGGCCTGCGGTACCCCGGACCTGACGCAATACCTAGAGTTCGTGGCTGAAAGTCCGCCAGAGCTAGACAATCTTTATGGCGACATTCTGATATCGGTCACCAACTTTTTTCGCGACACCGAAGCATTCAGTGCGCTTAAGGAGCAGGTTGAATCAATTTTGGCAGCAAAAGATCCGGGCGATGGAATACGCGTCTGGGTGCCGGGCTGCGCCACGGGCGAAGAAGCCTACTCGGTAGTGATACTGTTTGCGGAGGCGGCCGGGGGGCTGGCCAGGCTACAAGAATACAATTTTCAGATGTTTGCTACAGACCTGGATAGCGACATCCTCTCGCTGGCCCGCAAAGGACAGTATGCCGAAGCAACATTAGACAAGCTTACACCTGAGCTGCGAGAAAAATACTTCAGGCATAAAGATGGTGCCCGAGAGATCGTTAAAGGCGTTCGCGACATGGTTCTGTTCTCTCGCCATAACGTATTGGAGGATCCGCCATTTATGCGGCTTGACCTAGTCAGCTGCCGAAATTTACTCATTTACTTCAACAGCAACCTTCAGCTGAATGTTCTAGGCCTGTTTCATTACGCGCTATCTGCCAATGGCATTCTGTTTTTGGGCCAATCTGAAACGCTCGGACAATCTGCCAATCTATTTCAAACCGTAGATTCTAAAGCGAAGATCTATCGACGCAAACTCATTAGCTCCAGGGATCACCAGGCATTACGCGCGGGCGCGCACACCGGCTCCAGTCGTCTACAGCCAATGCCTTCTGCAAAGGGCAATAGTAATATTCATGAACTCCCCGACGCGCTGATTGCAGCACTGGCACCGAACAGCCTACTGGTAGATGAGAGCCTAGAAGTCGTGCGGATCTATGGGAATGTTCAATCTTATACCCAGCTATCGCCCGGCGGCGCCAGCATGAATCTGGTGTCTATCGCTAGGCGGGAATTCCGGCAGGAATTGCGTGCTTTGGCATACAAAACGCTACGCGAATCCACACCCGCTGCGGCGCTACGCAAAAAAATGAAGTTTGGCAGTGAAGAGAAGTTACTAGAGATCTCGGTCAAATCCCTCAAAACCAAAACAACCCAACAAGACCTTTTGCTAATATCCTTTGAGCAAATTGCACAAACCGCAAACGCCGACAAGCTGGCGAGGGCGGCAGCGCGGGTGACAGCCCGATTATTGCTGAGCTTGAACAAGAACTTAGCGCCACAAGAGAACACCTGCAGACAGTTGTTGAAGAGCTGGAAACCTCCAACGAAGAACTTCAATCCACTAACGAAGAACTACAGTCTTCCAACGAAGAGCTTCAATCTTCCAACGAAGAACTTGAAACAGCTAATGAAGAGCTTCAATCGACAAACGAAGAGTTGCTCACCGTCAACGAAGAACTGCAGCTAAAAACCCATGAAATAACAGAGAGCAACACAATGCTCAACAACCTGCGGGAGAGCTTTGACTTCCCCATGGTGGTAGTTGACAAAAAGTTGCGCGTCACCGTGAGTAACGACGCGAAGCGATTTGGGATGATGCTCACACGCCGCTGAGAATGTCGGGTTCGCTAGACAACTACACCGAAAAACGAGAAATGATCGACGAGCTACGTGATTCCAACCAAGCGCTTGCCAGGTTTGCCTACGTGTGCTCACACGATCTGAAAGAGCCCGCTCGCCTTGCCAATAATTTTGGTGAATTGCTACAGGATCTTGCAGCCTCAAAACTTGATGAGGAAGAAAGGCTGTATCTATCGCACATGGTTAACAATACCGCGAGGATGCAGGACATGATCGGCGACATGCTGACTTATGCGCAGATTGAAAACAAAAGTGTGGTGATCGAACATGTTGATCTCGATAGCGAGTTCGACAATCTGCTGGAGCATCTGCAACTAGCAATAGAAGAAAGTGGCGCCACGGTAACGAAAACGCACCTCCCCACAATACGCGCAGATCGCCTGCAGATGTTTCAGATTCTTCTTAACTTGATCAGCAATGGAATCAAGTTCAGGGGCGAGAGACAGCCCGTTGTGCACGTAAGCTCCGTTGAAGTTACAGACTACTGGCAGTTCGCCGTAAGCGATAACGGCATAGGCATGGAGGCCGAACACACTGGCAAAATCTTTGGTGAATTTCAGCGACTCAATAGGTCAGAAGACTACCCTGGCACAGGCATCGGGTTGAGCATTTGCCAAAAGATCGTCGCCAGGCATCATGGCCGCATCTGGGTCGACTCCAAAGTCGGAGAGGGCTCAACGTTTTACTTCACGATACCCAAAAGCACGACCTCAAAAATTACGAGTGGGACCCTCTACAATGTCTGAGCTGGCTGAAGTCTTTCTCGTGGAGGACTCGTTGGGGGACGTCGTGCTCTTTCAAGCCATTCTCAAAACGCGAAAGATACACTTGAATTTGACGGTGTTTCGCGATGGCACGGACGTTCTCTCGCATTTCAATACGCCGGACAGTAACGTTGCACCTACTATCCCCGACCTGATATTACTCGACTACAATTTACCGAAAACGTCAGGCGGGGAAGTACTTGAATTTTTACGTGCCGCGCCAGCGCTCAATGCAATACCCGTTGTTATGTTCAGCGGATCAGAAGCATCTCGCGATGAACAACAGGCCAGAGCCTTAGGTGCACTTGATTTCGTGATTAAACCACTCGATGAAGTAAAACTTGCCGCTGCAGTAGAGGATCTACCTGGGGTTAACTTCGTTAATCGAGATGAAGAGTGGCACTTGTTACGCAGCATCGGATAACGTCAAACGCTGGCTACTTCAGGCTTCAATCGTGAGCAGCGCGATCTTGTCCTCAAGCTGGGTGGTGTAAAGAACAGTCCCCTTTGCAATCTGCACTGACAACGGGTCATCTTCTGTTTCTGCAGATTCATCAATTGCAATACGCCAACGCAGCGGATCGTTTGCATCACCGATCACACGCGCGGCCGGATTCACACCCTGCACTAAACTCAATAGCCCTTCGACCACTCCCTGCTTCAGAAGGGGAAACCACCCCAGAGCCTGGCCGGTCGAGCTATCATCGTTCAGCGCGGGGCAGTCTTCAAAGGTTATTGTCGCCGTCGAGTCATCAATTCTCTCTATCTCATAGCGAATATATTCGACCGGGTTAAGCGCCGGATGCGCGCGAAGGACACCGATAACGCTATCGATTGGAGCTTCTTCTTCACCCGCCCATCGCGAGAGCCGCTCACTAATCACTCGCGTGCTGCCCACCATTTGGAACTGGGCTATAGCGCGAGCCGCCTCAGCCCCATAGCGCTGAGCTACCGCCAAAGACAACGCGTTGAGTAAAAGATGGAACTGCACGGCAAGTTCCTTGCAAATAACGACCAACGCCGCCTGGGAAAAACGCTCCAAATCCAACGTTTCATAGACTGCACCATCGTAGTAGTCCGCACCGCCCTCTTCTGCACTCGGAGGCCGCGTAAGCTCTACCCCGGCTAATTGTGTTTTGCGCATTACGCGAGTAATCGCAGGCTCTACAATAGGCTCGTTAGCGGCATCTATACTTATTCGCCAGCGACAGTGTTCACCGCTAGCGCCATCTGGCCTTGGGGGGCGATGCACCGGGCGAACACGTGCTCTGGGGTTGGTTGCTACCGCGGTAGCGTCGAAGGTTGGATCTTCTATGGCATGGCACATTGTTTTGACCGCTTCTTCTCCACGCGGCTCAGTCTCCAACAGCGGGCCACACCTATTCAGCCAAAACTGCCCTTCTGACTCAGATATCTCTTCAAAACCCGCATCAAAATACTGATGTGACAAACCGCATTCAAGCTGCATCCCTTTCAATATCGTGGCGATGTCAGAACCCGTGTTCAGCTTCATCGCCCGCTGCATGCGCTGGGTGTAGATCGGACTCACCGCCATCCAATTGTCGATGGCTGTATCCAGATACGCCTCATCGCCGTGGTTGATGCGCAGGGCCGCGTACCCTGTGCGGCTATTAAACTGTGCCGCCAACATGTATTCGCGACCCAGCTGAGCTAACTGTGCTCGCGACAAGGTCGATAGGTATTCGTGCTCTGCCATGTGAAGTAAGAACCTTCTCGATAGTTTGGAACAAACAGCTTGCCATAAAACGCAAAAGGCCGCTTTTGAAAGCGGCCTTTTCAATAATTGGTCGGGACGGCAGGATTTGAACCTACGACCACCACACCCCCAGTGTGGTGCGCTACCAGACTGCGCTACGCCCCGAATCTGATACAGCAATGAACGTCTGCTGCGAGCGCGGCATTATACTCAATACCACGTAACTGACCAAACTATTTGGAAGGAGCCAAAACCTTAAGGACGTCTTCCAGCTCTTCGATCGTTTCTTTTATCACTGCTCGAATGTCGCCAGGGCCGCTACCCTGTGCAACTTCATCTGTCATGCGCTGGCGTGCGCCGCCGATTGTATAGCCCTGATCATAAAGAAGACCGCGAATCTGGCGAATAGTCAGCACGTCATCGCGCTGGTAATACCGACGATTACCGCGACGCTTAACAGGCTTTAACTGAGGAAACTCCTGCTCCCAATAACGCAGCACGTGAGGCTTAACTGCACAGAGCTCGCTGACTTCGCCAATGGTGAAATAGCGTTTGCCCGGAATGGGCGGGAGTTCATTGTTGTGGGTCGGTTCCAGCATATTCTTCTACTCGGGCTTTTAGCTTCTGACCAGGCCTGAATGTAACTACCCTACGAGCAGAGATTGGGATTTCTTCGCCCGTCTTCGGATTGCGACCGGGACGTTGGCTTTTATCGCGCAAGTCGAAGTTACCGAAACCGGACAACTTAACCTGTTCGTTGTTTTCCAAGCATCCGCGGATCTCTTCAAAGAAGAGTTCCACTATCTCTTTCGCTTCGCGCTTGTTGAGGCCTAATTCCTCAAACAGGCGCTCAGCCATTTCAGATTTTGTCAGAGCAGTCATGTTACGGCTTCACCTAGTCTCTAAGCTCGGCATTATAATTTTTCTCTAGAAGATCAATGACTTGACCCACTATTGGATTAACATCGTCATCGCCAAGAGTGCGCGATTGATCTCGGAAAGTCAAACCAAGGCCCAGACTTTTCCTTTTAGGATCAATACCTTTGCCGGTATAGACATCAAAAAGCCTTAAGTCTGTGAGGTAAGTGCCTGAACATTCTCGAACATCTTTTAACAACTGCGCGGAAGGCACTGATTTATCTACAATTATTGCTATATCGCGGCGAACCTCTGGGAACTTTGAAAGCTCCGAAAAAGCCGGAAGCGCAGCCGAAAGCACCGCCTCCAGATCAACTTCACAGACATAAAGCGGCGCTGATAAGCCCATTTCACTCGCGACGCTGGGATGTAGCCGTCCTAAAAATCCCACCGATTGACCATTTCGGGTAACACTCGCGGTCTGTCCGGGGTGCAGCGCGGTACGCTCGGATGCCACGAAATCAAAGGACTCGGCCTCCCCCGTCATCGCTAACAGACTTTCTAGATCGCCTTTCAAATCATAGAAGTCCGCCGCTTGATCCTCTGCGTTCCAGGACTCTTCTCGCTGCCGGCCTGTGAGAAGCAGCGACAAAGTAGCCACTTGCGCAAGGCCATCACTGCCTGGCACAAAGCGCAGACCCGTTTCAAACAGCCGTACGCGAGGCTGCTGCCGATTAATGTTACGCAGTGCTGCACTCACCATCCCGGGCAAAAGACTGGTACGCATAACGGCCATGTCGGCAGAGATGGGGTTAGTCAAAGCAACCGCAGACGCTTCGGGATCGAACAGCGCCTGGAGTTTAGGCTCTATGAAACTGTAAGTGATTGCCTCTCTGTAGCCACGCGCACTCAGGTGTCTGCGCAGATGGCGCACTGACAGTGTTTTCTCTGGCCGCGAAGCAATCACAAGGTCAGCGCGGATATGTGATACAGGCAAATTGTTGTAACCGTAGACTCTGGCCAATTCTTCCAGCAGATCTGCTTCGATACTGATATCGAAACGCCAACTGGGCACAGTGCATGTCCAGCCTTCACCCGTGTCTGTAACCCCCAGGCCCAGTGCACCCAGAATACGTTTTACCTCTGACGCTTCGAGGCTAAACCCGAGCATCTTTTCAATACGCGCAGCCCGAAGTGTTACATCTGGGCGTGCAGGCAAGTCTTCCCCTGATACGACTTCGATCACAGGGCCCGCAGATCCGCCCACAATATCAAGCAACAACTGCGTTGCTCGCTCCATAGCATCAACCTGCACTTTAAAATCGACGCCGCGCTCGAACCTGTGTGAGGAGTCGGTGTGCAACCCATAACCACGCGCTTTGCCAGCCAATAATTCTGGCGTGAAAAAAGCCGCCTCAAGAAACAGATTCGTGGTGCCCTGCCCAACCGCGCTTGCCTGACCACCCATAATCCCGGCCAACGCAACGGGCCCGCTGCCATCTGCAATCACGAGCGAGTCTGGTTTTAACTCTACAGTCTGACCATCTAGCAATTCTAGAGATTCGCCCGCAGCCGCAAGACGCACTTGAATGCCCTGTGATAGCTTATCGCCATCGAAGGCATGCATGGGCTGACCCAGTTCCAGCAATAGGTAGTTTGTGACATCCACAACGGCGTCGATTGAACGCAGGCCACACCGCCGCAGCTTTTCCTGCATCCACAAAGGGCTTGGCTGTGAGACATCAACTCCTTGAATGACGCGACCGACATAACGTGGGCAGCGATCTTTAGCCGTAACATCAACGGGAAACGTAGAATCAACCGCCGATGGAATAGGTGAAATTGAAATTTCATTCACCGGCATTTCATTCAGCAGCCCTACTTCACGGGCAATCCCGCGAACACCCAGACAATCTGCCCGGTTGGGCGTAAGGCCTATCTCCATCACTTGATCGTCTAGCTGAAGATACTCACGTAAGTCTGCTCCCACCGGCGCGTCTGCCGCTAACTCCATCAGGCCATCGGAGGCATCAGAAAGCCCGAGCTCAGACTCAGCGCACAACATCCCATTGGATTGCACGCCACGTAGTTTCGCCTGCTTTATTTTGAAATCGCCTGGCAAAACACCACCCACTGTTGCCAAGGGTGCTTTGAGCCCCGCGCGCGCGTTAGGCGCTCCGCACACAATCTGTACGGTCGCCTCACCCGTGCTGACTTCACAGACACGCAACTTATCGGCATCAGGATGCTGCTGGGCACTCACTATCTCTGCGACCACCACGCCGGTAAATGCACCTGCCACTGGCTCGATAGCATCTATCTCTAAACCGGCCATCGTTAACTGATGACCTAAGTCTTCTGTGTTTAGCGCCGGATCAACCCACTCACGCAACCACTGTTCACTAATTTTCACTGTATCTCTCCATCATCTAACTGAGTGGTTGCTTAAAACTGTTCCAAAAAGCGCAGGTCATTATCAAAAAACAAACGCAGATCATTCACGCCATAGCGCAACATCGCTAAACGCTCTACACCCATACCAAAGGCAAAGCCGGAGTACTTTTCAGTATCAATTTTTGAATACTCGAACACGCGAGGATGCACCATTCCACAGCCCATCACTTCCAACCAACCGGTGTGGCTGCAAACACGACAGCCACTGCCACCGCAATTCACACACTGAATATCAACTTCTGCAGAAGGCTCAGTGAAAGGGAAATACGAGGGACGAAACCGCACGCTGAGTTCTTTCTCGAA
>JBGCFE010000160.1:0-5440 GCA_045106775.1 Halioglobus sp.
CCCGGAATGGCCTCGCTCAGTAACACCATGCCCTCCGGCAAACGCAAAACACCGAGAGGTTCCGGCACGGAAACACCTTCTCGGCGCAAGTTACCCGCAGCACGATGACTATGAAGGGCGCGACCACGACCAATAGAGTAAGTCAATGCATGCATGCGTGAACGAAAGCCATAGTATTTAAGAACACACTGTGCGTCGTGGGTATTTAGCAAACTCACAACGCCATACGTATCTTCTTTCAAAATACGCGTATGCGCTTCCATCCAAGCATGAATTGGGCCAGGGAACGCTCGCAAGCGCTCTGCAATTGGCTTTGCCAAAGCGCCCTCGCGCGCTATGCGTACTCTATCGACCATAATTGCCGAGCTTATCCTGCAATGTCGCTAGAAGAAAGTCTGTGCCGACAACATACATGGAATAGAGATCATTATCGGCGGCGTAGCGAAGGCTGCGTTCTGCACATTGCGCTCTGAAAACGCCATCTACAAAACGCATCAGCCCATCGGTCATTTCTCGTAAAGAAAACGGATCACGCAGCACTATACCCGCATTAGCGGCGGCAATATGATCTGCATAACCACTCGCAGACGTCGTTAACACCGGCAAACCTGCGACTAGCGATTCAAGCAGCACCGAGCCTTGAGCGTCGGAGACAGCGGGATGAACCATCACATCTGCCGCCTGCAATAGATCAGGAACATCCTCGCGGGGGCCCAAAAAGCTGACCGCATCAAGAATACCTAAACGCTTAGCCAACCGCCGGTAGGGCTGCGGGTTATCGCTGCCGACTACCAGCAATCGCGTTTCTGCGTTGGGCTGTTGCTTGCGCATCTGAGCCTGCGCCTGCAATACACGCTCCAGACCCTTGTCTTGAAACGAAGACGCAATGAATAGAAGCGCAAGATCGCGCGAATCAAGCGACAGCGCTTCCCTCGCTGTTTTTCGCCGGTCCGGCGCATTTGAACCAGGAGCATGTTCGCGAGATGCACCCGGCGGAAGAATTTGGATACGGCTTGCTTCCGTGCCGTAGTTTTGAACAAAAACCTGCGCTGTACGCGAGCTGTGCATTAACAGTTGAGTCTGCGAAGGTGGTGCAAAGACAGCACGCTCCCAACTGACATAATGTGCATACCGCGCACTTCGCCTATAAAGTGCACTGCGTTCACGCATCACGGTGTCCAGGTAGCAGGAGTCATAACAAAAATAGAAATCCAGGCCAGGCATTTTGTTGAAGCCGATAACACAATCGACTGGGTCATTTAATAGATCTTGCGTGACCCAGGCATGAAAGCGCTGCTCAAAACGATGTTGGCGCATTGCGCGCACCGGCACATGCCGCATATCAACATCTTCCAACGCGCCCCACTCACTCGACGCCGCGTAAACGCGGCAATGATGTCCGCGTCGCAGAAGCTCCTCTACAAACCGGTGCAGATGTCGCTGCTGCCCGCCATAGCGTTGGATATGGTAGATTGTGAAAGCTATCTGCACTGAATGCGCCAGCCTGACGCCGCGAAAACTAAGCTACCGGTGCCAGCCAATCACTATTTTCACTGCGATTACCACGCACACTGTCAAAGTACATCGTTTGCAGTTTTTCAGTCAGCGGGCCACGCCCGCCGTTGCCGATTGTGCGTCCGTCGAGTTCACGTATGGGAACAACCTCAGCGGCGGTGCCGGTGAAAAACGCCTCGTCAGCCACATAGACTTCATCGCGCGTAATACGACGCTCTTCGATGGTATAGCCAATTTCCTGAGCCAACGTAAAAATCGCATCACGAGTGATGCCTTCAAGGCAAGAGGTTAACTCGGGTGTAAAGATGCGATCACCGCGCACAATAAACACATTCTCCCCGCTACCTTCTGCAACATAACCCTCGTTGTCGAGTAACAGCGCTTCTTCAGCGCCACTGTCCAGGGCCTCACGTAAAGCCAACATTGAGTTAATGTAGTTGCCATTCGCTTTTGCCTTACACATCGATATGTTCACATGGTGACGCGTAAAGGAAGAAGTACGCACCTTGATGCCGCGATCACGCGCCTCTGGATCCATATAAGAGGGCCACTCCCAGGCAGCAACCATAACGTGGGTACGTAAATTATCAGCGCGCAGGCCCATACCTTCTGAGCCGTAAAAACACATCGGGCGCAGATAGCCTTCTTCGAGATTGTTTTCACGCACAACGGCGCGCTGTGCTTCATTCAAGGTTTCTTTGTCGTATGGCATATTCATGCCCAGAATATGCGCCGAACGAAACAGGCGGTCGGTATGCTCTTGCAGCCGAAAAATACAGGTGCCTTTATCTGGCGTTTTGTAAGCACGCACACCTTCAAAGACACCTAGGCCATAGTGAAAAGTATGAGTGAGCACATGCACCTTAGCCTCACGCCAAGGTACCATTTCTCCATCGATCCAAATTAGACCATCACGATCGGCCAGACTCATCACTCAACTCCTGTTTACCTGTTTTTCGTTTGCGCTAATTAGCTGCTATCACCTGCGGTTGGCTGTGTGCCAGGAACGTCGCCAAACAACTGCACCCACTTGGCTGTCACCGCCTCACGCTCCGCAACAAACTGATCCGCGGGCACAGCCCCAGATTGCTGTAATGACAGCTGATGTGCAGCAGAGCGGTAGGCAAGATAAGCCTGAGTGAGCGCTTCACACTCAGGCTGCTTGAAAAAACCTTCCCTGCCCAATGTTTGCAGGATACGCACGTTGTCAGACCAGCGAACCAATTCCGGTTCATTGGCCGACCAAGCCAGAACAGCGTATTGCACCATAAATTCAATATCGACGATACCACCAACACCCTGTTTCAGGTCAAATTCCCTTTCCTGTGCCTGGTCATCGGGCAATAAGTGGCGGCGCATTTTTGAGCGCATCGCACACACCTCTTCGGCCAATCGCACTTCATTTCGCGTTTGACGAAGCACATCTTCTCTGACTTGATCGACTTCCCGGGCCAAAGATTCATCACCGGCGACAAAGCGGGCTCTCACCAGTGCCTGATGCTCCCATGTCCAGGCATCCGTTTGCTGATAATGACGAAAGCCGCCAACAGTACTCACCAACATGCCTGAGCTTCCCGACGGGCGCAGCCGCATGTCCACTTCATTCATCTGTCCCATGTACATACGTGTTTCTAAAATATGTATTAAACGCTGGCCAAGCCGAGTGTAAAACACGGCATTGTCGATACTACGCTCGCCGTCGGTGCTGCCCTTACCGTCTTGATAGATAAACACCAGATCCAGATCGGAACCATAACCCAGCTCAATGCCACCCAACTTGCCGTAGGCGTAGACTGCAAACCCCATGGTTTCGTTTGCACTGGCAGGGTTTCCATATTTCCCCGTTAAATCTGCCCACGCTACGGCCAGTACCTGCTCGAGAATCACTTCAGCAATCCAGGTCAGCTTATCGCTCACCTTCATCAACGGCAGCCGCCCAACCAACTCACTGGCAGCAACGCGCAACACGTGTGAAGCCTTAAAGTAACGCAGAGCATCCATCTGGGCTTCCAAATCACCCAGCGGTAATCGCGACACCTGCTGGCGTAACTCATCGCGCAGCAGGTTTTTATCCGGGGCTGTGTAAAGGCTGGCGCGATCCAAAAGCTCATCCAGAAGAACAGGGTTGTGTTCAAGCTGGTCAGAGATCCAGGGGCTAGCGCTGCACAGTAACACCAACTCTGTTAACGCAGGCGGATTTTCCAGCAACATCGCGAGGTAAACACTACGGCGCGCTATCGCAAGCACCAATGGCAGCACACGCTGCAATGCCAAGTCTGGATGTTCTACCTCAGCGCAAGAGGAGACCAATCGCGGAATAAACTGATCTAGACGCTCGCGACCCTCGGATTGAAGTGCGACAATTCTTGGATTGTTATGGAGAGAAACAATTGCCTTACTGGATGCCTCTGGCTGCTGATAACCGATGCTGGCTAACACCTGCACATCAACATGCTCGCCCCATATGCCCACCAACTCAGGAGCGGCATCGTTACTCTCTTCGTCGGGGTCTGCGATCAGGTTGGCAAAATGTTCTCGGACTTTGTCTCGGTGCGAGTCGAGCAAAACGACATACTCGGCCCACGTTGCACAATGCATTGCGTTGGCCAACGCTAGCTGTGGGTAGTCGTCCGTTGGCAAAGCCTGGGTTTGCCTGTCCTGAAAACCCTGCAAAGCATGTTCCGTGTCCCGTAAGAACAAGTACGCCATCCGCAGTTCAGACTCCGCCGCTGCTGGCAGGATGCCCAACTCCACACAGGCAGATAACACGGGCAGTAACTCACGTTGCTGCAACTGTAGATCACGGCCGCCGCGAATCAACTGAAAACACTGCGCTATAAACTCTATTTCCCGAATGCCGCCGGGGCCAAGCTTGATGTCGTTTTGCAAACCCCGCCTATGCTCTTCCGCAGCGATCATTTGCTTCATGCTGCGCAGACTATCGATAACACCGAAGTCGACGTACTTGCGATAGACAAACGGCTGCAGCGACGCCATAAGCGCTTCGCGATCTTCTAAATCTCCAGTAATCGGGCGCGCTTTAATCATCGCGTACCGTTCCCAGTCGCGGCCCTGCTCCTGGTAGTAACTTTCCAGTGAAGCAAAGTTGTGCACCAATGCGCCGCTGTCACCGTAGGGGCGCAAGCGCATATCAACTCGAAACACGAAACCGTCTGCGGTTGTTTTATCTAACAGATTAATAACGCCGCGGCCTACCTGCGTAAAAAACTCTTCGTTACTCAGCGACTTTTCGTCACCGTCGGTGTTACCTGCGCAGGGGTAAGCAAAAATCAAATCGATATCCGAAGACACGTTGAGCTCTCTGGCACCGAGCTTGCCCATTGCAAGCACAATCATTTGCTGGGCATTGCCACTCTCACTACTACGCGGCTTGCCGTATCGCAATTCCAGTTCACGCATTGTTTGGTTCTGCGCAAAAGTAATGCACGCTTCAGCAAGCAAAGAGGTATCGCGCGTAGTCTCGGTGGTGTCAGCTAAACGACATAGATCGCGCCAAATGATACGCACCATATGTCGCTGCCGATATTGGCGTAACACACTGAGCGATTCATCTTCGTTGCCAGGTGTTGCGCTCTGTAAACCAGCTAACAGTGCCTCCTCCGTTAGCCGCTCCTGTAACTCGCCAGACTCTAAAAGACTCAGTAGTAGTTCAGGCCTGCGCCGAATCTGCTCTGCAACAAAGGGGCTGCAGGCAAGCACCTTTTGCCGTTGCCTGTGCAGAGTCTCATCTGCGAAGAGGGTGTCAAAACGTACAAGCTGCGAGGCATCACACTGTTCGAGTATTTGATCCCAAGCCGTTTGCGAGGCCGTTAGTAGCGTTGGGGCGAGTAACAATTCCATTGCTTGCGCTCTAAATCTCCAGCGTAGGCGCAACGCGCATCACTTCTTCTATCGTGGTTTCGCC
>JBGCFE010000161.1:0-46084 GCA_045106775.1 Halioglobus sp.
AAGTTTTATTTGAATTAGTCGCTAGAAGTAGGCCCGTGCTGCAAGCCAGAAACTGACGCCATCAAGCTCTCGTGCAGAGTCACCCTCGATGGTTTCGTATTCTATGCCTGTCATCAGCTTCAAGTTCTCACCGGCGATGTAATAGTTCAAGCCTGCATAGACAGCGTGATAGGTGTCGCCTGACCCTGTAGATACACCTTCTTCACGGGCCACGCGGCGAATGCCTCGGCTACTGCTACTGCGCGGAACGCCGCTATCGGCGCTAGAGTCCGCCCACTGATAGCGAAAAGCCGCCTCCAGCTTTTTAGGAACGATGTAGTAGGAGGGGAGAAGTACAATCCCGAGCGGGTCGACATCGCCTGCCTCGCTGAGTGTTGCATTCGCCAGCAGGTTCCAGCCCCCAATAGAGCGGTTGTACGTCACTGACCCAGCCCAGTCATAGTCGAATACGGTTTCGCTAGCGTCGGCATCGTCGGCGTATACAAAGTCGAGAATAAGCTCACCCTCTAGTGCTTTAAAGGTTGTGCTTGCTTGTAATGCGGTGCCACTGCCCCAGCCAGAAATTGTTTCACTGTCTGGCTCTGTAGACCAGGCACCGAGGATGTATTTCACGCCGTCCTTTTGCGCTTTGAGTACAACACCCGTGGGCCGTGTGCTGCCGAACCGATTGTTGATCGCACTACGCTCAATGGTCTTTATCTTTTTCGATGACTGATGCTCCTCACCGCCAAAGAGCAGTTTGTAGCGTCCGTAACCCAAAGAGGCGGAGTCAAAGCCTAGAAGACCTTTCTTGCCGTACTCTAGATACAGCTCATCCCAGCCGTCATAGCCTAAATCAGTGTCGCCAAAACCACCTTCTTCCAAATTCATCCGGCCTAGCACTTTAAAGCCGTTGAGAAACGAGACGGAGGCGCCTGCTCGCAACCGACGCAATTCTTCGCCATCACCATCGAAGTTATCGCCTGCGCTATCGCCATCAGAGTAGTTCCATTGCGCGTGGGCACGACCAAAGAGTTTTACTTTCTGTACAACGCTGCCATCTTCATTGGAATAGACCTTACCCATGTTTTTGAGCGTGTCTTTCCAGTTTGAGTCATCTGCCTGTGCGCTGGCGGCGGTAAAGAGAAGGCCTGCCGTCAGAAAACAAGTGCCATAAAGGGTGCGGTTCATGCGCCTGTCCTTTCATTTGGTTTGGTGAATTTCATTGGATAGTAGGAATAGAACATCGTCACTTTCTTGTCTCTGGGTGGCCGCTGTATCCGTTGCTACTGGCGAAGGACTTTAGCATAGGGAATGTTACGTTTTTGTGACGTTTTTATGATGTAGCCGCCGTTGTGTAATTTGCCAAATGTTCGCGCTGGAGGCTTGCATCAGCGCCGTGCTCGGGTACAATGGCGCGGCTTTTTTGAGGAACGACTAGCAGTTTAGGGTCACCTTGGTGTCAACTTAGTGTCACCTCGAAAAGCGCTGCGTC
This sequence comes from Halioglobus sp., assembly GCA_045106775.1. GTDB lineage: Bacteria > Pseudomonadota > Gammaproteobacteria > Pseudomonadales > Halieaceae > Marimicrobium. Next base: position 1,475 of record JBGCFE010000161.1, read on the forward strand.
CCCTTCGTCTAGTGGTCTAGGACACCGCCCTTTCACGGCGGGAACAGGGGTTCGAACCCCCTAGGGGACGCCATCTACTGAAAAGCCCGGGTCTTCCGGGCTTTTTCTTTTGTGCAGGATTGTTGATTACATTGGTCATGCAGCCGTCAGGGACTGATTGAACGAATAGAATAAGAGTGTGAGCCGTGAGTCGTTACTGGAGTGAGTTAGTTAATCGTCTTACGCCCTATGTGCCGGGTGAGCAGCCCCGTGGCGATCGTCTAGTCAAATTGAATACAAACGAAAGCCCGTATCCACCGTCACCGCGCGTTGCAGAAGCCATCGCGAGTGTTGCAGGCGAACAGCTTCGTCGCTACCCCGACCCTCAGTCAACGGCGCTCTGCGAGGCTATCGCAAAGCGCAACGGCCTTACCCCTGATCAAGTCTTTATCGGCAACGGTTCTGATGAAGTGCTTGCGTTGGCTTTTCTGGCATTATTGAAACAGGATTTGCCACTGTGCTATCCGAATATTTCTTACAGCTTTTATCCTGTTTGGGCTGATCTTGCGGACATAGAAACACAGCCAATACCGCTGACTGCTCAATACACCATTGATATAGACGATTATCCGGCCCAGAACGGTGGCGTGATACTTCCCAACCCTAATGCACCTACCGGCATCCTTCTTAGCCTCGAGGCAATTGAGGCGCTGCTACAACGTTCACAAAATTCAGTGGTTGTCATCGATGAGGCCTATATTGATTTTGGTGGACTATCTGCTGCGGCTTTAATTGGCCAATACGACAATTTGCTGGTGGTACAAACGCTATCGAAATCGCGTGCCCTGGCGGGTTTGAGGGTGGGCTTTGCTATGGGCAATGCAAGCTTGATAGAGGCACTAGATCGCGTAAAGAACTCGTTTAACTCCTATCCACTGGATGCGATCGCGCAAGCCGCTGCGCTGGCTTCGCTGAGCGACGAAGCCTATTTCGAAAGCGTTTCTAAACAAGTGATTAGCGACAGGGAGAGTCTCTCGCAGGGTCTAAAGAAACTGGGGTTTGATGTGCTACCGTCAGCAGCGAACTTTGTCTTTGCGACTCACCCGAAAAGGGATGCGCAACAGTTGTTCAGCGAGCTGAGGGAGCGCGGCATCATTGTTCGCTATTTCAACAAACCAATGCTGGATCAGTTTTTGAGGATTAGTGTGGGAACACCCGAGCAGTGTCAGCAACTATTGGACGCGCTGGCTGAACTTACTGAGTAGCTTCTCTGCGTAAACTGGGCAGTGCAGGGTTTATGCCTTTCTAAGGACCACGCTGCCGATGCTGTAGCCTGCCCCGAAAGAACACAACACGCCCAGTTCACCAGACTTAAAATCACTGCGGTGCTTGTGGAAAGCAATCACAGAGCCAGCCGAACTGGTATTGGCGTATTCATCCAGAATTGTGGGCGCTTCCTCAGGTAGCGCCTCCCGACCTAGCACGCGTTTGGAAATCAACTGGTTCATACTTAAGTTGGCTTGGTGCAGCCAGAGACGCTTGAGTGCCTCGGGTGCAATATCCAAAGAGGCGATCTGCTCGGAAATTTGCTTCGCAACGGCGGGGCATACTTCTTTAAACACCTTACGGCCTTCCTGCACGAATAGCTTATCAGCACTGGAGGCTGCGTCCTCGTCGCCGCGATTGAGGAAACCGAAATTGTTGCGAATGTTATTGGAGTAAATGGTTTGCAGCTTGGTATCTATGATCTGGTATTGCTCATCAGAGGTGGCGGTATCGGCCTGCTCAACCACTACCGCCGTGCATACATCACCAAATATAAAGTGCGAATCGCGATCACGAAAGTTTAGGTGCCCACTACAAATCTCCGGGTTAACCATCAAAACACAGCGCGCGCTGCCACTGCGCACAGCATCGGCGGCTTGTTGGATACCAAATGTGGCCGATGAGCAGGCCACGTTCATATCAAAACCATAACCCTGAATACCCAGCGCATCTTGTACTTCGACGGCCATAGCGGGGTAGGGGCGCTGCATATTGGATGCCGCGACAATTACCGCGTCAATATCTGCGGCTGTTTTGCCGGCTTGCTCCATCGCCTCCTTGGCAGCAGCGACGGCCATCTCGCACTGAACAGATTGCGCTTCATTAGGGCGATCAGGGATGTGAGGCACCATGCGCTCGTGGTCGATAATGCCTGACTTGTTCACCACATAACGCGCTTTTATACCTGACGCTTTTTCAACAAATTCAGCAGAGGAGGGCTGTAATGGCGCCAGTTCGCCAGCCTCTATCTCGCTCGCATGCTCAGCGTTATAGGCCTCAACATACTGATTGAAAGACTCTACAAGCTCTTCGTTGCTGATAGATTCAGGGGGCGTATAGAGGCCGGTGCCGCTGATCACGATGTCGGATGTGGCGTCGAGCATAGTGTAGGTTCCAGAGTTGTCAGAGAACAGTTGCAGCTACTGTGTAACCATCAACTTCAAAAAAGGCCGCAAAGCGGCCTTCAATCATGTTGGCTCTATCGCTTATCTAGCGGAACGAAATCTCGCTGCGCATAGCCGGTGTAGAGCTGTCTTGGCCTGCCGATGCGATAGCTGCCGCTAATCATCTCGTTCCAATGCGCAATCCAACCAACGGTACGGCCTACAGCAAAGATCACAGTGAACATACTGGTGGGAATGCCAATTGCTTTGAGAATAATGCCCGAGTAAAAGTCGACATTGGGGTAAAGTTTCTTCTCAATAAAGTAATCGTCGCTCAGTGCGATCTCTTCAAGACGTTTGGCAATTGCAAGCAGGGGGTCGTTCTCAATACCCAATTCCGCCAGTACTTCGTCGGCTGCCTCTTTCATCACCTTGGCGCGCGGATCAAAATTCTTGTAGACGCGATGGCCAAAGCCCATCAGCCTGAAGGGATCTTCTTTATCCTTGGCCCGGGCAACGAATTCGTCGATACGCGATACATCGCCAATCTCTTCGAGCATCTCCAGCACGGCTTCGTTGGCTCCGCCATGTGAAGGGCCCCAGAGAGCGGCAATGCCCGCGGCTATACAGGCAAATGGATTTGCACCGGAGGAGCCGGCCAGTCTAACCGTAGAGGTAGAGGCGTTCTGTTCGTGATCGGCATGCAGCAAAAATATTCTGTCCATGGCCCGGGCAAGCACAGGGCTTACCTTGGTGGGTTCGCAGGGGTTGCCGAACATCATATGCAGGAAATTCTCTGCGTAGTTCAGATCATTGTCGGGGTACATGAACGGCTGACCGGTTGAGAACTTGTAGCTCATCGCCGCAAGCGTAGGCATTTTGGCGATCAGGCGGAAGGCCGCGATTTGGCGATGTTGTTCATCGGAGATTTCAAGAGAGTCGTGGTAGAAGGCAGATAAAGCGCCTACAACACCGCACATGATTGCCATGGGGTGAGCGTCTCTGCGGAAGCCGTTGAAGAAGGTGCGAATCTGCTCATTCACCATTGTGTGGCGATGCACGGTACCTACAAACTTTTCTTTCTCTTCAGCAGAGGGAAGCTCGCCGTAGAGAAGCAGATAACACGTTTCCAGATAGTCAGAGTGATCTGCTAGCTGATCAATGGGATAACCGCGGTGTAGCAGTATGCCCTTTGCGCCATCAATAAACGTTATCTGCGACTCACAGGCCGCCGTTGAAACAAAGCCAGGATCATAGGTGAACATGCCCTGGGCAGTTAACCCACCTACATCCACCACATCTGGCCCCAGCGTTCCTGAGTATATAGGGAGCTCGATGGCTGTCTCTTTGCCGTCGATTGTCAGCGTGGCTTTTTGGTCGCTCATAAGGGGTCCTGAGATGGTTTTATAATGGAGCTTCACTATAAAGTTTCCGCCATTTTTGTCAATTCAAGTAAGGCGCAAACCGGTGTCAAAAGCGCGGAAGCTCGCTCAGTGTAAGCTGTTGGTCTTCAAGCATTAATTGCAGCGGCGACGAACACGCGTCGGGTTTGTAATTAGAACGGCAAGTGCCTATAATTTCGCGCGTCGAGGCGGCTCTGCCAGCCTCCACAAAACTGCGTTAGGGGCAGTTTGGCAGACCGACTTATGCATTACTCAACTACAGTGCTCAAAAAATGCACCTTCAGTGACCTGCTGAGGGTGAGAATGGGTATACAACCCGCCATAAACATGGAATTCGCCAGTGAAAGACAAGCGTCCTGTTAACCTGGATATAGGCACCATTCGGTTACCCATAACCGCCTTGGCCTCTATCACACACCGCGCCGCCGGCGTGTTTCTATTTATCGGCATGGCAGTCCTGCTCTGGGCATTAGACACCAGCCTGCGCTCGCCAGAAGGCTTTGCCACTGTTGCAAACCTTGCGGACTCCTTTTGGTGCAAAGCAATTGTCTGGCTAGTAGTCGCCGCGCTGATCTATCACAGTGCCGCAGGCGTAAAACACTTAGTGGGCGATTTCGGAGTCGGTGAGACGCTGGAAGGCGGCGTGCTAGGCACGCAAATAGCTATTGCGGTGTCCGCCGTTCTGATCATTTTAGCGGGAGTATGGATATGGTAACTGCAGTTACGAGTTTTGGTCGCTCAGGCCTATCTGATTGGCTGATGCAGCGTGTTACCGCTGTCATCCTGCTTTCTTACTTTTGCTTTATCGGCTACACACTGGTCTCCGGTGTCGATTACGCAAGCTGGCAGGCACTGTTTAGCCAGACGTGGATGCGTGTGTTCAGTATGCTGGCGCTCCTTTCTGTGCTTGTACATGCCTGGATCGGTTTGTGGGTTGTCTTCACCGATTACCTAACACCGCGCCTGATGGGTAACGCCGGCAACGTGCTGCGGCTGCTAGCGCAGTTTGTCACTGCAATTATCCTCTTTGCTTATCTTATCTGGGGCATCCAGATCTTTTGGGGTTTATAGATTATGGCTGCTCTTCGTACAATTTCGTTTGATGGTGTGATCGTAGGTGGCGGCGGTGCTGGCATGCGCGCAGCACTGCAACTGTCGCAGTCTGGCTATAAAACTGCGGTTATCTCCAAAGTCTTTCCAACACGCTCGCATACCGTTTCAGCCCAGGGTGGTATTACCTGCGCCATTGCTTCAGATGATCCTGATGATGATTGGCGCTGGCACATGTATGACACTGTAAAGGGCTCTGACTACATTGGTGATCAGGACGCTATCGAGTACATGTGTAGTGTGGGCCCCGAGGCTATCTTCGAGCTGGAGCATATGGGTCTGCCATTTTCACGCACCGAAGAAGGGCGCATCTATCAGCGCCCATTTGGTGGCCAATCAAAGAATTTTGGCGAGGGTGGCCAAGCTGCTCGAACCTGCGCTGCTGCTGACCGCACCGGTCACGCGCTGCTGCACACCCTGTATCAGGGCAATATGAAGAACAATACTGTGTTCTTTAATGAGTGGTACGCCACGGATATTGTGAAGAATCAAGACGGTGCTGTGGTAGGCGTTGTTGCTATCTGCATAGAAACCGGCGAAACGGTCTACGTGAAATCCAAAGCAACGGTATTCGCCACCGGCGGCGCCGGCAGAATCTACGCTTCAACCACGAATGCGCACATTAATACCGGCGACGGAATTGGCATGTCACTGCGTGCCGGTTTCCCCGTGCAAGACATTGAAATGTGGCAGTTCCACCCAACGGGTATTCATGGCGCCGGTACGCTAGTGACCGAAGGGTGCCGGGGTGAGGGCGGCTATCTCATCAATAAAGACGGTGAGCGGTTTATGGAGCGTTACGCGCCCAACGCCAAAGATCTGGCGGGACGTGACGTTGTGGCACGCTCCATGGTGCTGGAAATTCTGGAGGGCCGCGGATGTGGCCCTGAGGGCGACCACGTATTCCTTAAATTAGACCATCTAGGCGAAGAAGTGCTGGAAAGTCGACTGCCGGGTATCTGCGAACTGTCTCGTACATTTGCACACGCTGACCCTGTGAAAGAGCCAATACCGGTTGTTCCGACCTGCCACTACATGATGGGCGGCATTCCCACTAACGTTAACGGTCAGGCACTGACTACAGACGCTAATGGCAACGATCAAGTGATACCTGGGCTTTACGCCTGCGGTGAAGTGGCTTGTGTATCCGTACACGGAGCGAACCGTCTTGGTGGCAACTCTCTGCTTGATCTGGTTGTGTTTGGCAGAGCCTCTGGGCTCTTTATTGAGAAGGCGCTGCGCGAGGGCGTCGAAATGCGCGATGCATCAGAAAGCGATATTGAACAGGCATCTTCTCGTCTGGATGCGTTAAACAACTCTACCGGCGGCGAAAGTGTCGCAGACTTGCGCAAAGAGCTGCAAAACACGATGCAGAATCACTTTGGTGTTTTCCGCAACGGAGAGTTCATGCAGGAAGGCATTAAAAAACTGGCTGATTTGCGTGGCCGCATCGAGAACGCAGCGCTGGACGACAAGAGCCAGGCGTTTAACACCGCCAGAATTGAAGCGTTGGAGCTGCACAATCTGTTCGAAGTTGCTGAAGCTACCGCTATCACAGCAGAAGAGCGCAAAGAAAGCCGCGGTGCGCATGCGCGCGAAGATTTCGAAACACGTGACGATGACAACTGGCTCTGCCATTCCATGTATTACCCCACCGACAAAAGCGTGGGCAAGCGTGGCGTGAATTTTGAGCCTAAAACGGTTGATACATTCCAGCCAAAAGCAAGAACGTACTAAGGGGCACCACTCATGTTGCAAGTCAGCATCTATCGCTACAACCCGGAAACGGATGCAGAGCCGTATATGCAGGATGTGCAGGTCGATACTCAGGGTAAAGATCTGATGGTTCTGGATGTGATGGAACTCATTAAGGCGCAGGACACATCGTTTGGTTATCGCCGCTCATGTCGAGAAGGGGTGTGCGGCTCCGACGGTGTGAACATTAACGGTAAGAACGGCCTTGCCTGTATTACACCGCTATCTGAATCAGTGAAGAACAACAAATTGGTCATTCGCCCGCTTCCCGGTTTGCCTGTAGTTCGCGATCTTGTGGTGGATATGAGCATGTTTTACGCGCAATACGAGAAGGTACAGCCGTACTTGCAAAACAATACGCCTGCGCCCGCGATCGAGCGGCTGCAGTCCCCTGAAGAGCGTGAGAAATTGGACGGTTTGTACGAATGCATTCTGTGCGCTTGCTGCTCCACGTCCTGTCCATCGTTCTGGTGGAATCCGGATCGCTTCGTGGGCCCAGCAGGTCTGTTGCAGGCTTATCGCTTCCTGGCTGATTCGCGCGATACTGCGACTGAAGAGCGTCTGGCAAAATTGGACGATCCGTTCAGCGTATTCCGCTGCCACAACATTCAAAATTGTGTCAATGTATGCCCCAAAGGTTTGAACCCGACACGCGCTATTGGGCACATTCGTACTATGCTGCTGACGCGGGCGACCTGACAAAAAGTTTGATACGGCTTTAATTGAGGGCTGTATCTTGTTGAAATTTAAGGCTTCTGGGGCAGCATCCGTCTAAGATTTTGCTGCTCAGAACAGTGAACGTTGGTATTCGGAGCCTTCGTCCACCGTGCCTATTTCTAGTGGGAGCCATCTCACAGCTCGAACCGTCGGAAGGTTGGCAATGCAAGAAAGCTCCATGGAACTACTGTGGCAGAGCTCCCATATCGCGGGCGGTAATGCGACTTATGTAGAGAATCTCTACGAAACCTACCTGAAAGACCCCAACACCGTTCCTGAACAGTGGCGGGAGTACTTCGACAAACTCCCGATGGTTGACACTGACGTCTTACAAATAGATGACGTGCCACACTCGGTTGTGCGCGAGCGTTTTGCACAAATCAGTAAAATGCGTGTACGTACCGAAGCCACGCTGCAGCATGATTCGCAGGCCACCGAATACGAGCGCAAACAGGTAAGCGTAGTGCAATTGATCTCCGCATTTCGACAGCGGGGGCATCAAAAGGCAAAGCTTGACCCGTTAGAGTTAGTCGAACGCGATCACGTGCCCGATTTGGACTTGAGTTTTCATCAGCTCTCGGAGGCAGACTTCGATACCGTATTCCAAACCAGTAGCCTGCATATTGGTAAAGCCGACGCAACGCTGGGCGAAATCTACGAAGCTGTTGAGCGTACTTACTGCGACTCGATTGGTGCGGAGTTCATGCATATTGTCGATACCACGCAGCGCCACTGGATTATGCAGCGCATGGAATCTGTGCGCAGTGCTCCAGACTATTCTGTTGAAGTGCGTAAACAGTTGCTGGAACTGTTGGTAGCGGCCGAAGGTTTAGAAAAATCTCTCGCGTCTAAATACCCTGGCACTAAACGATTCGGTCTTGAAGGCGGCGAAAGCCTTATTCCTATGCTGTCCGAAATGATTCAGCGCTGCGGCTCTGAGCAGGCACAGGAAATTGTGCTGGGCATGGCGCATCGCGGCCGATTGAATGTACTGATCAACATTTTGGGGAAAAACCCGTCAGAACTGTTCGCAGAGTTTGAAGGGCGAGCCGAGTATGAGAGCTCAGGTGATGTGAAATACCATCAGGGTTTTTCGTCCAACATGATGACCCCGGGGGGTGAAGTGCACCTTGCGCTGTCGTTTAACCCTTCTCACCTGGAAATCGTGTCTCCTGTAGTCGAGGGCTCGGTACGAGCGCGTCAAGAGCGCCGAGATGATGAAACTGGAAAGTTGGTGGTGCCCATTGTCGTACACGGCGACGCCGCCTTTGCGGGCCAGGGTGTGGTCATGGAGACGTTTCAAATGTCTCAGACTCGTGCCTATAAGACAGGCGGCACACTGCACATTGTGCTGAACAATCAGGTTGGCTTTACCACTAACCGGCGAGAAGACGCGCGTTCAACGGAATACTGCACCGATATTGCCAAAATGGTGCAGGCACCCATTTTTCACGTGAATGCCGACGACCCGCAGGCTGTGCTGTTCGTGACGCAACTGGCTGTCGATTTTCGAACAGAATTCAACAAAGATGTTGTTATCGATCTTATTTGCTACCGGCGCAGAGGCCATAATGAAGCCGATGAGCCTTCGGTGACACAACCGCTAATGTACGAGCGCATTCGCGCGCACAAGACAACGCAGGACATCTATGCCCAGCGGTTGGTTGATGAAGGGGTTGTCTCAAGTGAAGAAGTAAAAGAGCTGGTTGATCGGTATCGCGATGCGCTTGATCGCGGCAAGCCCTTAGTGAGCACTCTTGTGAGTGAGCCTGACAAAAATTCTTTCGTCGATTGGTCTCCATATCTTGGCCACGAGTGGACAATCAGCGCCGATACGTCAATGGAGATTCATCGCCTGCAGAGCCTTGGTCAAGAGGCCAACACGCCACCCGATGGTTTTCCCCTGCAAAGGCAAGTGGGTAAAATTCTTGAAGATCGGCGCAAGATGGCCGCGGGAGCTGCGGAGATAAACTGGGGCTTTGCCGAGAATCTGGCTTACGCCTCCTTACTCGTTGAAGGATACCCTGTGCGGCTCACGGGTCAGGATGTCGGTCGCGGCACGTTCTCACACCGCCATGCTGTATTACATAGCCAGAAAGACGGCAGTACGTACATTCCGCTGCAGCACCTGGAGGGTGTGAAGTCAGATTTCGTGATTTATGATTCATTGCTATCCGAAGAAGCAGTACTTGCTTTTGAGTACGGTTACGCCACAACAATGCCGCAGGGTCTTGTTATCTGGGAAGCACAGTTCGGTGACTTTGCGAACGGAGCTCAAGTGGTTATCGATCAATTTATCACCAGCGGTGAGCACAAGTGGTCGAGGCTGTGTGGTTTAACTATGCTGCTTCCGCATGGTTACGAAGGCCAGGGGCCGGAACACTCTTCGGCCAGGCTGGAACGCTTTTTACAGCTGTGTGCTGAACACAACATTCAAGTGTGCATGCCTACAACCCCCGCGCAGGTTTATCACATGCTCAGAAGGCAGGCGATTCGTCCGCTGCGAAAGCCGTTGGTAGTGATGTCTCCCAAGAGTTTGCTGCGACATAAAGAGGCGGTCTCAACGATTGAGGAACTTGCGCAGGGGCACTTTTATAACGTGCTTGATGAGACTGACGATATCGACAAGTCCAAGGTCGAACGCATCGTTTTTTGTAGTGGCAAGGTATTTTATGACCTCAGGGCGGCCAGGCGGGAGAGAGGCATTGAGAACATAGCGATTGTGCGATTGGAGCAGTTGTATCCGTTTCCAGAAGAAGAGTTGCTGCAAATATTGAAAGCTGGATACCCTAATTTGGCTGATGCAGTGTGGTGTCAGGAAGAACCACAAAATCAGGGCGCGTGGTATTCCAGTCAGCATCACTTACGCCGCATGATTCACAAGCACAAGCCCGACGTGTACTTGCGCTATGTAGGAAGAGAACCATCAGCTGCGCCGGCAGCAGGGTACATGGCATTGCACCTTGAGCAGTTAGAGACTTTCATTAATAAGGCACTGGGGTAGTGCCGCGAAATCACGACCAAAGAGACACTTTGGCAAGGACAAAACATGGCTATTGAGATTAAGGCGCCGACCTTTCCTGAATCAGTTGCAGATGGAGAGATTGCACTGTGGCACAAGGCAGAGGGTGAGGCTGTTAGCCGCGATGAGTTACTGGTAGAAATCGAAACCGATAAGGTGGTGATGGAAGTCGTGGCTCCCGTGGATGGCGTATTGGGGAAAATACATGCGCAGTCCGGTGAGACGATTGTCAGCGAGCAGCTTCTAGCAACACTGAAAGAAGGTGCTGTCGATAGTACTTCGGCGGCCAGCCAAACATCGAGTGCAAGCGATAGTGATACCACGGCAAGCTCCGATCGCGATGAAAGCGATGTTGCCGCCAAGCTTGGCCCTGCTGCGCGACAATTAGTGGACGAGCATGATTTGGATGTGAACGCGATCACAGGGAGCGGCAAAGACGGGCGCATTACCAAAGAAGATGTTGTGAAGTTTATAAAGCAGGCAGACGCCAAGCCCGCGGCTCCTGCTGCTCAAAAGGCACCTCAGGAACAACCCTTGGGGCCATCCAGCGAGCGCGTAGAAAAACGTGTTCCGATGACTCGCATGCGCGCCAAAATCGCTGAGCGATTGCTGCAGGCGTCGCAAGAGACAGCGATGCTCACCACCTTTAACGAAGTGAACATGGCGCCCGTCATGGCACTGCGCAAAAACTACAAGGAGCAGTTTGAGAAAACGCACAACGGTACACGCCTTGGCTTTATGGGGTTTTTCGTGAAGGCAGCCTGCGAAGCGTTAAAGCGTTACCCAGCTGTGAATGCATCTATTGATGGCAACGATGTGGTGTATCACGGCTATCAGGACATTGGCGTGGCGGTGTCTACCAGCGATGGCCTGGTAGTACCTGTATTGCGCGACGCCGATTTTATGAGTCTTGCGGATGTAGAGGCGGCTGTTGCCGACTTTGGCGGCAGAGCGCAAAACAAAAAACTGACCATTGAAGATATGACCGGTGGTACGTTCACCGTTAGCAATGGAGGTGTTTTCGGTTCACTGCTTTCAACACCTATATTAAATCCGCCGCAGACGGGCATTCTGGGAATGCACAAAATACAGGAGCGGCCAATGGCGGTGAACGGTGAAGTCGTTATTCAGCCGATGATGTATTTGGCACTGTCTTACGATCACCGTCTGATCGATGGAAAAACAGCGGTTCAGTTTTTGGTAGCCGTTAAGGATCTGATTGAAGATCCTGCCCGAATCTTGCTACAGCTTTAACAGAGTCCGCCAAGCGACATTGTGGGCATCCTATGTAAGCAGCACGAAAGTGCTAGCTCTACCAAAATTAGATGAGAAAAAAACATGTCAGACAAGTATGAAGTGATTGTTATTGGTGCAGGCCCTGCTGGCTACGTAGCAGCTATCAAAGCAGCGCAACTTGGCTTTAACACTGCCTGCGTAGAGCAGTGGCTCGACGACGACGGTAAAATTCTTCTGGGCGGCACCTGCCTTAATGTGGGCTGTATCCCCAGTAAGGCTCTATTGGATAGCAGCCAGAAGTATCACGAGGCGCAACACAGCTTTGATATTCATGGTATTTCAGCGGATAAGGTTGAGATGAACATTGAAGCCATGCTGGATCGCAAGCGCGGCATTGTGAAGCAGCTTACCGGCGGGATCGCTGGCCTGTTCAAGCACAATGGCGTGACTCCGATTTCAGGCAAAGGCAAAGTGCTGGCGGGTCAGAAAGTCGAGGTGACTAACAGCAGCGGCGAGATACAGATTCTTGAGGCCGACAACATCATCATTGCGGCTGGCTCAGTGCCGGTGAACATTCCGCCAGCGCCCATCGATGACGAATACATTATCGACTCTACAGGCGCTCTAGAATTGCCAGAGGTGCCAAAGCGCCTTGGGGTCATCGGCGCGGGTGTTATCGGCTTGGAGTTGGGCAGTGTCTGGCGGCGGTTAGGTTCAGAGGTGGTCATGCTCGAAGCCCTCGATGAGTTCCTGCCTTTGATGGACGTTCAAATAGCTAAAGAGTCTGCCAAGATTTTTAAAAAGCAGGGGCTGGATATTCGATTGGGTGCACGCGTTACAAATGCAGAAGTGAAAGACGGCCAGGTAGAGGTCACTTACAACACTTCAGACGGTGACGCCACAGAAGTCTTTGATCGGTTAATTGTCGCGGTAGGGCGCAAGCCTCGCTCAGAGGAACTGTTTGCCAGCGACAGCGGTATCACCCTGGACGAACGCGGTTACATCTTCGTGAACGATTTTTGCGCGACCGAGGCGCCGCACGTCTACGCCGTCGGTGATGTCGTACGCGGCCCCATGCTCGCGCACAAAGGGGCGGAAGAGGGCGTGATGGTGGTAGAGCGCATCGCCGGCAAGGAAGCGCAGATGAACTATGAAGTTATACCATCGGTGATTTACACCCACCCAGAGGTCGCCGCTGTGGGTAAAACTGAGCAGGAGCTCAAGGCAGATGGCGTAGAATACAAGACTGGCGTGTTTCCCTTTGTAGCCTCTGGTAGAGCACTGGCAGCCAACGATTCAGACGGTATGGTCAAACTGATCGCGGATGCCGAAAGCGACCGGATTCTGGGTTGTCATATCGTTGGTCCATCGGCAGCTGATTTGGTGCAGCAGGTGGTTATCGCCATGGAATTTGGCTCTAGCGCTGAAGACTTGGCCCTAACGGTGTTTGGCCACCCAACATTGTCAGAAGCAGTGCATGAGGCAGCTTTGGCAGTTGATGGGCAGGCGATTCACATTGCCAATCGGAAAAAACGTAAGTAGTCGCTTTCTGGCTGTTGGCGAGCGCCGCGTTGGCGTACAATTACGCTCGAAAATTTAGCAGACGATCAATCACATGGGCCCGTCGTGCTGGCGCACTATGGTCCTTTTCACTTCAACTTGTAGGTAAGGAAGATAGGTAACGCATGAATCTTCATGAATATCAGGGCAAGCAGCTGTTTGCCGAATATGGCCTTCCGGTCTCCACAGGCTATGCCGTGGACACTCCGGAAGCAGCGGGTGAAGCCGCCGAAAAGATCGGTGGTGATATGTGGGTCGTTAAAGCCCAGGTACATGCCGGTGGGCGTGGTAAGGCGGGCGGTGTAAAGCTCGTTAAAACCGTCGATGAAGTGAAAGACTTCGCCTCACAATGGCTGGGTAAAAACCTGGTGACCTACCAGACAGACGAAAACGGCCAGCCTGTCAGCAAAATTCTGGTTGAAACTTGTACCGATATTGCTGAAGAACTGTATCTCGGCGCTGTTGTTGATCGGTCAACCCGCCGCGTTGTCTTCATGGCATCGACTGAAGGTGGTGTTGAGATTGAGAAGGTGGCAGAAGAAACGCCTGAGAAAATTTTGCGCGCTACTATCGACCCACTGACAGGCCCAATGCCCTATCAGGGGCGTGACCTTGCGTTCAAGCTTGGCCTCTCGGGCGATCAAATCAAACAGTTCGTTAAAATCTTCATGGGTTTGGCGCAGATGTTTGTTGAAAAAGATTTGGCGTTGATTGAGATCAACCCGCTGGTTATCACTGACGAAGGCAATCTGCACTGTCTGGATGCCAAGCTGGGTGTTGATAGCAACGCGATGTATCGCCAGAAAGCGTTGCAAGAAATGCACGACCCGTCGCAGGAAGACGAGCGCGAAGCGCACGCTGCCAAGTGGGAACTCAACTACGTTGCACTCGATGGCAGCATTGGTTGCATGGTAAACGGCGCAGGCCTTGCTATGGGCACCATGGACATTGTCGCACTTCACGGCGGCTTCCCGGCTAACTTCCTTGACGTGGGTGGCGGTGCAACCAAAGAGCGCGTTTCCGAAGCGTTCAAAATCATCTTGTCAGACGACAAAGTAAAAGCAGTACTGATCAATATCTTCGGCGGCATTGTGCGTTGCGACCTCATTGCTGAGGGCGTCATTGGCGCGGTTGAAGAGATCGGTGTAGAGGTTCCAGTGGTTGTCCGTCTTGAAGGCAACAACGCAGAGTTGGGGCAAAAAGTACTGGCCGACAGCGGTTTGAACATCATCGCAGCGACAAGTCTTGCTGATGCCGCGCAACAGGCGGTAGATGCGGCAGGAGGAGCAGCGTAATGAGTATTTTAATCGACAAAAACACCAAAGTAATTTGCCAGGGCTTTACCGGTTCGCAGGGTACATTCCACTCAGAGCAAGCGATCGAGTACGGCACTAAGATGGTCGGCGGTGTTACACCTGGCAAAGGCGGCCAGGAGCATCTTGGCCTTCCTGTTTTTAACACCGTTGCTGAAGCCGTAGAGAAAACCGGCGCTGAAGCGTCTGTTATCTATGTACCCGCACCATTTTGCAAAGACTCTATCCTCGAAGCAGCAAACAGCGGTATCAAGCTGGTTGTCTGTATCACAGAAGGCGTGCCTACACTGGATATGCTCGAAGCAAAAGTGACCTGTGACGAGAAAGGCGTTCGCCTGATCGGGCCTAACTGCCCCGGCGTTATCACACCTGGCGAATGTAAGATCGGCATTATGCCCGGCCACATTCATCTGCCAGGTAAAGTTGGCATCGTGTCGCGCTCCGGTACGCTCACGTATGAAGCAGTGAAGCAGACAACCGATGCGGGCTATGGCCAATCAACCTGTGTAGGTATTGGCGGTGATCCAATCCCCGGCTCAAACTTCATCGATATTCTGGAGATGTTCCAGAATGACCCAGCCACAGAAGCCATTGTGATGATCGGCGAAATCGGTGGTACCGCTGAAGAAGAAGCCGCGGCCTACATCAAAGCCAACGTGACTAAGCCAGTTGTGTCTTACATTGCGGGTGTTACTGCACCTAAAGGCAAGCGTATGGGCCACGCCGGTGCAATCATCTCTGGTGGTAAAGGCACAGCGGATGAGAAGTTTGCTGCCCTGGAAGATGCCGGTGTTAAGACAGTTCGTAGCCTGGCTGAGATTGGTAATGGGCTTGCTGAGATAACGGGCTGGTAAGCCTTTCTCACTGCCCGACGATCAGCCCATCAATTGATGGGCTTTTTTATTAGTGCGTGAACTGCAGTGAACCTCGGCACCAAAACGAAATAGGCCGATCAGTCGCTCCACGGAATTCGCTTGGTGATCGGCCTATTTCGTTCCGGCGCCTAACTTAGCGCTACTGTCCGCGCACCGGTAAACCAGCTTAGGCATGGAACCTCGCTCGATCAGGGCTTGGTTTGGAAGAGGGTTTCCACCAAGCGATTTCCGAGGAGCGACTGGAAACCCTCTTTCAAACCAAGACCGGCTTGAAGCTCGGTCTTCCGCCTAAACTGCTCCAAGCTGTTACCCATACCTAAAAATTGTATGCAATATGCGCTAGAAGTACTTGAAATCAACCCTAGCGACCCCATATCGAGAAACTCCAATAAGTCATTAAATATCAACAGATTAAGCCCCCGAGGACGATCATGACCGCTGATGTTAAGAAAGAAATCCTAGGCTTCCAAACCGAGGCCAAGCAGCTCCTGCACCTGATGATTCATTCGCTGTACTCCAACAAAGAGATCTTCCTGCGCGAATTGATCTCCAATGCCAGTGATGCCATCGATAAATTGCGCTTTGCTGCGTTGGCCGATGAGTCACTGCTAGAAGGCCAGGGCGATTTTCAGATACAGGTAGATGTCGATAAAGAGGCCAAGACCATTGCCATCAGCGACAACGGCATTGGCATGAATCGCGACGAAGTCGTTGAGCATTTGGGCACCATTGCCAAAAGCGGCACAGCCTCTTTTTTAGAGAGCTTGACGGGTGATGAAAAGAAAGATTCTCAGCTTATTGGCCAGTTTGGTGTGGGTTTTTACTCCGCGTTCATTGTGGCCGACCGTGTTGAGGTACACACCCGCAAAGCCGGCGACCCAGCCAGTGAAGGCGTACTGTGGGAATCAGCCGGTGAAGCAGAGTTTTCTGTTGCTGATGAGCCGCGCGAAGCGCGCGGCACCACCATCACGCTGCACCTGAAGAGTGACAGCGAGGAATTTGCTAACGACTGGCAGGTGCGCAGCGTTATCAAGAAATACTCAGACCATATTTCTGTGCCCGTCATGATGGAAAAAATGGCGCCTCCGGCCATGCCCGAAGAGGGAGAAGAAGATGTTGTTGACGTGCCCGCTGCGCCTGAATTCGAGGCTGTCAACGAAGCAACGGCGCTGTGGACGCGCAGCCGTTCTGAGGTGAGTGACGAGGAATATCACAGTTTCTATCAGCACGTGTCTAATGACTTTGAAGCGCCAATGACATGGAGCCACAACAAGGTTGAGGGCAAGCTCGAATACACAAGCCTGCTGTACATCCCCAAGAAAGCGCCCTTTGATTTATGGAACCGCGACATGTCGCGTGGCTTAAAGCTGTATGTGCAGCGCACGTTTATTATGGATGAGGCCGAACAGTTTCTGCCTATGTACCTGCGGTTTATCAAGGGTGTCGTCGACTCGAACGATCTTTCTTTAAACGTTTCCCGTGAAATTTTGCAGCAAGACCCTGCTGTCGAGTCCATGCGTAGCGCATTGACTAAGCGCGTGCTGGATATGCTGGGCAAGATGGCCAAGACAGACGACTACGCGCAGTTTTGGCAAGAGTTCGGCCCTGTTCTGAAAGAAGGCCCGGCGGAGGACATGGGCAACCAGGAGAAGATTGCCAAGCTATTGCGCTTCTCAACCACGCACACCAATGCAGAAGAGCAAAATCAATCGTTGGAAGAATACGTAGCGAGAATGCAGGAAGGCCAGGACAAGATTTACTATGTTGTGGCCGAAAACTTCAACACGGCCAAAAACAGCCCGCACCTCGAGGTTTTCCGCAAGAAAGGTGTCGAAGTATTGCTGCTTACTGATCGTGTGGATGACTGGTTGATGAATCACCTTCGAGAGTTTGACGGCAAGGCGTTTCAGGACGTGGGTCGTGGTGAGTTAGATCTTGCAACCGACACTGAAGAAGACAAGGCCGAGCAAGAGAAAGTGGCAAAGGAATCAGAGGGCCTTGTCGAGCGTCTGAAAGGTGTTTTGAGTGAGCAAGTTGAAGAAGTGCGGGCGACTAGCCGTTTAACAGAGTCTGCTGCCTGTCTCGTCGTGGGCGACCACGACATGGGCGCTCAAATGCGCCGAATTATGGAAGCCGCTGGTCAAGAGGTGCCAAGCTCGAAGCCAATTCTGGAAGTGAACCCATCGCACCCATTGTTGACCATGCTTGATCAGGAAGCTGATGAGGATCGGTTTGCAGATATGGCCAATGTGATATTCGATCAGGCCCTGTTAGCCGAGGGCGGACAGCTAGAAGACCCTGCGTCGTTTGTTTCGCGACTGAATAAATTGCTCGTCGAAATGGCCAGCAGTTAAGGGCTGAACGTTTGTTTGCAGCTGTCATTCGCAGGCGAAATTTTGCAGGGACGCTTCGGAGTTTATCGCAGTGATCATTAGTATTTTTAGGCATGGTGAAGCTGCCAACGCACCTATGGATAGCGAGCGCGTGCTCTCTGCGCAGGGAGAACGTGACGTTGCACTTGCCGCCCAGCGATTCGAGGCAGCTTGCGGTTCCGAGGATAACCCTAGTCTGGTCAAGCCCGAGGTGGTTCTTTACAGCCCTTATGTGCGTACTCGCCAAACAGCGGAAATCGTTTCTGCGCGTTTTCCAAGCATTGTAGTTCAGGCCTCTCCTGCACTTACGCCTGAGGGCCATGTGCACGACGTTGAGAAAGCGTTGGAAGACCTGGCCGACAGCGAGTGCGCCCACGTTGTGCTGGTATCGCACCAACCCCTTGTAAGCTATCTGTCAAACCACTGGATTCACCAAGCGGAGAATGTGCCAAGCATGATACCTGGGGCTTTAACTGTCTTTTCGATGGCGACCGTGGGGGCTTTATGCGGCGAGCTGTTATTCTGGGCGAGTCCTCCCACCTATGAATTTCATAAATGACCCAGTCCACAACACAAGCAGGCGCTCCCGCTGGCAGTACCGCGATGCAGTGGCATGTGAATGGCCTGGAACTGCATGGCCTCGCATGGGGGGATCCGTCGCATACGCCCGTTTTGGCGCTACATGGCTGGCTGGATAACGCTGCCAGCTACGCGTTTTTGGCGCCGCAGATGCACGGCTGTTACGTGGTGGCGCCAGATTTAACTGGGCACGGGTTAAGCGACAACCGCTCTGCTGATTCTAGCTACCAAATATGGGACGACCTGCCAGAGCTAATGGGAATTACTGAGGCACTGGGCTGGGAGTCGTTTAGCCTGCTAGGGCACTCTCGTGGCGCCATCATCAGCATGCTGTTGGCCAGTGCAATCCCTGAAAGGGTGCGTTCACTTGCGTTGCTAGACGGGGTTGTGCCACCACCCATTGATGAGAGTGATTTTCCGGCACAAATGCGTAAAGCACTTGACGATAAAGCGCTGCTATTGAATCGCCCATCCCGCGCGTATGAGTCGATTGATTTAGCGTTAGCGGTACGTCTGCGGAAAGGGCTCTCACATGCCGCTGCAGAGGCAATTGTTGGAAGAAACCTTACTGAAGATACAGATGGCTTTCGCTGGCGCACTGACCCCAGGTTGCAAGGGGCATCTGCCATGAAGTTAACGGCAGGACAAAGCCGCGCGGCAATGAAGGCACTGGATATGCCAGTGCTTCTGCTGCTAGCCGAAGAAACCCTGTATCGAGCGCAGGGTTTGGAAGAACTGGTAGCAGAGAACATTCGTACAATTACTGTAGAGCAAGTGCCGGGCCATCACCATTTTCACATGGAGGAGGGCTGTGAGAAGGTAGCAGATCGTTTGGGTGCGTTCATAGGTGCCGCAATGGAAGAGGGTAACGCGTGAAAATTGGATTTAGGCTCTTTGCGTCTTTATGGTTACTCACTGGTTTAGGCATGTTTTTTTCCAGCGCACAGGCCATGACACCAGAAGAAACACTGGCACAGATAGAAGGCAACCTTCATCTAGAGCTTGTAGAGCGCACAAACGAGAACGTTACCGATCACTTGATTGGATTGGGCGCCATGAAAAAGGTGCGCGGCCAATGGGGCCTGAAAAAAAGCGACCGCTATAGTGGCGAGCTTACCCGTATTACGTGGCGTGTTATTGACGGTTTCAGTGCGTCTGAAGTACTCGCCGACATTGAGCAGGCTTTTGGATTGCTCAGTGATACGGAGCAGACAGATGATGTAGGGGCCGAAAGCGATAGTGAGCTATTGTTTGGCTGCGATGGTCGCGCGTGCGGGCACGGTGCACAGTGGGCAAGTCGCATCTTCGGAGAGAGATTATTGTATGGGCGAGGTGACGCTCAGCAGTACCGTGCATATTCACTCCTCAACCAACAATACCGATTGGTAGTATACGCATCGGTGCGATCGTCAGACCGACAGTACGTTCGGGTAGAGCTGTTAAAGTTGAACCCGTCGCTGATGAATATTGAGGGTTCTTAATGACGGTTGAAAACGGGTGATGAGGGTTGGGCCGGCATTAAGTCGGTTTACTTTTCTCCGGCGAGCCGTTTAACGCCCGCGCATCTGCAATAGAGAAAGAAATTCATCGCGCGTCTTTTCTTCTGCCCGAAATGAGCCCAGCATCGCTGACGTTTTCATCGAAGAGTTCTGCTTCTCAACACCGCGCATCATCATGCACATGTGTTGTGCTTCTATGATGACGCCCACGCCTTCCGCCTCTGTTACATCCATGATTGTTTGTGCAATCTGTGAAGTGAGAGATTCCTGAATCTGTAGCCGACGGGCAAACACATCAACAATGCGCGCGACTTTCGATAGCCCCAGCACATTGCCGGTTGGAATATAGGCGACATGACAGCGGCCAATGAATGGCAGTAGATGGTGCTCGCAGAGTGAGTAAAGCTCGATGTCCTGAACCAAAATCATCTCACTGGAATCTGAAGGGAAAAGCGCGTTGTTAACTACCTCATCAACCGACTGCTGATAGCCGTGCGTTAAAAACTCAAACGCCTTTGACGCACGCTTTGGCGTATCTACTAGGCCTGGACGGTTTAAGTCTTCACCAATTGATTCGATTATGTTTGCCCAGCTCTTTTCCAAAATCGGTACTCCGTAATGTATTCGGTAGTGACGCCCGCGTTTCGCGTGCCAGGCTGGCCACAGTGCAAAAAGATAGTAGCAACCCGCTTGATGCAAGGCAATTGCCCAACAAAAACCGCAGGTCGGTGCAGTGAATACGGTAGACTTGACCGTATGGATGACAAAGCACCCACTATTGCTGCGGGGAAGTCTATCGCCAGCGTGCTCAACGCGGTGGCAGACTACTTCGAGCACAGTAATGTCTATTTTGGCCACGGCACGGACAACGCGTGGGACGAAGCCGTGCAATTGGTGATGGGCGCGGCAGGCTTGCCAGCCAATAGCGGTGAGGATGTTCTGGGGGAGCTTATAGATGCCGTAACCGCCAGCCGCATCAGTTCCCTAGTATCTACTAGGGTCATACAACAAATCCCGCTGCCGTATCTCCTGGAAAAGGCCTGGTTCGCTGGTTTGGAATTCAAGTGCGATCGCAGAGCGATTATCCCACGCTCACCCATGGCCGAGCTCGTACTTAACGCATTTGAACCCTGGGTTGTTATTGATGGCCCGCTGCGAGTGCTCGACTTGTGTTGTGGCGGTGGCAGTATCGGCTTGGCCGTCGCCTATTACTTCCCCAACGCGCGCGTAGAGCTTGTTGATCTCGATGAAGATGCAGTGGCCTTAGCGCGAGAAAACGCAGTGCTGCTCGGTGTTGAAGACAGAGTAACCATCTATCCATCTGACCTCTTTTCGGCAGTGGCAGAAGACGCTGTCTTCGACATTGTTCTGAGCAATCCGCCCTATGTAAATGCCGCCGACTTAAGCGCCATGCCTGCTGAATATCACCACGAACCAGCGATGGCATTAGGGTCTGGTGAGGATGGCCTGAACCTTACGCATCAAATACTGGCCAGGGCAGGCGATTTTCTGGCGCCTGGCGGTTCGTTATTTGTAGAGTTGGGCTATAGCTGGCCGGCACTGGAGCTTGCGTATCCCTTGGTACCGTTTACCTGGCTAGAGTTTGAGCAGGGCGGCGAGGGCGTGTTCACGCTGACCGCTGAACAATGGCAACATTACAGCGAAAGCTGGCGCAGATAGCTTTATAATACGCGGCTTTGAAGTAGGCGCACGTGAGATTGTCATGGCCGGAAACACGTTTGGAAAACTTTTTACCGTCACTAGCTTTGGCGAAAGTCACGGCCCCGCAATCGGTTGCGTGGTAGATGGCTGCCCGCCGGGTTTGCCTCTAGACGCTGCTGACCTGCAGCCAGATTTGGATCGCCGCAAGCCGGGAACATCGAGATTTACTACCCAGCGCAGAGAAGCCGATGAAGTACGTATTCTTTCGGGTGTATTTGAAGGTTTAACGACCGGTACGTCGATAGGAATGCTCATCGAAAATACCGATCAGCGCTCTAAAGACTACTCCAACATTAAAGATACGTTTCGGCCTGCGCATGCCGATTACACCTATAACCAAAAGTATGGGTTCCGCGATTATCGCGGGGGCGGGCGCTCTTCGGCGAGAGAAACGGCTATGCGCGTTGCTGCCGGGGCCATTGCCAAAAAGTTTCTGCACACCCGTTATGGCATAAGCGTTAGGGGTTACCTCGCGCAACTGGGCCCTATTGCTGCTGAGCGGGTTGAATGGGATGTAGTAGAAACAAATCCGTTTTTCTGCCCTGATCCAGACAAAATTCCAGAGATGGAAACCTTCATGGCTGCGCTTAACAAAGACGGTGATTCTATCGGCGCGCGTATTAACGTGGTTGCCTCAGGAGCGATGCCAGGATTGGGCGAGCCTATTTTTGATCGCCTGGACGCCGACATTGCCAGCGCGATGATGGGTATCAATGCCGTCAAGGGTGTTGAGATTGGTTCAGGTTTTGCCTCAGTGGAACAGCGTGGTTCCGAGCATCGCGATTTGCTAACTCCCGATGGTTTTGTCGGCAACAACGCAGGCGGCGTGTTGGGTGGTATTTCCAGTGGCCAGGATATTACGGTGAGCCTGGCGCTCAAGCCAACGTCAAGCATTCGTCAGGAAGGCGCCTCTATCGATACCGGCGGCAACGCTATTGAAGTTGCCACGCACGGTCGGCACGACCCCTGCGTCGGCATACGCGCTACACCCATTGCTGAAGCAATGCTTGCCATTGTGTTGATGGACCATGTGTTGCGCCATCGCGGACAAAATGCCGATGTAGACTGCGCGACACCTGCCATCGGCGCCTCTGCAGAAAAACGCTAGGCCAAGTGGGCGCTGGATGACACCTGCTCAAAAACGTTACTACCGAACGCTATTCCTGGGCGTAGCGGCGATGGGCGCGCTTGCCTGGGGGGCGATGGATCAGTTTGATCTGTCCGCTTCTGAGATGGGGGAATCGCTTTTCGTTGCCTTTTTACTCATCGCAGCACTTGCGGTTATCGGGGCGGTAATTGCAGGGTTTTGGGTTTTGTTGCGCACATTGCTTAACCGAAAAGACTAGTTGTTGGGCGGGCCTATGCTGAAAGGGTGAGCCACTAGCTCCAGTCAATTTCCAGGGTCATTTGATTGGCGATTTCGTCCAGCGTTTCGCCCAGCTGATCAATATCTGCACCTTCGGGAATTCTAGCCTCAATTTGCGCTTGAAACAGAAGCTCCGCGCTCATAGGGGCGCTAACAACATCGCTATTTAAGCGTACAACATTGATTTGCCGCTGTGCCAATGCACTGGAGACTTCCTTTACGATACCCTGCCGATCTGGCCCCATTACCGAAAGCGTGATGTCGCGCCCGTGGGCGGCCTGAGTCGCTTCACCGGTAGCGGTAACGCGGATAGAGCACTGGCCTCCCATCTGGGCTTCTAGGGCCTTGTGCAGTGTTTCTGAGGATACACTGGGGCAACTAACCAAAATTAGGCCTGCAAACTTGCCGCCCAACTGAGATAGCTTGCTTTCGAGCCAGTTCCCGCCAATTGTCTCAATGACACCGGCAAGCTCTTCCACCAGACCTGGGCGGTCGTCGCCGATAAAGGTCACGATATAGGCTGTATCCACGGGTTTCTGCTCCATTTTGAAGGTGTTAAAACATCTATTAAACCGTATAGTAGCGCGCATTCTCTGTGGTGGTAACCGGCGAGCAAGGCCATGGCACAATTTGTACAAATTCCTCCTGATCGAGTTCCTGCTGACGTATTGCAGGCGTTACTGGAGGAGTTCGCCAGCCGTGATGGCACCGACTACGGTTTGCAGGAAGTGGCCTTAGAGAGCAAGGTGGCAAGCCTGCATCGTCAGCTACTGGCCAGCGATGTGCAGTTACTGTTTGATGCAGAAAGTGAAGAGTGGGATTTGGTTGATCGCGAAACTGCAGAACGATTGTTAGAGAATTGATAAACTAGGGCCATGTCTGACCAGCACGATCACCTATTAGATGCCACTGGCCTGTTTTGTCCTGAGCCGGTGATGTTATTGCATAACAAAATACGGGATATGGCCGTGGGCGAATCTGTTCGTGTTGTGGCGACGGACCCTTCCACGCAGCGCGACATACCGAAGTTCTGTGCGTTTCTAGGGCACGAACTGGTGAGCCAGGACGAGGCGGGCGGACAATACCGTTACGTGCTGCGTAAGCAAGAATAGGCCAGCTATGACGCTTGTTGCGAACACTACCCCAGAAGCCAACTGTTTTGATGCGGCAAGAATCGAGTCTGTATTCAACACCGCTTTTTCGCAATTCAATACGGTACTAAGCGGCGGAGCAAGCGAGCCGCTTTATTCCCCAGCCACATCTACAGAGACACACCATACGCTTTCCTATCGAGAGGATTTCTTTGCCAGTGCCCTGCACGAAAGCGCGCATTGGTGCATCGCCGGCGAAGCTCGCCGGCAGCAGCAGGACTTCGGCTATTGGTATTCGCCCGACGGACGCAATCCCGAGCAGCAAAAAGCGTTTGAGGCAGTAGAAGTAAAGCCACAGGCGCTGGAGTGGTTTTTTTCGCAGGCGTGCGCGTATCCATTCAGTATTAGCCTGGATAATTTGGGCCAGAGCGATAGCACTATGCCTGATAGTAGCGATTTCAAAGCACACGTTATTGCGCAGGCTAAGGCGTGGCAGCGCGACGGATTACCCGCCCGCGGGCAGATACTCTTCACCGCGTTAAGCGCGGAGTTTGCAACCGCAATCAAAGTGCAGGATTGTCAATTTTTGCTCGAGGTGGTTGCATGACGACTGAGCGCGCGTGGTTAATTGACGCGTCGATTTATATTTTCCGCGCCTGGTTTTCGATGCCCGATCGTTGGCACACACAAGATGGCATGCCAGTCTCTGCCGTCTATGGTTACACTAAATTTTTGTTGGATTTTTTGGATATGCAGGGCACTGAGTTTTATGGTGTCGTTGCGTTTGATGAAAGCCTGGGCAGCAACTACCGCAACGATATTTACCCCAACTATAAAGTTTCGCGAGAGTTACCCGACGATGAGCTGGCGTTTCAACTGGATGCTTGCCGACAGGTGACACAGAAGCTGGGCTTTACCTGCTACGGTGGGCCGCGTTACGAAGCAGATGATTATTTGGCCAGTGCCGCACGCCGTTATCGACAGCAAGGAACGCCAGTGACAGTTGTTACACGGGATAAAGATCTCGGGCAGATAATAGGCGGGCCGGATGACGCATGGTGGGATTTTGCTCAGGATGTCACGCTGGATGAAAAGAGTTTTTACGCGAAGTTTGGTGTTCGGCCCAATCAGTTTGGCGATTATCTAGCGCTGGTGGGCGACTCCATCGACGATATACCGGGCGTGCCCGGTGTCGGTGCTAAAACCGCTGCGGCGCTACTGCAGTCGTACGATACGCTTGCAGCCTTGGAAGCGGGCCTCACTACCGTCAATGCGCTCAAGATACGCGGCGCGGCCAAAGTGCAGGAGCGGTTAATCGAGCACTGGCCACAGGTGCTTGTTTCTCGCCAGTTAACAGGGCTTGCAGACGATATTCCAGAGGTGAGTGAAACACCGCGTTTCATGCTTACCGAACGCGCGCTGACATCCACGATAGACTATTTGGAGTCATTGGATTTAGGCGGCGCATTGCCGCGTCGTTGCAAAACCTTGATGGCGTCCGTTTCTGGCACTGCCTCGCAAATGGGTCAGTAAGACGCGCTGTGAAAATAGTTGCAGACATGAATATCCCTTGCGTGGAGCAGGCCTTTGCAAGTGTAGGCAGTGTAGAACTAGGGCAGGGTAGGCAGTTCACACAGGCGCAAGTGGCGGATGCAGATATACTCCTCGTTCGCTCAGTGACGAAGGTTGATTCGCAATTGCTCGACGGCTCATCCGTGCGCTTTGTGGGTAGCGCGACTGCCGGGCTTGACCACATTGATCAGCTTTATCTTCAGCGCAAAGAAATCGCGTTCGCGCACGCCGCCGGCAGCAATGCCCGCTCGGTGGTTGAATATGTGCTGGCGGCAATCTGTGAAACGGGGCGACACTTAGAGCGTCTGTTGCAAGGTGGCACGGTAGGCATAGTGGGTTACGGACACGTCGGCAGTGCGTTGGCGGCCCTCTGCACAGGTTTTGGCATTGCCTACAAAGTGTTTGATCCATTGCTTGAAGACGCTCCCAACGCTGCCTCTTTACACGAGGTGTTAGGTTGCGACGTTGTCAGCCTGCACTGCGAACTCACACAGCAGGCACCCTGGCCAAGCTTCCACCTCATCGCAGCGGCTGAGCTTGCGCTGTTGCAATCAAACGCACTTTTAATCAACGCAAGCCGAGGAGCCGTTATAGATAATCGCGCTCTATTGGCATGCATTGAGCGCACGGGCTTGGATACTGTGTTGGATGTTTGGGAGGGCGAGCCCGCAATAGATGCTGAGCTATTGGCTAACGTTTCATTCGGAACAGCGCATATCGCGGGCTACAGCTACGATGCCAAGTTAGCGGCAACCTATCATCTGGCACGGGAAGCAAAAACAATCTTTGGGCTCGAGAGCGCTCACCTATTCACGGATGCCACAGAACTACCGGCTATTGAGCTGTCTTCTAACAACACTGTTGCTCAAGCTATTCGCGCGATGATCAGCGAGCGGTATGTGGTTGCTGATGACGATGCACGCCTGCGTGCAGCGACGGTGGGTGCAGAACCGGCGAACGCAGCAGAGGCATTTGATAAACTGCGTAAGGACTACCCTGTAAGGCGTGAGCTATGGGGTTCCAGTGTGTATTACGCTGGGCAAAACGACGCAGTTGCGAACGCGATCGAGGTGCTTGGCTGCACACGACAAGGCGCGTCCAAGCAATGACGAATGCATTAAAAGTCGGCTTTTTTATTAACCCACTCGCGGGCGCTGGCGGCGCACTTGCAATGAAGGGTAGTGATTCTGTCGCTCTAAAAGATGAGGTCGCGAAAGCGGGTGTTTTACCTTCCCGTTCTGCTGAGCGCGCACAGCGCGCACTGAAGGCACTTGAACCCCACGCTGAGCAATTCGAATTTCTATGCTGGGGCGGCGCGATGGGTGAAGACGCTCTGGCAGATACAGCGATACGTTACTCCGTTCTGGGGCATGCTAAAACCAGTCCAAGCGAAGCTAGCGATACTCAGGCTGCCGTAGAAACGATGCTCAGCGCCGGCGCGCAAATAATTGTTTTCGCTGGTGGTGACGGCACCGCCCGCGATATTTATGACCGCGTGGCATCACGCGCGCCGGTGCTGGGAATTCCGGCAGGTGTGAAGATGCAGTCTGGTGTATTCGCCGTTTCGCCTGAGAGTGCAGCCGAGTTATTACTGCAACTAGCCTCAGGGGGAATGGTAGACGTCTCGCCAAAAGAAGTTCGCGACATTGATGAGTCCGCCCTGCAAAACGATGTGGTACGTAGCCGGTTCTATGGAGAGTTGCTAGTACCAAGCGAAGGCCACCATTTGCAGCGTACTAAAGTGGGCGGTAAAGAAGACCCTGAGCTGGTGGCGGAAGAAATCGCGCAGTGGTTTGTCGATACTATGGATGCACAAACGCTTTATCTCATGGGGCCAGGTTCCACAACGGCTACGATCATGAGCACGCTTGGTTTGGGCAACACCTTGATTGGCGTCGATGCGATCGCGGATTCTGAGCTGGTTGCAACTGATTGCACCGAGGAAGAGCTCGCCAAACTGGTTGATCGCCATACGGGGCCAGTGAAAATCGTCGTTACAGTGATCGGCGGCCAGGGATTTATTTTTGGTCGTGGTAATCAACAGTTCTCCCCGCGAGTCATTAGGGCTGTAGGCCTGGAGAACATCATTGTCGTAGCCGCGAAATCAAAAATATCTGAGCTAGAGGGGCGTACTTTACTCGTTGATACTAACGACCCAGCGTTAGATGAGGCGCTCTGTGGCTTACGTTCGGTTACTACTGGCTATGATGATATGACGCTGTGTAGGGTTGCGTGCTAATTTCATGGAGCGGGAAACCGGGTTCGAACCGGCGACCTCAACCTTGGCAAGGTTGCGCTCTACCAACTGAGCTATTCCCGCGTTGAAACTTTTCTGCGTTTACCCACCGCTATTTACTAAGTGGCGTCCCCTAGGGGGTTCGAACCCCTGTTCCCGCCGTGAAAGGGCGGTGTCCTAGGCCACTAGACGAAGGGGACGTAAGCGACTCAAACAAGAGGCGCGCATTGTAGGTAGGCTCCTATTCGGCGTCAAGCCCCACGCTGGCGTGCTAGGTATAAACTACTGTAAGTTCAGCAGGTTAGCGCGCGCTTCTTGAATGTTAAATAACTTGCCCTCGGCGGCGGCCGCTAACCTTTGCTCTTCAAGCTCTTGGAAGAGTGCGATTTCTTCATCGGCCATAAAATGCAGGCAGTCGCCGCCCAGAAACCACAATGCGTGACGGGGTAGTGTAGGCGCCCATTCCGGGTAGGTGGTGAACAAGCGCGAGACCAGGCCTGGGCCAACGTCATACAGCGCGCTATTGGCTTCGCCTAGCTCACAAAAGGCAGACGCAAGTTCGCGAAGCGGGTCTTCCTGCGGCAGTTCATTGGTTTGCTCGCTGAGCTTTTTGCCAAAGTCAGCCAACTCATCACGGCCATACTGGCGGTACTGTTCGTCATTCATTGGGTTTTAAACACCGTTATTCTCGTGGGGCAATGTCGTTTAGGCAGACAAATACGCGTACAATATCGCGCTTGTTCTTTAGCCCGGATTTGCTCGCGGTATGATACCAGCCCTCAAAATTGAAAACCTTAGTAAGACGTACGATGACGGCTTTGAAGCCCTAAAAGGCATTAGCTTTGAAGTAGGCGAAGGCGATTTCTTTGCGCTGCTTGGCCCTAATGGCGCTGGCAAATCCACCACTATTGGCATCATCTGTTCTCTCGTCGCCAAATCTGGCGGCAAGGTCTCTGTGTTTGGGGTGGATATTGATGACGATTTTCCCGCTGCCAAAAAGCATATCGGGATCGTTCCTCAGGAGTTTAATTTCAACCAGTTTGAGAAGGGCCTGGATATCGTCGTTAACCAGGCGGGCTACTACGGCCTGCCACCTGCCGTTGCCCATGAAAGAGCAGAGAAGTATCTGAAGGCGCTAGGGCTTTGGGAAAAGCGCGATATCCAGTCGCGTATGCTGTCCGGCGGCATGAAGCGCAGGCTCATGATTGCGCGGGCGCTAGTGCACGAGCCGCGGTTGTTAATTCTTGATGAGCCTACTGCCGGCGTTGATATCGAAATGCGCCGCTCAATGTGGGATTTTCTGCAGGAGATTAACGAAGCAGGCACCACGATTATTCTCACGACGCATTACCTCGAAGAGGCTGAAGCGCTGTGCCGGCACATCGCCATTATCGACAAGGGCAAAATTGCCGAGAATACGTCTATTAAGGATCTGCTGAGCCAGCTCAACAAAGAAGTTTTCATACTCGATTGTGTGCAAGCGGTACCCGCCGGTTTAGAAATAGCGGGGTTTAGCGTGAACGTTGTCGATGCGCATACCGTAGAAGTCGAAGTAGAGAAGGATCAGTTTATCAACGACGTCTTTTCCCAGCTCGATAGTCAGGGAATTCAAATTAGTAGTATGCGTAACCGAGCTAACCGCCTGGAAGAAATGTTTGTAAATCTGGTGGAGGGCGCAGCATGAGTGCTTATGAACAATGGGTCGCGTTCATGACGATCCTGCGTAAAGAAATAAGACGCTACATGCGCATTTGGACGCAGACTTTGCTGCCGTCGGCCATCACTATGTCATTGTACTTTGTGATCTTCGGTACGCTGATAGGGTCGCGTATTGGCGAAATGGGTGGGTTCACCTACATGGAGTTCGTAGTGCCCGGCCTCATCATGATGGCCATTGTGACTAACTCGTATTCGAATGTGGTTTCGTCATTTTTTGGCTCCAAATTTAGCCACGCGGTTGAAGAGCTGTTGGTTTCACCAGTACCTAACTACGTCATTTTAATGGGCTATGTTCTGGGTGGCGTTAGCCGCGGGTTACTAGTAGCTGTTGTAGTAACCCTAGTCTCGCTATTTTTCACCAAGTTACATATTCACAGCTACTTCATTGTCATCGTCATTGTACTGATGACCTCAACGCTGTTCGCCTTGGCGGGTTTTATCAACGCCGTGTACGCCAACAGTTTCGATGACATTTCGATTGTGCCCGTGTTTGTTCTCACGCCGCTTATCTATCTGGGCGGCGTGTTTTACTCGATGGATCTGCTCCCCGATTTTTGGGCAGGCGTCTCTAAACTCAACCCGCTGGTGTATGTGGTTAACGCCTTTCGCTACGGTGTGCTGGGTGTCTCCGATGTTAGCCTCACCTTTTCGTTCGGCATGATAGCGTTTTTCACCGCCATTGCCTTTGCCTACAGCATGCATTTGCTGAACACAGGCAAACGACTCCGCCAGTAAGCGGAATAAGAGGCACAGGTATGTCTAGCGACGAGCAGAGTGGGCTTTTATTAGGACAGCAAACGCCGCCTGCTACCGTTTACGCGCCGCAATTGTTGTTCCCAATACCGCGGGCGCAGGGCAGGGCA
Organism: Halioglobus sp.; assembly: GCA_045106775.1. Taxonomy (GTDB): domain Bacteria; phylum Pseudomonadota; class Gammaproteobacteria; order Pseudomonadales; family Halieaceae; genus Marimicrobium. The sequence continues at coordinate 31,893 of JBGCFE010000161.1, forward strand.
ACGCTGGGTGATCACCTGGCCAGTACGATGTATGGAGCAGACATTTGGCATGCTTACGAGCTGTCATGGCTAGACGCTACCGGCAGGCCAATGGCAAAAATTGCTCGCTTTACCGTACCGGCTGAGTCACCCAACATTGTCGAATCTAAGTCTTTCAAGCTCTATTTGAACTCATTAAATAGTCACGCTTTTGACTCAGCCAATGCGCTGCAAAATACGTTAGAGAGCGATTTGAGTGCGGTTGCAGGCGCGGCGGTAAAAGTAGAGATCTGCGATGTGGATGATGCCGAGGTAGCCCCCGAAGCGCTGGAGGCCAGTTGCATCGATGACGCGCCCCTAGGCGTTATTCCTGAGCGCCCGGAACCTAGCGCTCTGCGCGTCAACGCCGACCAGTTAGTGAAGGAATCGCTGTGTACGCACCTGCTGCGCTCACTGTGCCCGGTTACCGGCCAGCCCGATTGGGCCTCTGTGCGAATACGCTATGAAGGCCCTGCTATTGATAGGGCAGGTTTACTTGCTTATGTGTTGGGCTTTAGAAACCATCAGGAATTCCACGAGCAGTGTGTGGAGCGTATGTTTAGTGACCTGCAGAGAACCTGCAGCCCAGTTTCGCTGACAATTCAGGCGTTTTATACACGGCGTGGCGGGTTGGATATCAACCCTCTGCGTTCTACTGAAAAACACCCGATGCCAGGCCCGCGTTTACTGCGCCAGTAGGCCTGTTAACCCCATTTTGTTGTGCTATTATGCGCGGCCTCAACGGTGAGGTGGCCGAGTGGTCGAAGGCGCACGCCTGGAAAGTGTGTAACGGGTAACCGTTCGAGGGTTCGAATCCCTCCCTCACCGCCATTACGCTTTAAAACTTATACGCAACCGTCACCCCATACTGGCGCGGTGGCGTAAAGCTCCCCTCCCATAAAAAGCGTTTTAACCTGATTGAATCGAAACTGGCTCTCTAACTAAAGATTCTCAAAGTTTTCTACTCAGACGCTTCTCCACTTGGCGCTTCTCCCAATTCGAACCGTAAAAGTCGAACACCTCATAAACTTGTAGTGCATGCGTGAGCAGACCAATTCCCCAACCCAGCGCTGGCCACCAAGCCCATAGGTAATCCGTCGTTTGGTAGTTAATGAAAAATAGATGCGGGATAGTTAAGGCATAGGAGAGCGCGTGACTGTAAAAGCTTTTTAGGTCACGCACGTATTCAATAGCATGTTGTTCTTCAAGGGTAAGCTCGGTTTGCGATGACATAGTAAGTGCCTCCATCTGCGTTAGTTCATTGAAATCGCATTCAAACACAGCCGCCAAGGCTTTCAGGGATTCGGTACTAGCATTGCCATTACGCTCTATGCGTTGAACGGTGCGGACACTGAGACCGGACATTTCAGCAAGCTGCTCCTGAGACCAGCTCCTTTGTAACCTAAGTTTCCCCACCATCATTTTGCTGTGCTCCTGCGTCCTGTGAAGATCATGGGGGATCGAAGCGGGTGTCGGGTACGACAGCGAGCCGCCATTAGGGCGACACGCTCGATTGTTGATCAACAAATAAGCACAAAGAACTTGAGCAGGCCGCTAACAACGAGAATACTCTCTCATTAGTTAGTCACCAGCAATACAACGGGTTTTAGTTTGATTCAGACGATGCAGTGTTCGGTAAACGCCAACTGCCGGAAGAGCGACAGAATATGGATGAAATCAGCTTAGGAGAAGCTGACAGCGTAGCTCCCAATTATGGTGTTACAGGCTGCCCAGAAAAAAACAGAAATGACTGTTTTTTTTAAACTCATTCACCTATATTTCTATCTTTCGAGCCAAACTCTGCGCGAAGGGTTCACCGAGCCTGACGCGCCCACCTGATGCAGGAGTTCTCTATAGTGGCATTATCTAAAGAGCAGTTAACGCGGGCTTACCGCCAAATGAAAACCATCCGTGAATTTGAGGAACGTGCTCATGCGGAGATTATGAACGGCCAAATCGCTGGCTTCACGCACCTTTACACCGGGCAGGAAGCCAACGCTGTGGGTATCTGTGAGCAGCTGGATGATGCAGACACCATTATCTCAACACACCGCGGCCACGGGCACTGTATTGCCAAAGGTGCTGATGTTATCGGCATGATGAAGGAGCTATTTGGTTCCTCTGAAGGCCTGTGTAAAGGCAAAGGTGGCTCTATGCACGTTGCTGACATGGAGAAAGGTATTCTGGGTGCCAACGGCATTGTGGCGGGCGGCCCGCCGATTTCTGTTGGCTCTGCGCTAGCGGCGAAGATTCGCAAAAACGGCCGCGTCGCGGTCTCGTTTTCCGGTGATGGCTCCGTGAATCAGGGCACCTGTTTTGAAGCGATGAACCTAGCCGTAGTGCTGCAGGTTCCCGCTATCTTTGTGATCGAAAACAACTACTACTCAGAGCACACCAATATTGAATACGCGGTAGGTTGCGATGATTTGAAAGCACGCACTGAGGCCTTTGGCTTCCCTGTATTTGTTGCCGATGGGGCAGATTTCTTCTCTGTGTATGAAGCGGCTGCTAAAGCCATTGAACATTCGCGCTCAGGTAAGGGCCCCGCCGGTATATTCGCAGAAACAGGCCGCTTCCATGGCCACTTCGTTGGTGATCCACAGTATTACCGCGCTGAGGGCGAGCTGGATGACTTGCGTGAAAACTCATGTTGTTTGAAGAACTTCCGCGCCAAGATGGCAGAAACCGGCGAGGTTTCTGCCGATGAGCTAGACGCGATTGATGCCGAGGTGATGGCGCTTATCGAGCAGTCAGTGACAGAGGCCAAGGCCGCTGCCAGGCCAACGCCTGAGCAGGTGACTGAAGACGTTTACATTACTTACAACGGCGCAGCGTAGGAGATTTAGCTATGTCAGAGAAAACAATGCGTGACGCCATCAACGAAGCCCTGCATCAGGCGATGGCAGAAGATGATTCAGTCTTTGTGATTGGCGAAGATGTTGCCGGTTGTAATGGCAGCCCCAGTGGCAAGGTAGGCGAGGTAGGGGGCGTGTTTGGTGTCACCACTGGCCTGTATAAAGAGTTCGGCGCCGACCGCTGTGTGGATACCCCCATTTCTGAATCGGCGATTGTCGGTGCAGCTGCAGGCGCAGCGTTAGTGGGTATGCGCCCCGTGGCTGAGATTATGTTTGCTGATTTCATCGGCGTCTGTATGGATCAGATCGTTAACCAAATGGGCAAGTTCCGCTACATGTTTGGCGGCAAGAGCAAGTGCCCAGCGGTGATTCGCTTTGCATCGGGCGGCGGTTTTTCTGCTGCCGGGCAACACAGCCAATCGATGTATCAGGTGATGACCTCCTTCCCGGGCTTAAAAGTCGTCGTGCCTTCAAACGCCTATGATGCAAAAGGATTGATGTTGCAGGCGATTAAAGAAGACGATCCGGTATTGTTTTTCGAGCCCAAAGCGCTGTATCAGGAAGTGGCTGAAGTACCCGATGAAATGTACACCATTCCCTTTGGCGAAGCGGCTTTTGTCCGTGAAGGCGATGACGTTACCGTAGTAGCCTTTGGCCAAATGGTGAACAAAGCGGCTGCTGCAATTGACGCACTGGAAGCCGACGGCATTAGCTGTGACCTTATTGATCCACGCACAACCTCGCCACTGGATGAGAACGCGATTCTTGAGAGTGTAGAGGCCACCGGTCGTTTGATAGTTGTGGATGAATCTCCACCACGCTGCGGCCTAACCGCAGACATTGCAGCACTGGCCGCTGATAAGGCGTTCCATGCCTTAAAGGCCCCCATTAAGCAAGTGTGTGCGCCACACAGCCCCACACCTTTCTCACCTGAGTTGGAAGCGGCTTACATTCCCAGTGTTGAGAAAATTCAGGCAACTATTAAAGCGCTGGTGAGCTAACACTATGAGTGAGATTTACCCGATTGCGGTGCCCAAGTGGGGCATCGAAATGGTAGAAGGCACCATCACTACCTGGAACAACGCAGAAGGCGATGCCATCAAAAAAGGCGACGAAGTCTTCGAGATGGAATCCGACAAAATTGTAAACGTGTGGGATTCACCGGTTGATGGCGTGCTGCGCCGCGTCGTTGCCCAAGAAGGTGACGCTCACCCTGTGGGTGCGCTACTGGGCGTGATTGCTGCGGCAGACGTAGACGACGCAGCTATTGACGCATTTATCGCCGACTTTGGCGGTGGACAGTTCGCTGATGAAAAACCCGCCGCTGCAGCCCCGGCTGCAAAAGCAGGTGGTGCAGGCGACGCAGCTACACGCTCAAGCCCCTCTGTTCGCAGGTTAGCCCAAGAGTTGAATGTAGATCTCAACAGCGTTACCGGCACGGGTAGGCGCGGGCGCATCACCGAAGACGATGTGCGAGACGCAGCGAGCGGTGGTAGTGATGAGGACGCAGCGGCAGCAGGCGTAACGGTGATTCCTTTGACCGCAACGCGTAAAACCATTGCGCGGCGCTTAACGGAAGCCAAGCAACAGATTCCCCATTTTTATCTGACCGTTGAGTACGAGCTGGATGGCCTCATGGCGCACCGCAAAAAACTCAACGACGCAGGCGGTACGAAGGTATCAGTCAACGACTTGATCGTTTACTGCATTGGCCAGGCGCTAATGAAAGAGCCTAGAGTGAACGTCAATTTGGTGGGCGATGATATTCATCAGTTTGAAGATGCCAACATTTCGGTAGCCATCGCCACGGATGACGGCCTTTATCCTGCCACTGTGCCTCAGGCACAGAACAAATCACCCGAGGAGATTGCCGCAGCGGTAGCCGTTTTGGCGGAGAAGGCGCAAACCGGCAAGCTCGCTAAAGAAGATATCAGCGGCGGCTCGTTTACCGTGTCTAACCTGGGCATGTTTGGCGTGAGCAATTTTACTGCGATCATCAACCCGCCTATGGGCGCAATTTTGGCGCTGGGCAAGGGCGAAGAAAAAGTCGTGGTGAAAGACGGTGCGCCAGCCGTGGCAACGATGGTCAGTGCAACGCTATCCTGTGATCATCGAGTAATCGATGGAGCAGTTGGGGCTAAGTTCCTGCAGCTGCTTGGGCAAGAGATAGCAGCGCTTTAAATTACGCGCTGTTCACTGACCAGGCCCAACCCAAATAGGGGAAGACCACGCACGCTCTCTAATGGTTGCCGGTACATGTGCCGGCGGCTCTATCCCCAAGCGCATTGCGTCGTACGTAGACCACCTGCAAGTGGGGTTCTGCAGAACGCGAACATAGTAAAAGGCGCTTTCACTGGCATCGAATGTCGGGTCTTCCCAAGTGGCGATGAGTGTTTCAGCACCTGAATCTTCGCTGATGGAACACGTCGTTGTATCCACACTGGCGCCGTTATCAGGGCACCGTCCGGTTGCAGAATTCACGGCCAGGCCATCAGCGCAAGCAACATCGCGCACGCGCTCCTGCACTACGCCTGTATTATCGATCCAACCTTTAATAACCTGCACGCGCTGAAGCGGTGCGCTCATTAAGTCTGCAGCGGCCCATACAAAGAAAGTCGGGCTCGCTGTGCTAGTTGTCTTAGTTAACTTAGTTGTCTTCGCTGCTGCCAAATATCCGCCCATAGGGACACCGCCGGCAGTTGCTTTGGCAATAGCTTGCGGGTCACCGACGATGCTGTCGTCAAAATCGTAGCCTGCAAAAAAACGCAGGGTGATTCGCGTACCAGAAGTTGCGTAGGCCTCACGGCGCTGCATACTGCTGAAGATTGCATCACGCGTGTTTTCCTGCGCCCAAACGGCAGCCAGACCACCGGAGGTATGAAACTGAAGAGTCGACTCAAAAGGCCTTCGGCCCGGCCATTCAGTCACTCTGCGAATAGCGGGTGAAGAGGCCGCGGCTACCTTCCCCACAAAATCCCACTCTTCTGCATCACCCGGGTTTGCGTTATGGGTGTCAGTAGCGCCGATAAAGCCGAATCGCAGCGGATTAAACCCCAGCGACTGCTCCAGCGACAAACCCACTTTCAGGCCCTGCCTGGCAAAGGCCGTTTTAAAGGCACAACCTGATAACTGCCCCTCCGCGCACGGTGGTAACACCTGACTAAAGCCGCATTCTTCGTCGGTAGCGCCAACGCCTAGAGCGCATTCGCTTGCCCCTTTAACCTGGTAAATCTCAGCAAGTGGTTCGCGGCGTTTACGCAGTTGCCAATCTTGTTCGCTATAGCGCTTGCCGTCCCAGGTGTAGGGGCTGTAAAAAAGCCCCCAAGCTTTATTCATGTTGTGCGGTATGGTCAGAAAATCGCAGTCGCCTGTGCACGTTTTCTCCAGTGCGCGCCACAGCGCCGGCGCACTGCCCACATCCAAATACGAAGTGGCATGCTCGGGCAGAGTTGTGCCATTGAAGATAACATTGCGATGGTGTTTTCCGGCATCGGGCAGCACCGGGGAATATTCGTAGGCAGAAAAAGTCGTGAACTCACCTGGCACGTTAAAAGCATCTGCAAGCGCTTTGTAACGCGCCCAATCTGTGTTGCTGTCTCGATAGCAGCGCTGGGCATCGTCTTCGTCCTGCCGACACATTGGCAAGCCTTGGTAAGTAGGATGCTCACGCGGTTCATTCTGATAGACGCCTGCCGGCTGTGTAGACAACTGGTCAGGCTTGTTTCCGCCCGCCATCGCCGAAATCACTAAAAAGGCCATAACGCTCGGAGTTTCGAGGAAGTAGCAGTTGGCTTTTTCAGTGAGGTTAAGATCGTCTTCGTTGCAGCGAAGGCGCATACCAAAGCTTTCGGCATGATCGGTAATCGCAACAAAATCTAACGGGCGAGAGAGCTGCATGGTTTCGCCGCCATCACCCGTTAACGTCTCACCACGAGAAAATCGATAGGCATCTTCTATAGAAAGTGTTGTGCCAAATAGCTTAGCGTCGAAGCTCTCCTGCGTGTGCACATGGAGTTCGCCCCAGTACACGTTTTTGTCTGGATTGTGTGGGGTTTCGGGGCGGGCCTCGAACGCAGGAACAAACACCTTAGCGTCGTCCTGTAGCGCGTAGTCTTCCAGTACGGTGTCGGTGGACGTTGCGCTGGCCAGCTCATTCAGGGGTTTACCCAGAACTACCCAGAACCAAACCATGAGGCCGACAAGAACAACAACAAAAGCAGCAAAGACTTTTTTGATCAAGGCAGTAGGTTCAGGCGGGTGTGGGAATCGGTTCGTATTTGGCTGCTATGTAAGCCCCAAACAACACCACCAGCTCAAAGCCAGCAAGTATGTACACGTTTTGGCTGTTAAGCGCTGAGGCGAGGGGGCTGTTGGCGGCAATGGCCATGCTGAGGGCCAAAACCCCGTTGAGTACGATAATCAATAACATGACGGCCTGTGCAATACGATGCGCGACCGCTGCATCCAACTTAACCTGATTGCTCGGGTGGTCCACGGGTGTTCCTCCGTGCTAGCTGAAACGTTAACTATCTAAATGCAGAGGCCTTAGCGTACCCCCTACACCTGCGCTCCGGCAAGTGAAAACGCTAGAGCGAAAGTGAGCGGATATTTTGACTATTTGGATTTGCCTGCTACGCCTATTTCTGTTGCAGAAGCGAAGCACCGCGGTGAGCCTGCTGTATCACATACGCACGAATAGTCTGGCTTTGCTCGGCACTCACGTGCTCTCCAAATGCCGCCATACCGCGATCGCGCAGCTGGCCGTCGCGAACCACCGCGTCCCAGCCTTTGGCATCCCACAGATAGGCCGACCCACGCAAGTCTGGTATAAGCAGGCCAGATACAGCATTAAGCCCGTGACAGCCCATACAGACATCCTGATAAAGGACGTGCCCTTCGCTTAATTCTGACTCGGTGGCCTCAAGAGGCGGGGGGTTAAACGCGACAGTTCGCTGCCACTTAACGTCTGGCAGTTCGCCGTTGGCGCCGAGCTTAAATGTCAGCACACGGCTTACATTGGGTAAGCTCTCTGCCTGTACGTATTCGCCAAACACCAAAGCAAAGGCGCCACCCCAGCCTACGTTGACCGAAACATATTGCTCGCCGTCAATTTCGTACGTCATGGGCGGTGCAACAACACCGGTTTGGGTCGGGAATTCCCATAGTTTTTCACCGGAATCAGCTTTGAAGGCAACCAGATTGCCGTCTGCAGTGCCCTGGAATACCAGGTTTCCTGCGGTCGAAAGCGTGCCGCCGTTCCAGGGGCCTTTGTGCTCTACGCGCCATGCCTCCTTTTGCTTTACTGGGTCCCAGGCAACGAGTCGGCCGAGAATGATTGCGCCGATGGCATCACGCTCTGCCTGGCTATCAGGAAGGCCGCCGACAATGCCGTCAGTGCCGAGGTTGGCAAGCCCGGGGCGGTAGACAAATTTGTCTGTCTGCCCGTAGGTGGCTGGAAAATCCAGTACCGGAATATACACCAGCCCAGATTGTGGGCTGTACGACATGGGGTGCCAGTTGTGACCCCCTAGATAGGAGGGGAATACGAGAAAGGGTTCGCCTGTGTATCTTGCTTCTGGCACTTCCACCGGGCGACCCGTGCCCATATCAACATGGGTAGCCCACGTGATGTTGATGTAGTTTTCAGCAGAGAGGAGTTCGCCGGTGACGCGATCAATCACATAAAAGAAACCGTTCTTTGGCGCTTGCATGAGCACCTTGCGCTTACCCGATTCAAGTTCCAGCTCAGCGAGAATGATGTGTTGTGTGGCAGTGTAATCCCATGTTTCACCGGGTGTTGTTTGGTAATGCCAAACGTATTCTCCGGTATCTGGCCGCACGGCGACGATTGAGGAAAGAAACAGGTTGTCGCCGCCACCGGGGGAGCGTATTTCCTGATTCCAGGGTGTGCCGTTGCCAACACCGAAGTAGAGCAGATCTAGTTCAGCATCGTAGGCCATAGAATCCCACACGGTGCCTCCACCGCCGCCCAGAGCCCACCATTCGCCATTCCAAGTTTTGGCCGCCATTTCCAGCGCATCGCTTTCAAAGGGTAAATCGGGGTTGCCCGGAACCGTGTAAAAACGCCACTCGAGGCTGCCATCTGCAATGTTGTAAGCACTCAAATAACCGCGTACACCAAACTCAGCACCGCCATTGCCGATAAGCACCTTGTCTTTAACGATTCGCGGTGCACCGGTAATGGTGTAGGGCAGGGTGGTATCAAAGGTAGCTACCGACCAGTTGACGCGCCCCGTTTTCGCATCCAGAGCAATCAGCCTGCCATCGAGGGCGCCAAGGAAAACCTGCCCCTTCCACACCGCAACACCTCTGTTCACCACGTCACAGCACGTGTGCTTGGCTTTCTCTTTCGCCACTTCAGGGTCGTAGCTCCACAGCCGCTGACCCGTGCGTGGGTCAAGCGCATGCACAATACTCCAGGCTGATGTGGTGTACATCACGCCGTCAACCACAATGGAGGTCGCCTCAATGCCACGCTCTGTTTCCAGATCGAATGACCACGCAAGGCCCAACTTTGATACAGAATTTTCATTCACCTGAGACAGCGGGCTAAAGCGCTGCTCGCTGTAGGTACGCCCATGCGACATCCAGCTGCCCGGCTCAGCATCGGCATTGCCCAGCCGTTTGGCGTTTACGTTTGCTGCAGATTCTGCCGTCGTGTCGGTGGTCATGTTTTGCTGACATGCAGCCAGCACCAATGTCAGCCCCATCGCCAGTAAAGGCAGTACAGTAGAGCGATTAAGTGTTGAAGCCATATTAAGACACCTTGTATGCGATAGAAATAGTCATAAACGCGAAGCGCTTGTGAGCAAAAACAGACTCCTTGCCCACAGCTAACTTACAAATTCTAATTACAACGCTAACTCTGCCATTTCTCGCAGCAGATTGACATCACCGTGAATGAGCAAAGAGGTGACTGGGGAGTTCTCCCAATCCTGCAATTTTTCTTTGATTCGCTCTTTAGGGCCACACAAAGAAATTTCATCAGCGAACGCATCTGGCACTGCTGCAATAGCGGCGTCACGGTCGCCCTCAAAGAAGAGCTTTTGAATCTGATCTGCCTCGTCAGGGAAACCCATTCTTGCCATAAGCTCTTTGTGGAAATTACGCTTGGCCGACCCCATGCCCCCGATGTAGAAGCCTAGCATCGCTTTTACCGGGTACAGAGCCTCTTCCATGTTGTCGCTGATGGACACAGACACGGTAGGGGCGATTTCGAAGCCAGGTTTGGCGGCAGCAATTTGATCGGCATACACCTCCTGCCGATAGGGCGAGTAGTACAGAGGCAGCCAGCCGTCGGCGATTTCGGCCGTTTGGGTGACGTTTTTAGGGCCTTCTGCACCAATAAAAATCGGTACATCGGCGCGTAATGGGTGAGTGATTGATTTTAGCGGCTTCCCCATGCCCCACGAGCCGGGCCCGTTATAAGGCAGTGTATAAAACTCGCCATCGCTGGTGACGGGCTCTTCGCGTGCCAGAACTTTGCGCACGATCTCCACGTACTCGCGTGTACGAGTGACCGGTTTGCTATAGGGCTGGCCGTACCAGCCTTCCACCACTTGCGGGCCGGATACGCCCAAACCCAGGGTCATGCGCCCGCCAGACAGGTGATCCAACGCTAGCGTCGCCATCGCACAGGCAGTAGGCGTGCGTGCTGACAGTTGGGCGACAGAGGTGCCTAGCCTGATCGTGCTGGTGTGAGCCGCCAACCAGGTGAGGGGAGTAAAGCAATCATTGCCCCAGGATTCGGCTGTCCAGACTGAGTCAAACCCAAGGCGCTCTGCCTCTTGCGCAAGCTCAACATGATGCTCATGAGCTGCAAATGCGCCCCAATATCCCAGCTGTAAACCCAACGCCAGTTTCGCCATCGTTATACGCTCCTAAAAACAGTTGAGGCGTACTGTACGTTATTGGGCACGCTCCCGTTAAGTGCAGTGAGGCCAATTGCACTGACATGTCCGCTCACCGCCGTTGGGCGGCCATTTTCTTTCGTTCGCCGCTTTGGATAGACTCTGCCTCCCAATTGAAACAGTGAAACGGCAGTAGCAATGGCAAGCGAAGGATCCAGCGGCAGCACCGGTTTGACCCATCTAGACGAGCAGGGCGCCGCGCATATGGTCGATGTGGGCGAGAAAGCGATTACGCAGCGCACCGCAACAGCCACCAGCACCGTCACCATGCAACCTGAAACCTTGGCGCTACTGCGCAGCGGAGCGCACGCCAAAGGCGACGTGATTGCGGTCGCCCGTATTGCAGGTATACAGGCAGCCAAGAAATGTTCTGACCTGATCCCGTTGTGTCACCCGCTCATGCTAAATGCGGTGGATGTCAGCTTTGAACTCAAGCCAGAGGCCTCTCAGGTTGTGATTTTGGCAACCTGCAAGGTCTCGGGTAAAACGGGCGTTGAGATGGAGGCGTTAACTGCAGCGTCTGTTGCCGCCTTGACCATCTACGACATGTGTAAAGCAGTTGATCGGGGCATGGTAATCCACGATGTCGCCTTAGCGCACAAAGCGGGCGGCAAATCGGGAGAATGGCGGCGCGACGATTCGGTGATTGGCCAGTGATAAACGTACTTTTCTTTGCCAGCCTGCGCGAGCAGCTCGATTGCGAACGCTTATCGCTGGAATATCCTGCGGACGGCATGACAGTGGCAACGCTGCTTGCTCAGCTAGCCGACCAAAACGGCAGCGTATGGGCAGAGGCGCTGGCGCAGGACAATCTTATCGCAGCGGTGAATCAAGACGTTGCGTCCAGAGAGACCACTATTGCCGACGGTGATGAAGTGGCTTTTTTTCCTCCTGTTACAGGGGGGTAGCCTATGTCTAAAGCACAGTTGCCAACAAACTCAGCTTCGATCTGGGTTTCCATCCAGGAAGACGATTTTGATGTTGCCGCGCTTCAATCACGTTTACTGAGTGAGGCGCATAGCGAAGGCGCTGTGGCCACTTTTACCGGTTATGTACGCAACGAGAATGACCAGAGGGATGTGGCCACGCTGCGCCTGGAACATTACCCCGGGATGACCGAGCGCAGTATCGAAACGATAATGCACGAGGCTGCACAGCGCTGGCCTCTCATTGCCGTAGCCACCGTGCACAGGGTGGGGGAATTACGGCCGGGTGATCAGATAGTGTGGGTTGGTGTATCATCGTCGCACCGCGAAGCGGCGTTTGCGGCCACTGAATTTATTATGGATTACCTAAAAACGCAGGCGCCCTTTTGGAAGAAGGAAATCGGTAGCCAGGGTGAGCGCTGGGTACAAAGCAGAACATCAGATCAAGAACGCGCCGAGCGCTGGTAGCCTGAATAGGGGATGCCGCTAGAGCGCGATTCAGGTGCAATACATTCAATGATAAGAGCAAGGGGTTACACCACATGAGTTTTGACGGTAGGGAATTACGCGACGCGCTAGGCCAATTTGCAACAGGCGTGTGCCTGATTACCGTTGTTTCGGAGGCGGGCGAAGCTCTCGCTATGACGGCTAACTCGTTTTCGTCGGTGTCGCTAGATCCACCGCTCATATTATGGAGCCTGCAAAACAATTCAGATGTCTTTGACGCCTTTGCGTCTCCCAAGCATTTTGCAATTAATGTGTTGAATTCAAATCAGCTGGATCAATCCAACTACTACGCCCGCAAAGAGCAGCATCAGTTGCAAGATGAGCACTTCTCATCTGGCAAGCATGGCGCGCCAATCATCAAGGGTGCATTGGCGAGTTTCGAATGCGAGCTGGATGCTACCCATCCCGCCGGCGACCACCTAATTATCATCGGCCGCGTAGTGGATATGCATCGAGCCGATGCGGGCGACCCTCTGTTGTTCTTCTCAGGCGGTTACCGCTACTTGAGTGCGCCTGCCTAATCTAACGCTGATTACTGAACTGGGCTTGAATCTTGATTCCAAAGCCCAGTTCTAACGCCTCGCTTCAAAAATAGAGGCGCCCGGAAACTGGCCCACTATGGCTATTCCGCCGTATACTCTCTGGCTTGTCTGAATCAGGTACTTCATCACATGAATTTCTGTAGTAGCTGCGGCGAAACGGTTGTCCTGCAAATTCCCGAGGGAGACGACCGCGAGCGGCACGTTTGCTCTAGCTGTAGTTTCATTCACTACAGCAATCCACGCGTTATTGTTGGCTGCGTGCCGGTGTACGAAGGCAAAGTCCTAATGTGCAAGCGAGCCATTGAACCGCGCAAAAATTACTGGACACTGCCCGCCGGTTTTATGGAAAACGGTGAGACGACTCCACAAGGCGCCGCCAGAGAAACCTGGGAAGAGGCTATGGCTCGGGTTAGCAACCTCGAGTTGTATCGTATATTTGATGTGCCCTACATTAGCCAGGTTTACATGTTCTATCGCTGCGATGTAGACAATGGAGAGTACGGTGTTGGCCCCGAGAGCCTTGAAACGCAGTTGTGTGAAGAACATGAAATTCCCTGGGATCAAATAGCCTTTCCAGTGATCAAGGAAACGCTGCAGGAATACTTCGCCGACGTTAAAGCCGGTAGCTACCCTGTGCGGGTTTCCGCTATCGATCACAGGCCGCGCGCCAAGACATAGCCCTCCCACCTAAGTCTTACCTAAGTCTCACCCAAGCCCCTCCCAAGTCCAACAAAAGGAACGAACACAACATGGCACACCCGAAAATTGGCAACATGGCTCCCGCATTCACTTTGCAGGATCAAGACGGCAATAAAGTTAGCTTGAAGGATTTCAGAGACAAGAAAAACGTCGCGCTGTATTTTTATCCCAAAGCAAGCACACCCGGCTGTACGGTGCAGGCCTGTGGTATTCGTGATAGTAAAAAGGCGCTCGCCAAACTCGATACCGTAGTGCTGGGCGTCAGTCCTGATCCGGTAGCCAAGCTGGGTCGGTTTACCGAAAAACAAGAACTGAACTTTCCACTATTGTCAGATGAAGATTTGAAAGTAACTAACAAATACGGCGCCTGGGGCCCAAAGAAGTTCATGGGCCGCGAATTTGATGGCGTTCTGCGTTCAACCTTTATCATTGGCAAAGATGGCCGCCTAAAGCACATCATGGATAAGGTAAAAACCAAATCGCACCACGATGACGTGATGGCTCTGGTCAAAGAGCTGGGCCTGTAGCGCCTCAACCATGCTGTCATACCCCTTTGAAGAGCCGCCCGCGTCAGGCGAGGTTCAGGAAATTGCCCCGGGCATTCTCTGGTTGCGTATGCCGCTGCCAATGGAGCTTGATCATATCAATCTCTATTTGCTTGAAGATACCGATGGCTGGTGGGTCGTTGACACCGGCATTGCGATCGATGCAACG
>JBGCFE010000162.1:0-44277 GCA_045106775.1 Halioglobus sp.
ATGCACTACTACACCCACGTTAAAGACTCGCAACTGGGGGCATCAGGCCAGGGTTTTTACAACGACGCCATGCTTGAACACGACGCTCATGTTGGCGCCCTACTCAACCAGCTAGACACACTGGGGGTTGCCGACAATACAATCGTTATTTATTCCACCGACAATGGCCCGCACTACAACCTTTGGCCCGATGCAGCAATCACCCCCTTTCGCGGCGAGAAAAATACCAACTGGGAAGGCGGCTTTCGCGTTCCCGCCGTTGTTCGCTGGCCGGGTAAAATCAAAGCCGGCAGTGTCAGCAATGAAGTTATGTCGCACCTCGACTGGGTGCCTACGCTGATGGACGCTGCGGGAGTATCCGACATTGCGAACAAGCTAAAGCAAGGCCATAGCGCTGGCTCGAAAAAATTCAAAGTGCATTTAGACGGCTATAACTTTCTCCCGTATCTGACAGGCAATGCAGAACAGGGCCCTCGCAACGAATTTTTCTACTTCAGTGACGACGGAGTGCTAGTATCCGCGCGGGTAGGCGACTGGAAGTTAGTGTTCGCTGAGCAACGAGCAGCACGGTTTGATGTGTGGCGCGATCCATTTATTACCCTGCGAATTCCCAAGCTCTTTCACTTAAGAAGAGACCCACTGGAACGTGCCGACACCGATTCCAATGGCTACAACAACTGGTGGGATAAAAAAATTGCACCTGTTGCCATGCAGGGCAGAGAAGCCGTCACGCGTTTTGTAGTGAGCATGCATCAATTCCCTCCCAGGCAGAGGCCCGCCTCATTCTCCGTAGATCAGGTATTGGAGGCGCTCTATCAACCCAAACCCTGATCCAGGCGTCTTTGAAGAGCCACCATCGCGCATGAAAAAAGTCGCGCTGTGGCTGATTGCTTTAACCATTCTCGTGCCACTAGGCCTTCTAGTCACTATGGGTTTGTGGGGCCCCTCCTATGCGCAAGTACTTTTAAAACCCACGCACACCTTCGAGGAAGACTCTATCACTGTGCCGCCAGACTATTATCGCGAGCGCTATTGGGCTTCTCTGCCCGGTGGTTCAGGTCTTGCCAACCTGACACCCAATCATCAAATACCGCGTCAGGGCAACGCTGCTACCGCTGTATTTTATATTCATCCCACGTCCTATCTCAGCAACAAACGATGGAATGCGCCACTATTTGCCGATAGCTGGGCCTGGGAAATGGTGGGCAACATGATGGCAACTCAAGCGAGCGCCTTCAACGCCTGCTGCGATGTGTACGCGCCGCATTACCGTGAAGCCACGCTTTGGAGTTTTATTGAACAGGACACACAAGATGGACAACACGCTTTGGAGTTTGCCTACGAAGATGTGCTTGCGGCTTTCGATGTTTTTTTGAATCAATACGCCAATGGCAGGCCCTTCATTATTGCAAGCCACAGTCAGGGAACTGTTCACGCACTTCGCCTGCTTAGTGAAAGAGTGAACAATTCGTACCTGCGCGATCAACTTGTGGCGGGTTACCTGATTGGCTACGAACTTCCCCTAGACTATTTCGACAGAGAGCTAACGGCCATTCGGCCCTGCGAATCTGCCAGTGACACCACCTGCATTGTACATTGGGCTACCTACGGTGAAGGTGCAAAACCTGAAGCTGCCGCAAAGCACCACTACAGCGACGGCTGGGAAAATGCGACTCACAAAAAAATCCTGTGCACCAACCCACTTAGCTGGCGCAACGATGAGCAACGCGCGCAAGCCACAGAGCACAGCGGTGCGCTCGCTGTAAACGGTGGCTACACTATGTTCAACATTGTTCTGAACAGCCCAACCGGCAACACTCTAGATCTGTTACCCGCAGTGAAGCCACAATGGACATGGGCGCAATGCGAGAATGGCTTCCTATTTGTTGAGCCGCAACTGGACGGGCCCTTTCAATCCGATCTTGACGATGAAGAGCGCAATTACCATACGCGTGACTACAGTCTTTTCTATCAAAACATTCGTGACAATGCTGTACTGCGTGCAGCCAAGTTTCAGCAAACCTACTAGTTAATCGGCCACGACCGCAGTGAACTAAGGCCCGTTCAGGAGAACGCATGAACATGCAAACCACCGACTTCAACGACATCAACTACCAAATAGACAGTACAGGCATTGTAACTCTGACCCTGGATACACCTGCTCGCAAGAATGCGTTAAGCGCGGTCACTTTTTTGGAGCTAGCATGGGCTGTAGAGCACTTCCAGTCGGATGACTCAGCCCACGCCATGATCATTACTGGCGCAAAAGACCCAAATTCAAACGACCCTACCAAAGAAGCGTTTAGCAGTGGCGGATACTTTAATCCCGACGCTTTCGAAGGGCTTGCGCCTGGGGTAATGGAACAAATCGATATGTCAGATATTGCCCAGAAGCGCACAACCATGAAGTTTTTAGAATGTGACAAACCAATATTCGCAGCCATCAACGGTCTGGCTATCGGCGGGGCTTTTACGCTTGCGATGGCAGCGGCAGATCAAATTTACGTGTCTGAACACGCGTGGGTGCAACTACCATTTGCCAAGCTGGGTATCTCGGCAGAACTAGGTTCCACTTTTATACTACCGCGACTACTTGGTTTTCAAAAAGCCAAGGAGCTCTTGTTCTTCCCTGAAAAGATAACGGCCCACAAACTGGTTGAACTTGGAATCGCGAACGCGGTTGTGCCCCATGCAGAGCTACTTGGCTTTACTAGAGAGAAAGCGGCACAACTCATTCCGCCCAATGGTGCGGCGATGTCTATTCGTGAAATGAAACGCATTGTCCAACAACCCAACTTGGAGTCATTCTCAAAAGCACTGGATTTAGAAAACGAAGCGCTAGGTAAACTTATGCGCACAGAAGATTTTTCCGAAGGCTTAACTGCACGGGCGCAACGGCGCCCGCCAGTCTTCAAAGGTCGCTAAGGTAGCCGTGTTTTAGCTACCAACCCAGGTACCGTGGAAACCTGCTGGTACTCGCACAGGTAATTTCGCCTTCGCCACCGGGCCCTGTTCAATGTCTTCTGCGTTGAACACCAAGAGATCGTTTAAATGCGTTTCCTGGTCATACGCAAGATTCAGAATATAACCCTCGCCCTCTGCAGCACCGGCGCTTCGCGGCGCGAGTATTGGCTCACCTAATATATACTGGCCTTCTCCCCACACCTTACGCGCACCGGTGGTCACATCGTAGTGCACCAGACACTCGAACCCCACTGAGTCTCGATTACGGCCCGCCAAATAGGCGTGCTTGTTCTTCACAGTCATATACCGATCGTCAGTGCGAGGAAATTCACAGGGCATGTCGTCTATCGTTTCCTCACCTACCGTATCTGTCTTACCAGAGAGGTCGATAGTCCAGCGCCGCAAGGAAGGCGAAACGCCTTCATCAGCGGTCGCTATCGTGCCATCCAGCTTTGGCGCAAACTGACTCGCGTTGGACGCACAAACATCCACTTTGATGCAGCCGTCTTCGTCCCAGGCATTCACCATGTGGAAACTCCAGCGCGGATCCATACTGTGCCAGGTGACATCAGCGGCGGTACCATCGCGCGGCATTACACCCAGATGCGTGCCTCTATCGGGTTCCCACGCCATGGGAAGGCCACCGGCCATCGCTCTTTCAAGATCAAACACCAGCGGGTACACCGGAAAAATAACATGCGTCTGTGTCACAAAAAAGTCGTGGGCGAAAGAGGGAAACGGTGCCTCAATCATCTCATCTTTAATAAGGTTGCCGTTTTTGTCGGCAATGTTCAGGCGCATAAATTCACTGAACGGCCCTTTGGCCTGATTGCCAAAGAAAATCATCTCGCCCGAATCGTGGTCAAACTTCGGGTGCGCAGTAATCGGGCCGCTAATCTTCCCGTCGTAGTCAAAATTGCCGACTGTCTTTAACGTATCCGGCTCTAACTCAACAGCAATCGTGCCTTCCATAAGCGCCAGCAACTTATTCCCGTGCCAAACGACATGGGTGTTTGCAGTGTTGTAATGCTCATCGGCCACCGATGGATCACCGGTTATCGGATTGCCCAACATACCAAAAAGCGACTTGCCTGCGGCGCGCTCCAATTCGTATTTTTCGGTGCGCACCCAGCGGTTTTTCCAACTAACACGGCCACTATCAAACTCAAAGCGCTGAATCATCCCATCGCCATGAAACCAGTGGTATTCCTCACCGGGACGCGGTGGATAAATGGGGTCAGGGCCATTGCGGAAGTACACACCTTCCAAATCAGCAGGCATCTCTCCCTCTATCACTAAATCAGGAGCATCACACTCAATACCACTTGGCCCAAAGGCCCCTGTCAGATACGTATTTTCAGGAAATTGTTGGCCCATAACCTTTTTACCCAGTAAGTAGTTAGGGCTACACATTGCGCCGCAGTCGAAGAAAAATCAAGGCCGGCAAAACCAGATCGAGACCACGGGCGTATTACTACTACCATCGGTGCAACGCAGTTGCGCTCATCTACACTGCGCAGTATCGTCAACCCATGCCAACGAATTAGACTCGCCCATGAAAAAAACAGACGCTTCGGCAATAGAGCAGCCTAGGCCACTGCTGGGCATTGGGTCCTGCCTTGCGGGCAATGCGGTACGCTACAACGGGCAAACCAAAAAGCCCAATAGCCACGTGGTTGCACTCACAGAGCAGTTTGAAACTCGCGCATTCTGCCCCGAAATGGGCGCGGGCATGGGAGTTCCGCGCCCTCCCATTCATCTGGTTGGCGACGAACACAACGTGCGTGCAGTTGACGTCGATACACACTCCAAAGACTTCACTGCCCCTATACGCGCATACGCAGACACCGTGCTCAAACTGGCACCCGAGATTTGCGGTTACATTCTGGTGAAAGGCAGCCCTAGCTGCGGTTATGGACGGGTTAAACGCTACTCAGAAAAAGGGCATTCAGTTGCGTCTGATCAAAACGGCATTTTCGCTAACGCACTACACGCGGCTGACCCACTACTGCCTCTAGAAGACGACGGCAGATTAAACGATGAGCGACTACGTGAAAGTTTTGCAACACGCGCCTGCACCTACCACGACTGGAAACAAACCGTTGCCACAAACGTCAGCGCCAGAGCCCTAATTGAATTTTACACCCGCTACAAATATCTGGTCATGGCACATCATGTACCAAGCTACCAACGGCTGGGGAAAATGCTGGCGAATGCCGGCAAGGAAAATATCGAGCAATTGTCGGCGGAGTTTATCGAGACTCTCATGGCAGCTCTCACTCACACCACCACGCGAGCAAGCCACGGCAACACACTCTTCCATATCTCCGGCTACTTAAAACGCGACCTCACTCCTGAGCAACGGCAACGACTGCGAGACTTGATCGAAAGCTATCGCAAAGGCGAAGTACCACTGGTCGTGCCGGTAACAATGTTAAAACACTATTTTGCCGATAGCCCGGATGCGTACATAAACAGTCAGGTATTTTTAAACCCCTACCCAGACGAGCTGCGACTTAGAAACCTTGTCTAGTGCTGGCTGCTAGCATTCGTTGCTGGGGTTTTCCAGACAATGGCAGACCATTTACCCAGACTTACCAAGCCACGCAAACCTCGGCACTCGCGCACCTTCATGCTCTACCGTTTCTGTAAACATATCCAAAGGGCGCACCCAAAGCGCACGCTCACCGTACTGCGGGCGATACACCACTAAATGCTCGCCCGTTTCTGAGTGTGTGGCCACACCATATACCTCGTAGTCTGCCCCTTTGTAATGGCGGTATAGACCCAACGCCAGATCACCTTTCTCCGACAAAGCTCAGCCCTCAACCGGCTCGAAAATCAGTACCGGAATATGCCGAATGCCGCTGGTACGCGCGCGGTACTCCTTATAGTCGGGATACATAGCCTCCAACAGCGGCCACAAACGCTCTTCTTCAGCGGCGTCGGCTTCACGCATTTGGTAGGTTTTTTTCGTATTCCCAATCTGAATGTCAGAGGTCTCAGCTTCGGCCACATTGTGATACCAAATAGGCAGCTTCGTCATGCCGCCCTTAGAGGCTGTCATCACCACGTTCGCGCCATCTTGTAAAAATAGCAGTGGAACCTTGCGCACCTTTCCTGTTTTACGACCCACGGTAGTAAGGATTGCCACCGGCCCGCCAAGGAAGGTATTCCACAGTCGCCCGCCAGTTAACTCATACACCGTCGTCTGCAGCTTGCCAACGCGATTGATTATCCAACTACCGAACTTCTCTTCTTTTGCCGTATAGGGCTTTATTTCGTCTGTCATGATCCACATCCAGAGGCTTATCGATGCGAGGCAGTATCTTTGGCGCCCAAGGTTTCGTCAACTATAAGATAACTTGCGTGGCTGCTGGGCCTAGCTATGGTGTAATCTGCAAAAAGTAGTTCTAATAAGCATCAACCAGCCTCTGAAACGTAACGGTGCCCTACCCACATGAAAAAACTGCTAGCCATTGCTTTGGCGCTTCCCCTGATTTTCTGCCTGCTGCTGGCAATTCTCATAGGCGTTTCTCTGCAGCAAGGGGTCGTTTCCAGATCTGATCTTGCTTTTCTATTTGACCTGGGAAAGCGCCATGGCTTTGCCGCCGTGGCCAGCGTTATCTCAGCGGAAGTTTTGGGGGTCGACAACTCCGGTGATAGCGACCCGGGCTATGGCCGCGTGCAAATAGAAGGCAGAGGCCACGCACCCTGGGTGATACGCGGCAATCTGGACGACCGCCCCCGGGTTATCAAGTTTGCACTTGAACCGGAACTTTGGGCCGCCTATGACACAGAAGCTATGTCTCTCTACCAAGTGTGGCAGGGCGATGTGCTGTTCGAGGGCGCCGCCTACAATTACAAACATGGCCCACAGCCTGCGAGCACCGGGCAATGGTACCTGCGCGATTCCGATGGGGCTAACTGGTTTCTTGTCATAAACGGTGAAGAACACCCGGCGACCGTTCGCTACCTGGGCCACGAGTACGGGCAGCAAAATCAGACTGCCGCTATGCGCTTTGCACTTGAGACGCAAAGCAAGCGCGTAGAGCTCACAGAAACCCCAGAGATCGAGACTATGAGCGGCGTGCAATCGTTCACGCGCAAATTCCTGCGAGTCGATAACGATCCCGATATTCAAGCCGGCTTTTACGCGGGCGATGGGACCCGCTACGTGGCGGAGGGCACGCTACGTTTTGCGCTAATAAACAGCACCGCCATCGCGCCAAATGTACCACCCTCGCGAGGCCGAACCCCGGACAGCGATGAACTGGCGACAGGCTCTGATGTTATCGCCAATAGCGACTGCCTTAGCTGCCATGGAGAACAACATAAGATCGCCGGTCCAGCCTGGGCGCAAATCTCAGGAAAGTTTCGCGGCAAAATTCAAGAAGAAGTTATCAGCGTTTTGGCGTCCAGCGTTATCAAGGGCAGCCAGGGTACCTGGGGGCCGGTACCCATGCCTCCACACCCCGAGCTAAGCAACGAGCAAGCTCGCGCCGCTGTGGCATACATTCTGAGCGTCGGTGAGCCGACAGAAGTGCTGAATGGGCCCAAAGACGCCACTGGCACCGCTTATACCGCCACCTGGGACTACGACGTTCTGGAGCGTCCAACTGCCTTACACCCCTCCTTCGAGCTCGAAAACCTCGCACCTATGGGCTTCGAGCCCAAAGTGGGCGGAATGGCATTTAGACCTGATGGCAAGCTGGTTGTTTCTAGCTGGGATAAAGACGGCACCGTGTTTCTTATTGAACCGGATGCCGAGCCTGACCAACGCGTGAAACGTATTGCCGAGGGCTTGCAGGAACCCCTGGGCCTAACCATGTTGGGCGACCGCATCTTCGTACTGCAAAAGCAGGAGCTAACAGAGCTCATCGATCTTAACGGCGATGACATCATCGACCAGTACCGTGCCCACTCTTACGATTGGTCAAGCAACAGCAACTTCCACTCTTTCGCCTTTGGCCTGGTACACAGCGACGATGCTTTCCAGTTTTTGCTGTCGATTTGTGTACTCCCGGGTGGCGCAAGCTGCCCCGACCAAAAGCCTACACAGGGCAAACTGCTGAGCGCCGACATGCAGGGCAATGTTAGCGTTATTGCTTCGGGGTTCCGCACACCCAATGGCATCGCACTAGGGGCAGACGGGGCAACGTATGTCACCGACAACCAGGGCGACTGGTTACCCGCAAGCAAGCTTGTGCGCATAGAACAAGGCGCTTTCTATGGCTCGCGCGCAGTATCCGATGAAAATGTCATCAACCTTGTGGAAACACCGCCTGTGGTGTGGCTCCCACAGGATGAAGTAGGCAACTCACCCACAGAACCACTGCAACTCAGGGAAGGTCCCTATCAGGGGCAGCTGATACATGGTGATGTGTACAACGGCGGTATCAAGCGCGTTTTTACCGAAACGGTAAACGGGCAACTACAGGGGGCTGCTTTTCACTTTAGCGCCGGGTTCAGCGCGCCGGTCAACCGCCTGCTGTACGGACCAGATGGCGCAATCTATGTCGGCGAAGTAGGCAGCCGGCCCAACTGGGGCGAGTTTGGAAAGCCGTGGTTTGGGCTAGAGCGCATGCGCTATGTGTCTAACAATGCGTTCGAAATGAAAAGCGTGAGAATTCAGAGTGACGGTTTTGTCATTGAGCTGACCAAACCACTAGCGCCTGACTTCAAACTGTCTGCCGATGATCTTCTCACGAAACAGTGGTTTTACTACCCCAATGAGCAATACGGCGGCCCCAAATACGACGTAACGAATTTATCGGTTTCAGATTGGGAAGTTAGCGAAGACAGGTTGCAATTGCATGCCAAAATCCAAGGGCTACAAGCCGGGCACGTAGTCTACTTACGCCTGAATGACAGACTACGTAGCAAGCAGGGAGATACGCTTTGGACAGCTGAAGCCTGGTACACACTCAATGCTTTACCCGACCCGTTGAGCGCGCAGACTAGCAGCAACGCGGCAGGTACACCTCCTACACCCACTTCGAACACTTGCGACAGCGAATGGCAATCACTGTTCGATGGCAATAGCCTCGCGGGCTGGCGCAACTACGGTAGCAGTACCAGCGCGGTGGAAAAGTGGGAAGTCAGCGATGGAACCCTAGCGCTCACTCAATCGGGCCGCTTCCCCATGTGGGACATGATCAAAAGCGCCCTGTTTGGCGGCCCCAGCGGCGACATTATCTACCACAAAGAAAAATTCAAGAATTTTGAACTGAGCCTCGAATGGAAGATCAGTGAAAATGGTAACAGTGGAATATTTTATTTAGTCGCCGACGAAGACGAAAAGATGCCCTGGCTCACTGGCCTGGAAATGCAGGTGTTGGACAACGACGGCCACAGCGACGGGGAAATCGTTACCCACCGCGCCGGTGATTTGTATGATCTGGTTTCTGCTACGCCAGAAACGGTGAAACCACCTGGCCAATGGAACGAAGTACGCATCAAAATTAAAGACGATCACATAGAACACTGGCTAAACGGGCAGCGCGTCGTAAGCATCACCCGCGGCAGCGCACAGTGGATTAAACTGGTCGCCAACAGCAAGTACGTTGATATGCCAAGGTTCGGCCAAGCAAACGAAGGCTACATAGTGCTTCAGGACCACGGCGACCCAGTTTGGTACCGAAATATCCGCATTCGAAAACTCTAAAGGCTTGTCATTAAGAAACCAGTAACCGCCGCATTGTTCGGCGACAGACTGCTCGAAACAGTCTCCCGAATATCGCGCAACAAGCGCTGGTAACCCTGGTAGAAATCCCAAGTGGGTAAGGGCTTATACTGCAAGTCTTCTATTTCCAAATTCGCGATAATGCCCTTGGCGGTGGTCGGTTTAACAAAGGCTTCCTTAGTTGGAAACACATAAAACGGCACCACTGACACCACAGACCACTTCGCCAAACCGTGCGGCTGCAACATGCCCACCATTTCTTCAAAACCGCGTTTTTTTGATCGGCCATAAAGGCGCATTTCCAGCGCGTTAGCAAATGCCTCACGCTCACCCCCATTCAGACAATGAATGAAGTCTCTAAACTTGGGTTTCTCAAATCGCGAAACCATAGAAGAGCGGCTAACAATTTTTAGGGTAGTTTCAACGATGTGTTCGGGCCGATTAAATTGACTTCTTGAAAGGCTGTCGGCGGCGAAGGCCGCCAGCTTATCGACATTGTGCTTTTTCTTAATATGCTCGAGGCCAGGGTCTTCAAAGCCAGCGGGGTACTGGCTTAGAAACTGAGCCTCAGCTTGCAGTAGCTTTGTTCGATTCACAGAGCATGTCCTCCGCTAAAGTAATGCCCTCACTCTAGCGGCGAAAACGCTAACTGGCAAAGCGCAAATCGTCGATCGCTTCTGGCAAACCCGCCTCATTGATAATTTGGGCGTGCTGCATACCCAACTGGCCAGGCTCCTGCAGGCCGCAGGAGTGGGCTATCACCTCAACTTCATGCATCATGGTAGAGGCGTAGCTAGCAACGCGGTGAGCCTTGTCGGTTGGTACCAGGCCACGCTGTAGGTCTTTGTTATGTGTAGTAATGCCGGTGGGGCAAGTATTCTTATTGCATTGCAGCGCCTGAATACAGCCAAGAGCAAGCATAAAACCACGCGCAGAATTTGCACAATCGGCACCCATGCACAAGGCTGCAGCAACGTCCGCCGGATTGATAAGCTTACCTGAGCCTACCACCCGAATGCGTTCGCGCAGGCCATGTGCTTTCAGTTTGTCGACCACAATGGGTAAGCTACGTCGCAATGGCAACCCAACATTATCAATCAGGCTTTGTGGAGCAGCACCGGTACCACCATCGGCGCTATCAACTGAGAAGTAGTCTGGCGCATATTCCAGGCCCTTCTCCTTTATCGCCTCAAACATTTCATCTAACCAATGCGTCTGGCCCACTACTGCTTTTATGCCCACCGGTTTACCAGTGACGTTACGGATTCGCACAATCATATTGAGCAGATCTTCAATACAAGCTATATCGGGATGACGATTAGGGCTTATAGAATCAACACCCTCCGGAATACCTCGCGTAGACGCAATAACCGCATCGACTTTTTCGCCCGGCAAAATACCGCCCTTACCAGGCTTTGCGCCCTGTGATAACTTAATTTCAAACATGCGCACTTGCTCATGCGCGGCAATTTCTCGCAACTTCTGATCGCTAAGCTCACCATTTTCATCACGAACACCGTATTTTGCGGTGCCTATTTGAAACACAATATCGCAACCACCTTCCAGGTGATACGGAGAAATCGCGCCCTCTCCCGTGTTTAACCAAACATTTGCTTCGCGTGCGCCCTTTGACAAAGCAAGCACAGCCGGCGCAGACAATGCGCCATAGCTCATAGCAGATATGTTAAAGAATGAGGTTGTAGAAAATGGCTTTTTGGCAAAACCCATACCGAACACAATATCCCTGCGCGGCAGCGCTTCTTCCTCTAAGGGTGGAAAAGGACCGTTGAGAAAAAGAAAATCTCCCGGTGTATTAATGGGGTGAGTAGAACCAAACGCGACGGTAGAGTCTACGTTCTTGGCTGCGCGATAAACCCAGGAGCGCTGCGCTCTGTTAAATGGAAGCTCCTCACGATCCTGCGCGAAAAAATACTGGCGGAAGAAACTGCCCATGTGCTCAAAAAGATAACGAAACCGGCCAATGACAGGATAATTGCGGCGGATAGTCTGTTCGGTTTGCATGCGATCTTGCACATACATATAGCCAACGCAGATGATGAGAACGGCAAGGCCTAACGAGAGGCCAACCGCAACCACTTCCAAAAATATTCGGGTAAACTCCCACAGCGCATTCATTTTCATTATTGTATTCCTCTAGCCTGACGCCTCTAGTTTATGCTTATGTTATTGGTTTTTCAGCATCACCCCAGTTATGCAAAAAGGGCCATCGCCTCTGCGTATTCAGCACTGTTTTCATCTAGCTCATCCACTTCTACTTCGGTTTGAATACCCAGCTTTCGAAACGCAGGCAATGCCGCCAATTGCTCGGGGGTATAATCATGTTGCGGGTTGAGATGGCTCTGCAAACTCGCAACTTGAATGATATCAACTAAGTCTGGTTCGCTGGCTACGTCACGCTCAAAATCGCTGTGGTGCTCCACCACCGAGACTAGCTGCTGAGGAAAGTCCCAGCTCTCTAATACGGCCAAACCAATCGGCGCACTCAATTTGTCGATGAGTAACTGTAGTGTAGCTTCATCTTCGAACAGTTCAGGCTGCTGGTCTGCCTTAGCCAATAATGGCAAAACACCAATGTTGTAAATCAAGCCAGCAAGCATCGCTTCATCCACTTGGACGGCGGGCACTCGCACTGCCAGTAATTGGCTGCGGGCAGAAACATCAACATTAAGCTCCCACATAGAGCGCAGCAGCTTTTCCGTTCGCGGCGAGCTGGTTTGAAACATCTGCTGCATTGCCATGCTGGAAACCAAATTTTTCACAATCTTAAAACCCAGCCGCGTAACAGCAACTTGTACAGAATCCACAGACTCACGTCCGCGATACAAAGGAGAATTCGATACCTTAACAAGCTGGGAAGAGAGTGTTACATCCGTGACGATTACATCAGCCAGATCGGCCAAGGAGGCATCTGGATCGCTGGCCATATCGCTCACCTTGAGTGTTACTTCTGGAAGCATGGGCAACACAAGCTCTCCGCTTTGCAGCTCGCCCAGTATCTGACCACTAAAAGCGATCACAGATGCTTCGTCCATCGCCGGATTGATCTCGGCGTTTAACCCTGCTGACATGCCTGTACTCCTAACACTCTGCGCAAAATGACTACTTTTCAAGAGCAGGAAGTCATCCAAGCGAGAGCCTGCCTAGGCACTTTATCGGCACGGCATGTGGCGAACTTTAGTGTTTTTGAGACGTACTAATAGCAATTAGTGGCAGGCGACCAGAAGTGGATGACAAGCCATTTTAGTGTAGCAATTGCGCTAGATAAGCTTAGCCTGCTCGCGAAGCACAAACTTCTGGATTTTTCCCGTGGATGTCTTCGGTAATTGAACAAACCGCACATGCTTGGGCATTTTGAAGCCCGCGAGATGGTCGCGGCAGAACGTAAGCAACTCATCTTCGGTGAGGACTTCTCCTTCAACGAGCTCCACAAACGCGCAAGGGGTCTCGCCCCATTTCTCATCCGGCCGCGCCACAACGGCAGCAGCCAATACCGCAGGATGCCTGTGCAGCGCACCCTCCACTTCTATAGACGATATATTTTCGCCACCGGAAATAATAATGTCTTTCGAGCGATCCTTTATTTCGATGTAATTATCAGAATGCTTAACCGCCAGATCACCCGAATGAAACCAACCTCCAGAAAATGCCTCGGCGGTCGCCTCAGGGTTTTTTAAATACCCTTTCATCACCACATTACCGCGAAACATCACTTCGCCAATCGTTTCACCGTCGGATGCCACTGGTGTCATAGTTTCGGGATCAAGAACATCCAGACCACCCAGCACAGGATAAGGAACACCCTGGCGCGATTTCATCGCAGCCCGTTCATCAGCGGGTAGTGCATCCCAATCACTTTGCCATGCGCAATACACACAGGGGCCATACACTTCTGTAAGCCCGTAAGTATGGGTAATCTGCGCGCCCAGCAACTCAATGGACGCAATCACCGCCGCAGGTGGTGCGGCGCCCGCCGTCATCATTTTCACACCTGTTGGCAATCGATCGCGAGCAGCTTTAGGCGCATTGGCGATCATGGCAAGCACTATCGGTGCACCGCACAAATGCGTCACTGAATATTCAGCTGCGGCATTGATAATGTTTTCGGCGGCCACTTCTCGCAGGCAAACGTGCGTTCCCGCCTTCAGAGTAATCGCCCAGGGGAAACACCAGCCATTGCAGTGGAACATTGGCAGAGTCCATAGGTATACGGGGTGCTGCTGCATGTCCCAGGCAGCCACATTACCAATAGCATTAAGATAGGCTCCGCGGTGGTGGTATACCACGCCTTTCGGGTTACCCGTGGTTCCCGAGGTGTAGTTGAGCGCCAGTGATTGCCACTCATCATCAATGTCGCAATCTATATGAGTTTGGTCCGCGGCCTCTAAATCGGTAGTACCTGTCTGCAATAACGCTTCATAGGTAATCTTACCCACACGTACACCTGCTGGACCCAGCGCGTCATCGATATCAATAACAACAGGATCGCGATCGCAAGACTCAATCGCCTCTACTGCCAAGGACGAAAACTGCGCGTCTACCAAAAGCACATCGCATTCGCCGTGATCCAGAATGTACGCCACTGTTTTCACGTCCAGCCGGATGTTAATGCTGTTGAGAATGGCACCGCACATTGGCACACCAAAATGCGCCTCCAGATGGGCGGGTATGTTGGGTGCAATAATCGATACAGTACTACCGCGCTCGACGCCTAAGCGCGCCAATCCAGCAGCAAGCGCGCAAGCACGCGCATAAAGAGCCGCGTAATCATACTGCGTATCGCCATGAATAACGGCCGTATGGCGAGGGTAAATGGTTGCGGTGTGACGCAAAAAATCAACCGGCGAAAGCGGTTCATAGTTTGCGTTGGCGCGAGGAAAATTCTCAGCGTTCTTGGTAATAGCGTCGAACACCTTTGCTGGCAATTTCCGCAGTGACTGTGTCTAGCGCCTGAAGAAGGCCATTTGAGACAACTCCGGCGCTACGTGATGAACGGCTTAAGCTGGTCGTCGCAACCGGCGGGGCCTGACCAGAAAATGCCATGCCAATATATGCGGCCGTCACGAGTTGCGTCTGCTTATCACTTGAGCCAGACCATCGGCTGGCATTCTGTGCAGCCTCTAAATATTCGATAGCCGTACTATCGCCAGTTCTGTTGGCAAGGTAGCCCAATGCCATCAACGCAGCACTGGCATTACCCACGCTTTGCGGCGCATCACTCCCTCTTTGCGACTGCTGATTCGCAAATTCAACTAAAGCAGAGACATCGCTGGCATCACCTAACATTCCGAGTGCCACGGCAATGTTGCCCCAATAATGCGCCTCGGCCTCCGCCCACATCATCGCGCGCAATGCAGGCAAATCACCTCCAGCGTCGAAGCTCGCCAACTCTGACATCGGAGTTCCGTGCGGATACACCTTGCGAACAAACTCAAGTAAAGAGGCAGAGGTTGACGTCGTAACATGACTAGAGCGCAAACCATCGACAGCGCTTGTCGTCGATGTTCGCAAAGCAGCAGAACTTGCGGCGGGGTTACCGTAATCAGGGTTCACCTTTTGTATGTATTGTGCACATTCGGCGAGCGTAATGTCGCGATTGTTGGCGTTGATAGTATCTTTCATAACTGCCGTTGAATCAGGCCGATGTGACAAACCCACCGTATGGCCAAACTCATGTGCCCACAATATGCCCTCTATTGCACTTGCAGGACGCACCACCGCAAATGAATCACCTGGAATAGGTGCACAACCAATAATGTTGGGGCCAAAGTCTCCACACCAATTAATGGCAGACACTACTTTTGCATACCCAGGTTCATTCAACACTGCTGTGAGATCTGCCTGGCTGTTTACCACGCTGGGCCCATTATGCGTTCCGACATTGCCATCGATTATATAAAACGCCGGAACGTAATCATCATTAGGGCTGGTGATACAGGCATAGTCGGTTGGCGAATCCGCAGTGTTAACCACCGCGCTAAAATCGGCAAGGATAGCCTCAGCCTCGGCATCACTCATCGCCACACTAGGGTGTCGTGTGACTGAGATATCAGTGATGCAGCCCGCAAGCAAACACAAACCAACGAGCAACGCTGAAAGACGCGCAAATGGCAAAGCCAAAGACAGCCCTGATGGATGAGATTTGAACATCGACATATAGTTTGTTCCGATTACACTTCAACATTATCACGGCTGTTGATAAAAGCTACGCAAAAGCCAGGCCAATTTCGCGAAAAGCTTGCTCAAAACCACATTTTTTATGAAAAACAGTTGCTTACAGGAAGAAGCCACTCTCGAAAGGCTTACTTTACCCCGCTATAGACGAGGCTGATTTGTCCATTCCTGTTGCTATTGTGCGACAAATAGCGAGAGGTTACAGTCGCCTAAGGGCCACCAAAGGCCAACGACTCCCTGCGACCAGCTAGCCTACTATTTACCCTTCGGAACCAATAATCAGTGAACATAGTATTCGACCTCGATGGCACGCTCATCGATAGCGCACCCGACATCCAGGGTGTTGCCAACCACCTACTTGTGCAGCGGGAAAAACCGGCTCTCTCGCTACCAGAAACGCGCTCCTTCATCGGCGAGGGCTCTGCTGTCTTTATTCGCCGTATGATGACCGCAAGAGAAATGAACGCGACGGAAGATGCGTTTGAAGAATTGCACAGCGAGTTTCTCGCGCTCTACGAAAAAGCGCTCGACAAAGCGGTCTTCTACCCGGGTGTAGTAGCAACGCTTCAGACGCTGAGCGTTGCTGGGCATACACTTGGGCTCTGCACCAACAAACCGGAAAGCCCTGCGCGCGCCGTTCTAGCGCATATGGAGCTGACGCGCTTCTTTACCGCCTTTACCGCCGGTGGTATGTGTAAAAGCCGCAAACCGGATCCGCAGATGCTGCATCATGTCATTGCTCAATGCCCGCAAGGGCCTACGCTTTATGTTGGGGATAGTGAAATTGATGCAGAAACAGCGCAGCGTGCAGATATTCCCTTTGCACTGTTTAGTGGCGGGTATCGCAAAACTCCTGTTAATGAACTTCACCACGACTGGGTGTTTGACGCTTTTTCAGAACTACCAGAGATAGTGGAAAAACAAGCGCAGCTGCCGAGCTAGCGTTTACATCTAGCGCGGCTGCCTACACACTCTTTTCCAATTCCTGAATTTGGTAACCGACCTCTTCCGCCCTTTCTAAAAACAGAGTGTGCGCATCGGCCAAACCACGATTGTAAAAATAGGGCCCCATTTCCTTCCCAATAAAATCAAAAAGAAACTCAGCCTCGAAACTTCCAATTTCTTGACCCAGTTCTTCTTCAAAGTAGCCTTTTAATTTGGCGACTATCCGATCCATTTCATCTTTTGAAAACTTTACATCGCTCATTATGTCACTCACTAAAAGTGCCTCATATCCAAGTGGTGCGTTATCAAGCAGGCATGCCTACATAGTTTGGCTGAGAAGAAACTCTATCTATCCAAGCCTGCACAGCAGGATAGTTAGCAAGATCAAATCCGCCTTCGTTTGCCACATGCGTGTAGCCATAAAGCGAAATATCTGCCGTGGTCATTTCAGGGCCA
The DNA here is from genome assembly GCA_045106775.1 of Halioglobus sp. GTDB lineage: Bacteria > Pseudomonadota > Gammaproteobacteria > Pseudomonadales > Halieaceae > Marimicrobium. The sequence continues at coordinate 17,243 of JBGCFE010000162.1, forward strand.
GTGAGATAGGGCGTGTTCTGGAGCTGCGTCTCCATAACCAATAAGGCCTCATTGCCACCTTCTTGCTTGGCTTCGTATTCCGCTTCGCGCTCAGGGGGCAAGCCCAGATACTTTGAGATAAAGCGCGCAACGGCAATGTAAGGCTCGTGGCTGTATTGCTCAAAAAACTGCCACTGCTGAACCTTGGCAAGTGCAAAGCTATCACTGGGCAGTAAAAAACTGCCAGCGGCGAGAAAATTCAGAATAGCGTTTGATTCAGATAATGTGCGGCCATCGGGCAGAACTAGCAGAGGTATTTTCGCGCTTGGATTCATTTTTCTAAACGCATCCGTACTTGCCTCCCCCGCTAAAATATCAACAGACACCCATTCGTGCTCAATGTTCAGTAGTGAGCAAAGCAGCATGACTTTAAAGCAGTTACCAGATTGTCGATCACCGTAGATTTTCATTTGTGCACCATCGCTATGCGTTTATCCGCATCAGGCAAGTAGGCACGCTGATCGCGAAGAATCGATTGAATTTCTGCAGAACACACAGTTTCCGGCACTTCTACAAACCCGTGTTTTTCGTAGTAGGGTTTGTTCCAAGCAAGATGTGAATAGGTGGTTAGCCAGAGCGGGCGACTATCACTCCAATTGATCGCAAGCTTCAGCAATCGTGTGCCCACACCTTGGCGCATAGCATCGGGATGCACAGAAATTTGATCGAGATACCGCTCGCCCGCCAAGAGCGCGAACACTGCAAACCCCTTGAGCTTTCCCCGGGCATCCACCGCAACGTGTACAAGACCCTGATTAAGCGCGGACATCCAACGGGCAGACTCTGCCTCAACAAACGGATGCGACTCACCTAGATCAAGCTCTAGGCCTGCCTGATAATACAGATCACTGGCGGCATCATCGATGCTGACAATAGCTTCAAGCTCATCAACGCGCCCTTGACGGTAGTTATATTCGCTCATTGCGTCTAATCCAGAGTAAGCTACCGGGGTAACTGCGCCATCTCATCTGAAAGTATTTCGTAAAGCTCGATCACGTTCCCGCAGGGATCGCGCCCATAAATGGCCGAAGCACTATCACCAAAGTGAACTACCTCACCGACGAACTCCATGCCGTGGGCCTGCAATCGATCATACTCCGCTTGAATATTATCAACCTGCAAAGCCAGGTGGGGATAACCATAGTCACAAGGCCTTGAACGCAAATCCTTAGGCTCAGGGTGAAAGTATTGCCACAGCTCTACAAACGCGTTGGGAGCTTTTAGCATCGCCATTTTTGCCTTTACGCCAATGAGGCCGATAGCTTGGTTGGCAAGTGCATCATCGTCAAACTCGCTTTGCTGAACGATTTCAAAACCAAGGGCTTGGGTATAGAACGTAAGCGCCTTGTCAAAGTCGTTAACGTTTATCGCTACATGGTGTATCCCAACAATCATGAAATGCTCCCGAGAACGAATTTAGTCGATGACCAAACTGCCTCTTCTGCAGGTTTTTCAATTTTCCCACCAGCACATTCGGCCAATGCCAACACAGCATCAACCTCTTCTTTGGTTCTAGTATTGTGCGCCAGTGTAATGCCAGAAAAACTACCGCACTCGAACGATTGGGAAGCTGAAATATCTTCGGCCAATTTTTCTAGCGGGTAAACCGCCAAGCAAACACCGCCCGTTTGAAAAAAGATGATAGAGGCCTGTGGATCTCGCGTTGTCGGAAAACCTAAAACATGATGGTAAAACTGATAGGAGCGCTCCAGGTCGGAAACACCTAAGGTTATTATGCTGACTCGCGGTTCCACACTACCCCCTAGCACTATTTTGCGACAATCATTACGACAATCATTACGACAATCATCGTTGCAGTCGTAGCCACCACCACGGGAGTCAAGGCACGTTAATCGTTAGCGTAGCGCACATAATCCAGCTTCATGAAATCATCAACTTCATAAACCCATCTTGCTTCAAAATAAATCACATGATCGGGATAGTTGTTGTGGGCTTCAAAAGCTTGCTCTAACGCAAACTCCATAGGCCGGACTGGTGGGCCACCAGACCCTACCAGAATTCACTTGGCTACAGGCTTCGAGGACTATTTGAGGTGGTTAGGAAAGTGAACTTAGATACCGCATCAAAGCGCATTTGCGACGATGCCTGCATTGGCAGGGAGCAAAAGCCCCGCCTGCAGGCCGCCTGTAGCACACAACATTTAGCGTTCACATCTAGTCTGGTATAACTGCCGGGCATCGATTTAGCGTAGCCGTATCACCAGCTGAAATCACATCGCCCACATCGGCGTCATCCTTCACTTGGTCTGCGGCGAGACAAGGGTAATTGTTATAGGCAACAATCGTGATATCTGTGGCCGCGCACCCATTCTCAAAGCCGGTGATAGCGAAGGCATTACCGACATTAAGGCTTTGCGGGCCTCCATTGCAGGCATCACCGCCATCGAATACTCCAAACGCACTCGCATGGGGCCGCTCGACTGACAACGCACCCAACGCAAGGCCACCGCCAACCAGCAGCACGCTCAATACTTTTTGGGCAGCGCCGTACTGCTTGAGAAAACGCAGCCCAACCACTACCAGCAACAAACCCAATGCAATCGACATGTTTTGCGTCATGGTCGGAATCGAAATGCCAGAGCCAGAGACAACGACCACCGGCGGAGGGCCCGCCATTGCAGCTGCAGGAAGCAAAGCCAAAGCGGAAATAATTGCACGCACACAGCGTCTAATTCGCGGAGTAACCATAGTAAACACCCTTCAATTTGTTATATTGCATTGCTAGTAAGGATCGTCAGATTCATAGCAAATGCTAGTGTAATCTACCCAGTAGCACAAGCAACGTACACCGGTAACATTGGACTAAAAATTGGACCCCATCACCGAGCCTCTAATCGTCATCAAGCCCTACCAAGAGTGGGTCTTTACCGCCACACTAGTCATTTTTGCCGCTGCGATGCTATGGGAATCGTTTGCGCCGAGGCGCTCTTTGAGCGAAGGCGTTATCTGGCGATGGAGCAACAATTTTTCTCTTGGCCTGCTCACATGGTATGTCACGTTAGTAGTGAATTCGTGGCTTAGCCTGGCGGTGGCAGCGACATCCAAAGAGCACGGCCTGGGCCTATTAGCGAATTGGGAAACGTCTGTTGCGGTAGACCTCATTCTTTTACTGCTGGCCACCCAATTCATCAGCTATTGGGTGCACCGAGCGTTTCATCACTTTGAATGGTTATGGCCAATACATGCAGTGCACCACACCGATACAGATGTGGATGTGTCTACCAGTTACCGGCACCACCCTCTGGAGCCCATTGCCAGCCTCTTCGCGACCGCCCCGGTCATACTTTTGCTGGGCCCGAGCATCGAGGCGGTATTTTACTATCGCCTGTTTGCTGTAGGTGCCAATGTTTTCAGCCACAGCAATATCGCCATACCCGTAGCTCTGGACAAACAGCTGCGCAAAGTTATCCTCACACCCGACTACCATCGCATTCACCACTGCTCGGACAGCCACTATACCAATAGCAATTATGGCAGCCTGGCGCCCTGGTTTGACTATCTATTTGGCACGGCGAAATCACGGCCTGTAGATGAGCAAACGGATATGGAGTTGGGGCTGGAATACTTCAGAGAGCGCGAGGATAGCCGGCTTGATCAACAACTACTGCAACCGCTGAAGTTATGGAGTGGCAGAAAGGAGGCCTAGGCCATTCTACGCTCGGAACATATTAATGCTGACATGCGCTTTAGCTCGCATGAACTAATGAACGAAGCCTTTACCCAATGGTATCTAAAGGAAATACCGTTTCTCAGTCCAGAACAACTGGCGAGACATATCCGTATTTCGAATGAGCTCGGATACGCATTGATTGAGATGTTGCTAGACGGTGACGATGAGGAGGAGACGTTCCAGGATGACGCCCAATGTTTGCAGCATTTACGCCGCTAGATTGAGGCTGAAAATATTGTTAGCTTTTTTGCACTCGCTGACAAATACCCATTACTCTGCCAAGCGATTTATGTGTGCGCGTATAGCCAGCTGCATACCGATTGAGTGCCCCTTAAACTCCACACCCGCGTCGTAACCGTGATCAAATATTGAGGTTGCAGCTGCGCAACGCCTGACAAACGCTACCGTGTTGTATTGCTTGCCGTCCAGGCAGAGTGTCAGTTCGATGAGCTTACCAACTGGTATCGGCTCTGACAGCTTCAACAACATTCCAGATTCAGAAATATTTTTCGCTTTGAACTGCGGCTGCAGCACAAGGTCTTCGTCGATGACAACACGCTTGTGTCGTCTGCCATTAAACATTGTCATTCTCCCATGTGTCATCCATTGACTGGGGCTGCAGGATAATACGCTGCAATTAACTTACGATTTCGAAGCGGGATATTTCCGCCGGATACAATGTTACTGCCGCAGCGTTACTCGTATGAAAGTATCTCCTGTACTTTTCTAAGTAGATAGCTGGGGAAAATACGTATGCTGTGGGGTGAAATAGAAATACAGTGTTCTTAACATTGGTACAGTTTGGCGGGCGCCAAACTGTACCAACTTCGTTAGCAAAACGCGTTAGTGCTAACGACTACGTGCTATGTACTAACAAACGATAAAGTGCCTGAACCGTAGTTGGGCAATGTCACCGTGTAACTTTTAGAGGCCGCAGCCGAATCCAACATCGCCTTGCAATCGTCAGGTACATTATCTGCACTCATATACAACTCATGTAAACGAATGTGCGGGCTGTCTGCGTTCATTAACAAACGCGAGCAAATATTCATTGTTTCTCGAAAATTGCCGACCATCATATCGGAGAAATCACCGCTTTTTGCCGCATCTTCAGCTCCACCGGGTGGAATCTTAGTGAGCGCTGAACCCAGAAATGCAGCACAGTTATAATCACTGACACATGCACATACAGGCTCGTCGGCATCGTTAAGAAAAACAGCTGTTACCGTATTTTCTGTAACAGGATTGCCGGGCTCGATTTCGACTTCGTCGCCGAACATCATTCCCAGCATCTGACTCACAGCACTATCGTCGGGCATTGGATGAATTGAAGACATGACTAACTCCTGATGTATGGTTCTAGAGTGGTTTGAAAAGTATCGGTGGTGAAAGGCTTAGCAATAAGAAAACGCGCGCCAAGCTCAGTAGCTTTATCTTTCATAACCGGTGTCGCTTCTGTTGTAACGAAACCAAAAGGCGGGCGTATTTGCTCATCATTCAGCTTTTCGAGTAACTCCGGGCCCGTCATGTTGGGCATGTTCCAATCGCAAAGCACCAAGTCTGGCCGATCTTCAACGATTAAATCATAAGCCTCGTTACCGTCTTCTGCTTGCACGATATCATGCCCATCAAACCCTGCCTCGCGCAGTGTCTTCATAACAATCATTCGCATTGCCATGCTGTCATCTACTACCATAATTTTCATCTTGCACTCTCCTGGTTATAACATTTGGGGCTAGAACACCTACCTGTTTTTCGAACCCTTTTTTCGAACTCATTTGTCATCGGTGAAATCAGCTACCTGGCCAGCAATATTGTCTAGGCTCATTATCTTGTCAGCGGCATTCAGTTTTACAGCGGCCCCCGGCATTCCCCAGACAACACTACTTTTCTCGTCCTGCGCGATAGTCGGCGCGCCAGCTTCCTGCATTTCCTTCAGGCCAGCGGCACCGTCATCTCCCATTCCTGTCAGCAAAACACCCACAGAATTAGGCCCTGCGTTTTGGGCAGCCGACCGAAACAACACGTCAACCGCAGGCTTGTGGCGATTTACAGGGGGCCCATCACTAAGCTTGCAGTGATAACGTGCACCGTTACGGACAATCATTAGATGCTGGTCGCCGGGGGCGATATAGGCGTGCCCTGGAAGAATCTGCTGTCCATCCTGTGCATGGCAAACTTGCATCGCACTCTCTGAGTTTGCTCTAGCGGCAAAAGCCGCACTAAAAGTAACTGGAATATGCTGCGTAATGACCGTACCTGGCGAGCTCGCCGGCATGTCGGAGAGCAGCTTGCGAATTGCCTCCGTACCACCAGTGGAAGCCCCTACTGCAATGATTGATTCTGTCGTAGTGAAATGCTGGCTCTGGCTGCGTGAGACTTTCCCCAAAACCACATCGGCAGAATGTTTCTGCTCAATGCCATTTTCCGGTGCAATCGTCGCCTTACCCGGCACAATTCGAGCATTCGCTGCTGTCTTTAGCTTGGCAACAATTTCTTCCGCGTAGTTCTCAAGCGTGTTGCTTAAATCCATTTTGGGTTTGCTAACAAAATCGATGGCTCCCAATTCCAGCGCACGCAGTGTGGTGTCGGCGCCCTTCTCGGTGAGGCTTGATACCATTACTACGGGCATCGGATGCAGGCGCATCAAATTACCAAGAAACGTTAAGCCGTCCATCCTCGGCATTTCAACGTCGAGTGTCAGCACATCGGGTTTCAGCTGTTTGATTTTTTCGCGAGCAACGTAAGGATCGCTTGCAGTACCCACCACCGAGATCCCGTCGTCTGACTCGAGGATTTCAGTTAGCAGCTTTCTTACTAACGCTGAATCGTCAACAATGAGTACCCGGGTAGCATTCTTCATAGCAAAATGCCCCTGACACCGCTTTGCACTGCAAGGTTAAATGTAAACAATGAGCTTTCAATTCGAGTCCTCAAAACAGATCGATCTCCCCTGCGACTGGCTTCGCTTCAAGAGTACGTTGGTAATCCGCTTCCATGCGCGCTAGCTCTACGTTGTTGTTCATGGGTTTCTTCTTGAGCAGCACCTTTCCCGTCTTTGAGAAATACAGGACTTTTCGAGAATAAGGCCCGCCCATGTCCTCTCCACTCACCTGAAAACCTTCATTTGCAAGATATTTTCTAGCGAAGGCAATATTTCGCTCGCCCACATCCGACATTGAGGGCATCATTCTGCCGCCCCCAAACAGCTTGATTTCAATATTCTCTCGTTTGCTGCCGTTAGCCAGAATAATATTAATCATGTGCTCCATGGCGAAGCTGCCGTAGCGAGACTGGAGAGTGGCGCACTCTTCGTCCTCAGCTTGAAAATTGCCTTCCTTCGGCAGCATAAAGTGGTTCATTCCGCCAACCCCCGAATGAATATCTCTGATACAGGCCGATACACACGAGCCCAAAACTGTCGAAATCACCTCATCAGCAATCGAAACGTAATATTCACCCGGCAGAATTCTCGCCGCGTTAACTTTATGTTTAGAATCCCAATAGCGTCGGATATGCTCAAAACCCGGCAGCGATCGCACTGGCATAGGAGCGACAGCCACCGCCATTCCTGGTGTGCGCTTACCGCCCATCAGCCAATTCTCCGATAGATCGTTTTGCCAATAAGCTCAAGGCTATCGCTGACACCATGCAAAGTTTCTGAATGACCAATCACAAGCCGGCCTTCTGGATGAAGCGCCTGCGTAAAACGCGAAAATAAAGTACGCTGCGTGGGCTTATCAAAGTAAATAACCACGTTTCTACAGAAGATAACGTCAAATGTGCCTTTCATCGGCCACTGCGCCATTAAGTTAAGACGGTTAAACCTAATCAGCCTCTGTAACTCGGGCGCAACCAATACGTTTTGCCTTTTCCCCTCAGACTCGTAGGTAAACCACCGTCGTTTAGTAGCTTCATCCAGCGATTCGATTCGATTATCTCCGTAGACCCCCGAGCGAGCCTTTGCCAGCACTTCGCTATCGATATCCGTCGCCAGAATCCGTATATCCATAGCATCTATGTCCGGAATCTCCTCTCGGAGAACCATCGCAATAGAGTAGGCTTCTTCGCCCGTTGAGCAGCCCGCAGACCAAATGCGTATTCGCTGTGTTTTGCGATAGCGCTCCAGTAGCTCTGGAACAATTTTCTCGCGCAATTCTTCAAAATGGTGCTTCTCTCTGAAGAAGGACGTTAGATTGGTCGTAATGGCATTGGTGAAATGCTCTACCTCACCGCCGCCTTCTTGCGACAACAAGCTACGGTAATCGGCGAAGTCAGTGATACCAAGAGTGCGCAGCCGTTTCGACAGGCGGCTATGCACCATATCCTGCTTTTCTTCGGTGAGAAAAATGCCCGTTTGCCTTTTTACAAAATCAAAAATGTACGAAAAATCTGCGCTGGCAAGCGTAAAGTCACGATGCTCAGAAGCGGAGTATTTGGCGGACATTTTTGTATGAGTAACCATCACTAGACCTAGAATATGACGACGTTATCAAGCGGTGAGTGCTCATCGTTTGAAGCGCTTGTTGCATTTTTGCCGTCAAAACCAGTGACTTGTTCCGACGTATACAAAGAACGAAGTTTTTGAACAATACTGTCGCATAACTGATACTCCTCACCTGAGCTGGTCGCCTCGGCGAGTTCATCCAGTTCCAGCCGTGCGAGTGCCAACCGTTGAGACAGGCGGTCGTAAAACTGAAGATCAACGAGAGCCGTCTGCAATTTTTCTACTGCCACTTCGATATGCTCGTCGAGCTCAAGTGTTTTGTCCCGCGATGTCTCAGCAAAAGCAAAGTCAAACGTACAATTACGTGCAGAACGCAATGAAGAAGTCGCACTTAGAATCGATGCCACAAGATTCTCCAATGCCCTGTCAGATTCGCCAACCGAGATAGCTATTTGATCTTCCACCGCCAGGATAGAGTGGCCCAGTGAGCTCAACTCGTTGTCTACATTCTCTTTCACGCTGAATTTTCATCCCACTTGTTCTACGCAACCCTACTGGATTGCCTCGCAGACTCATTTCTTGAAAAAAATCAAATAACACCTAGTTCATCCCCCAGCCCGCATAGACCAACCTGTCGGCTAAATACGTCAGACGGGGGCTCCCATGTGACGTGATTTCCACCCAGCTCAACGGAGCGCACGAAGGCCAGAAGCAATTGCAATGTCGATGTCTCAACGCTGCTTACCGCCTTCGCATCAATGGCAACATCGCTTTGCATTGCTGCCAGTTCAAGAAGACGATCACGAAGCTCTGGTACTTGCGCGACACCAATTTCTTCGTCGAGGGTCAGCGTTACGGCTGACTGGTCTTCGGTTTCAGTGTTTGCCATTAGAACTCTTCCCACTGGGAATCGTCGGTACCGGTAGCAGCAGGCGCTTGCGCGGTGGACTGGCCGGACGAATGGCTTTCACTGTCGCCTCCAGAAGACCAAGGCCGATCAGCCGCGCGGCGTTCAGTCGGTTCATGTTCTGCAACAAATGCCTGCGTAGTCGACGTAGTCCCGCTGGTAGTAAAGTAGCCCACCAAATCATTCAAGGACCTTGCCTGCTCACCCATTTGCTCACTTGCAGCGGCCGCCTCTTCTACAAGAGCTGCGTTTTGCTGCGTTGACTCGTCCATTTGAACAACGGCTCTATTCACCTGAGAAATACCTTCAGACTGCTCCTGGCTGGCCGCCGCTATTTCAGCAATGATGTCGCTCACCTTTGTTACTGAGCCCATAATCTGCTCTAGCGTTTCACCTGACTCGTCAACCAACTTAGAGCCCTCATCGACTTTCAATACACTGTCTTCAATAAGGTCTTTGATTTCTTTTGCCGCAGTTGCACTGCGGCCCGCCAGATTGCGCACCTCACTGGCGACTACCGCAAAGCCGCGCCCTTGATCTCCCGCTCGAGCTGCCTCAACTGCCGCATTCAAGGCGAGCAAGTTAGTTTGAAAGGCAATTTCATCGATGACACCAATGATGTCGGCGATTTTCTTACTCGAAGCCGTAATCTCAGACATTGCTGACACTGCTCGACTCACTACGCTGCCGCCCACCTCTGCTTGCTCACGCGCCCCGCTGGCCAACTGGTTAGCCTGAGCGGCGTTGTCGGCATTTTGCTTCACCGTCGAGGTCATCTCTTCCATGCTTGAAGCCGTTTCTTCCAAACTTGCAGCTTGCTGCTCTGTTCGCATAGAGAGATTGTTGTTGCCCTGCGAAAGCTCCTGTGAGCCGCTCAGTACTGCACTGGCACTGGTTGTAATCTCACCCATGACACTGGTGAGTTTGACTATCGTGCTATTGGTATCGTCTTTTAGCTGGCCAAAAGAGCCTTGATAATCTGCTTCAATTTTGTGAGTAAGGTCTCCGCCCGCGATGGCACTGAGCACATTGACAGTGTCATTAATCACCCGATCAGAAACATCTACCAGATCATTCACGCCAGCACTTAGCCGCTTGATAAAACCTTCCTTGCCATCCAGTGCAATTCGTTGACTTAGATCACCCGCCAACGAGGAGTCCACGATGCTTTGTATCTCCTTTTCAATCGCAACTTCTTTCGTGCGATCTACCCACTGAACAACCGTGCCTATACGGCCTTCTTCTTCACTGAAAATTGGGTTCGCTATCACACGCAACTCACGTCCGCCAACATTCATATCAGCGGTGTAGGTGCTGTCGATTGATGCCAGCAGATTTCGTTGGTGTGCCGGGTTTTTGTGAAACGTATCGATATTGCTACCAATGAGATTCGCACTGTCAAAGGCAGGCAGATCTTTACGAAAATCCGATTCCGCGTCGCGCATCAGCTCCGTCAGCGCGTTGTTCATGTACGTAATATTGCAGTCGACATCAGCGATCATCACGTTGCTGTTAACCGAATCCAACGCCTGCGTAACGCGTGTATTCCTAAATGCCTGCTTTCTCTCCGTTTCAAGGCTTTCCCTGAGGTTTTCCTGCATCTCTGACAGGGAGCTGAGCACCACACCCACCTCGTCAGATGAAGAAACAGTAATAGCATTTTCTAAGTTACCGTCTCGTATTGAATCCAGTACGTTGCGCGCATGTATTACCTGCTTGGTGATCAGTCTAGACATCCAGAAAGCCAAGAAACACGCAATCACAAGTACAAAGAGGATAGACGCCATCTGCTCGTATTTTACAAGCGTCATGTTGTCTGCCCGAGTTTCCAAAAGCATTTTTAGTGCCGGCAGCGCGTTATCAAACAGGGCCATAGTGGCGTCAATGGCGGCAGTTCCCGCAGCCTGTACCGCTACGGGGTCAGCACGAATAGTGCGCGCACTCAGAATTTCTTGCTGTGTCATAGAGAGGAAATTACTGATTGCGGCATCAAAGGACTGGCTCTCGGCTGATATTTTGTCGGCCAAGTCGCCATTCACCCCAATGGTTGTGTTAACGGCTGTTGCCGTCGCCGCACGCAGCTCATCCACAACGGTAGCCAGTGCAACCAGGGTATGCATCTGCTCCCTTGTCATCCGCCCCGTTTTCGCAGCATTAACTGCTGTTTTGCGCATAGTACCCAAGCTTTCGGCCATAGTAGGTAGTTTGTTAACCACCATATCCATCAGATAAAAGCTATCAAGGTCGGGATCAAGAATGAGGGAAGAGGTATCAGCCACGTGGACAATTAAACCCAGAATAGATCGCATGAGAATCGTGTGGTTTTCAAAACTTGTTTCTGCGTCAGTGCTAGAGAATCCACTCTCTATAGCGCTCCACTTAGACTTAATGGCCTGCCATTTCGCTTTTGTATTGAGCGCTTCGCCTAGCTCCATATCAATGGCTTCGACTGCAGCGATGTCTCTTGCCAGTTGCGCGCGTAACGCGTCAATTTTGGGCTTAACGGTAACTTCGCCTTTATGATACTGGTTGGTAGCCTGCCGATGCCGGGAAACCTGCTCCAGCATTTGCCGAGTGGGCGCAAGATAATTGACGCCATCAATTTCGCTATTTGTGGCGCCTAACGATATGTTCATTTGATGGATAAGAAACCAGGTAGCAATCAGCAATGGCAATGCAACCGTTACCACGATTAACGCCAATTTATTTCGAATGCTAATGTTTCTGACGGAGGCCGAAATGTTCATGATAATCCCCTAGACTAAAGCCGTATTGGCGGCTGGTTGTGTTAATTCTGTTTCTTGTTGCGCTAGCGCAGACAATACTTCGCGGTTCATCAGTCGATCTATATCCAACAGGATCAACATGTTGTCATCTTGTGGTACCAGCCCTTTGATAGAGTCGGTACTGCAGGCACCTGCAAAATCCGGCGCTGGCTTTAACTGGCCTGTTGCAATGTTATGTACTTCTGAAACAGCATCTACGACAACACCCATGGTGCGTTCGCTGCTGTCTTCATCACCAGATACGCGCACAACAATCACGACCGTTGTTTCACCAAACTCAACATCTGGCAAACCAAAGTGCGCACGCAGATCAACGATCGGTACGACTGTGCCTCGAAGATTGATAACGCCCAGTATAAAGTTGGGCATATTCGGCATCGGTGTTACGCCGTCCCAGCCCTTTATTTCCTGTACGCGCAATATGTCGACACCGTATTCTTCATCTGCCAACATGAAAGTCAGGTACTGATCTAGGCCGTCCTCAAATTGCAGGGTTGTTTCAGCAGAATGGGATTGGAAGTTATTCACCTATTTTGTCTCCTTGCTAAGCTACTTCAGTCATTTGGCGCTTTAGACGCGCGCAATCTTCGCAGTAGCGCTGAATCAGGCCTGGCACGTCGATGATGAGCGCCACCGTACCGTCGCCAAGAATCGTCGCGCCTGAAACGCCTTCAACCTGTCGGAAGTTTGTCTCCAGGCTTTTGATCACTACTTGTTGTTGCCCAAGTAAGTCGTCTACAAACAAGCCGTAGTGCTTGCCATCAGACTCGACAACCATGAGCAGGCCACCTTCAAGTTCAGACTGGGCCTGACTTTCGCCAAACACATTGTTGACGCGGATAATCGGAATAAACTCATCTCTAAGTTGGTATAGCTCAGTTTGTCCAGCAACAGAGCTGATAGCGCTGCCTTTCATTTGAAGCGATTCCACGATCGAAACCAGCGAAACGATGTAAGTCTCTTTACCAACGCTGACCAACTGGCCATCAAGAATTGCCAGGGTCAGCGGCAGTCGAATGGTTACGGTACTGCCGGCCCCCTCGTTTGAACTGATGCTAACGTTGCCACCAAGATCTCGCACATTTCTTCGCACAACGTCCATACCAACGCCTCTGCCAGAGACATCGCTAAGTTGCTCGGCGGTTGAAAAACCAGGCGCGAAAATCAGGTTGTAAACGCGGTCGTCTGAAAGTTCTTCACCTTTCTCGATCAGCCCTTTGTCTACTGCTTTGTCATAGATACGCTGCCGATTTAGGCCGGCGCCGTCATCATTCACCTGGATAATGATGTCGCCGCCCTCGTGGTAGGCACATAGCTCTAGCGTGCCAGTCTCTTCTTTACCAGCCGCCAGCCGATCCTCTGGCATTTCGATACCATGGTCCATCGAGTTTCGAACTAGATGCACTAATGGGTCGCCAATCTTTTCCAATACTGTCTTGTCTACTTCTGTTTGCTCACCCGTCATTTTCAATTCAATTTTCTTACCCAGAGTGCCACTGAGGTCGCGCACCAGTCTGGGGAATCGGCTGAAGGCAAAACTAACCGGCATCATACGAATCTGCAGCACGCTTTCTTGCAGTTCGCGCGTATTACGCTCAAGTTGGCTAAGGCCATCGCGCAATTTTTCAATACTCCCGTGCTCTACGGTGTCGATGAGTGATCCAATTTGACTGAGCATAGATTGAGTAATCACAAGCTCACCCACCATGTTGATCAGCTCATCTACCTTATCGATAGCTACCCGAATCGAGCCGCTCGACTCTTTCTGAGCAGCGGCCGCCTTTTTGGTTGGCTTGTTTTCTTTTGCAGGCTCAGCGTTAACGGCCTGTGCAGCTTCCTGAGTACCAGTATCGTCATCAGCAGCATCGTTTACTGCCACAACCTGCTCGTCGGCTGCGTCCATGCGCTCAATTGTTAGCTCCGAATCGTCCGCAACCCAACTGAACAACTCCTGAATTTCCTCCAGAGTGGTGTTAGCTGTCAGCGTTAAAGACCAAGAGAGATAATTGTGCTGAGGATGGATATCTTCGAGCGTGGGCAGCTCGTTGGTGTGGGCCTCTATGTGCAGCTCACCTAAACGCTCGAGCTCTCGAAAAATTCGAGTAGGCTCATTCCCAGACAACATGATCTGATCTGAAGGCGCAAATTCAATTTGCCAATGCGAATGCGTCGAACCATCTTCCTCAGATTCGCTTGTCGCATTCTCTGCCTGGCTATCACCGCTCGCGCCTTCATCGGAACTCTCTGAATCCAACGCCGCGTTCAATTTGTTTTTTACTTCAGTAACGCGCGCGGAATCTGCCTCACCTTCTTCTTTGGCGGCTTCCACCATGTTTCTCAAAACATCAACAGACTCCAAAAGCAAATCGACATCATCTTTTGAAACATCTCTACGGCCATCTCGCATCTCGTCAAGAAGCGTTTCCATCACGTGCGTGAAATCAGAAATCTCCATGAAACCAAACGATGCGCCACCCCCTTTTATCGAATGGGCAGCTCTAAAGATCGCGTTTATTTCTTCGAGGTCGGTACCGTTATCAAGCGCAAGTAGACCCGACTCCATAACGCTAAGGCCTTCGTAACACTCTTCGAAAAAAATGTCGTGAAACTCTGAAAGATCCATGCTCATATCAGGCTCGGCGTGTTGTCTTGTTGAGGTACATGTTGTGGGCAGTGGGCATTAGTCCACCACTCGTCTTAGGGTCGCTAACAGCTGATCGGGGTCGAAAGGCTTGACGATCCAACCAGTGGCACCTGCAGCTTTGCCCTGCATCTTTCTTTCTTGGCTGGATTCAGTAGTAAGAACAAGAATCGGCTTAAACTTATAGGTTGAAAGCTCACGGAGACGCTTAACCAACGTGATTCCATCCATGTTTGGCATATTCACATCGGTAAGCACCAAATTGACTTCGCTTTTCTTTGCAATTTCTAGAGCCTCTACGCCGTCACTTGCCATTACAACCTCATAACCGGCACTTTTCAGCGTATGCGAGACCATTTGCCGCATCGAAGGAGAATCGTCTACGGCCAAAATGCTAGTCATACCTTCCACCTTTCGTCTTATTCTGTTCGTACGTTTCTTCAGCGCCTCGGCGCCTCAGAAGAACTGTTTCAGGGCAGATCGAAGCAGTCCTATTGCAGCAACACTATCTCTATGGGCCTTGTATCGACCAGAAAGGAGGAATCTTTAGAGGGATGTTGACTAAACGTGGATTTGGTCACGTTTCACTGAGTAGCAGAGGGGGCTGCCCCAGAAGTCAGATTTTTGTGCAAATATCAGCTCAATTAGTGATCAAAAACAGCACATATTGAAAGGTTTTGCAGGAGTGGGTTGCCAGCAATGAAAGGGCAGTATTTGCACTGTAGGAAGGGCAATCACTGGTATTTCAAACCAAAGACAGGAACGCAAAAGGTAAAAAGGCGGCGGCATGATACAGAGCAGACAGCCCTACCATTGCTTGGTAGCGCTGTTGCCTCTCGTGTTAAATATAAACGGTATCAGCCACGCCTGGCGAGCCTTCTAACCGGCGCGATGGAAGCCACATATTTTATGGCCATCAGGGTCAAGAAAGTAACAGAGGTGCATGGCACCCATATCACTTTCACGGGGCCCTGGCGGCTCTTCAATGCTAGTGGCGCCATTGGCAACCGCTACATCGTGTAACTCCTTAATTTGCTCCGGAGAGTTACAGGTGAAGCCGATCGTTGAGCCATTGGCAGACGTCACTGGCTCGCCGTTAATCGGCTGAGTGATACAGAACGTTGAATCATCGTGCATGTAAAACAACCGTGTTTGGCCGGTATCGTTCACATGCTCAAAGGGCTCGCCAGCGCCCAGCACGCCCAGCACCGCGTTGTAAAACTGCTTCGTTTTCTCGATATCGTTGGAACCGATCATTATGTGATTGAACATGGGTAAATCCTTAAAAAGTGATATTGAGAACATTATGCCCTGACTTAGAGATTAGCGGTATCTGAGCGCGTATTCCAGCGCTAGTGCCCTCGCCCTCTTTGACCGAACTAAACCCACTGAATGGGCAAATCCTCCGCGCGATGGCGCACATGTGGCCACACTTCTTTCTCGAAGAGGCGCAGACCTTCGAAAGCAAAATCAGGATCAATACCGCCCAGCAAAGGCACCAAAATAAACGTCGTTGCGTCATCCAGTGAATTAATCATCTGCACGGCCTGCTCAGGCGTGAGCACTTGGTATGCACCGCTGGAACGAAGATCTGCGGGATCAACGCCTTTTGCGAAAGGGCCTGCAGCTTTACCATATGCCTCCACTGTCCATTCAGTATACGATTCAACACAATGCACAGCGTGCGGTAATATCTTTTCCCAGGCAGCTTCAACATCATGCGTGACATACGTATAAATCGGCCCAAGTGCATGGAACCTTTCACCCGGGTCTGGCTTACCAAGTTTAATCCGCTCCTCTCGATAAATATGCCAATTCTCTCCCCCCGGCGGGAAAAAACCGTCGGCAATACGCGCAGCGCGCCGTGCAACCGCCGGGTGAGCACCCCCCATCAACAACGGAGGCGCCTTTTCTGGCACTGGCGAAACAGTTACCTTACGCCCCTGGTAGTCAAACTCCTCACCCAGCCAGGCTTTGCGCAACACCTCAAACACATTGAGATAGCGCGCTTTACGATCTTCGCGCCGCGTGCCAAACATTTCGAATTCATAGGGCCGATAACCGGCTCCAATCACTATCTGTAGTCGCCCCCCGCTGAGAATTTGGACCACCGATAAATCTTCGGCTAGCTTGATTGGCTCATACAGCGGAGCCAACAAAACATTAGGGCGAATGTTGAGATTTTTGGTGCGTGCAGCAATTGCTGCCGCCATCGTAATAGGGGAAGGTAGATAGCCATCACTGGCCGCATGATGCTCACCTAAACTTGCAACATTAAAGCCAATTTCGTCCGCCCAGCAACACATATCCAGCGCAGTGCTATAAAGATCCCCAATTGGCGCGCCGAAATCGGGGGCGCGCATATCAAAGCTAATCACAAATTCCATGTAGTTCCCAAGGCATCCGAATGGCCTATTCCGAGAAAATTAGTTTCGCGCGCATGAATTCAGATGCGTTGATCCAACCATAACTGAACTGAGAGCTCAGCTACGAAGTGAGCGTTGCGCGCCACTGCCCCTCTTTAAAAGCCTTTAACAGCTTTTTGGTTCTGCCCTCATCCAACTGTAAGTAAGGCCTATTGGAACGGAAAAAGTCATTGAGGCCCGCAATACTTGCTATCTCCTGGGTTGTTACTCCAGAGTATCCCATCGTCCACTCCCCAAAATCTCTCAGCTCGATTTCCTCGTAGATAAGCTTGGTAACTTGGCTGTGACGCTCATCTTTTTGTATCTTTTGCAGCAAAGCATCCACAACCTGCGGTTTACCTTCCAATACCTGAAAAAATGACCCGTCCTCATACAGCAGCATGCCGGTTACACCGAGTTCTGCATTGTTCTTCCTGCATTTATCAAGCAAAGCCAAAATGTCATCTTGGGTAAACTCGACGGCTCCGGCACTGGTGTAAATACAGTGCACCAATTGATTAGCGTTAATATTGTCGACCACTTTTGGCTCCTCGCACTATTTGCTAAGTAAAAGACGCATTGGCAAGTTGTCTTTGGGTTTGGGTATTGGCAGATACTGCCACGCTGGGTCATAGTTTTCTAGCAGCTGAATCTCATGCCCTTTGATCATGTGGTACATGAAAATTCGAAACACCATTTGCGCGAAATGCATGCCGATACATTTATGCGCGCCGCCGCCAAAGGGATGAAACAAAAAGGCATGCTGTTTGTGTTCTCCTCGCTCGAAGCGCTCCGGGTCAAAGCTATGCGGCTCCGTCCACCACCCTGGCATCACGTGATTATAAGTGATGGCATTCATCAACAGCGTGTCAGCGGGTATTTCCATGCCAGACAACTCGCACGCATTAATACTTCTACGCGGAAACAGCGGTACCGATGAATGCAGCCGCTGTGTTTCATTAAACACCAGGCCAAAAGAAGGTAATACATCAAAGTCTTCCTGGCCTATGGAATCTTTGCCTAAAGCACGCGCTTCCTCGCGCAAGCGATGTTGCCACTGCGGGTTACAACCCAGCTCATAGCAGGCATTTACTAATGACGCTGTGGTGGTGTCTTGCGCTGCAAACAGCAGAAGCACAAAATTCTCTGCGATATCTTCATCCGAAAAATAATTGCCGTCATCGTCTAACTCCCTGCAGAAGTGCGCGAGTATGTCGGTGTCATCGTTGCGGCGCTTGTCGGCAATAAGCTCGCGAATAAACCCTTCAATGTATTTTTTTGCGCGCAGGCTTCTGTGGAACTTAAAACCGGGAAGATTCACTTCAAAGATAAAATCAAAACCATCAACAAAGTCTTCAAAGGCCGCAGTGAGCTTATCACCCTCCTTCCCCTGCCCTTCTACCCCGGTAAATATTTGCGCTGCAATCTCAAGCAAGGTCGACTTCGCCTGCCCTACCAACTGAAACTCGCCCGCATCAAAAAGCGCACGTATTTTGCGAGCACTGATATCGTTGATGGGGTCTGCGTAACCTTCCATTGTAGATTTCTTAAAAGCAGTTTGCATAAGCCTGCGCTGCGCCCTATGCGCAGCAAAATCTTTCATGATGAGGCTGCCGCCAATCAAGGACTCAAAGTGGCCCAACCCTTTGGCAGATGAAAAATTGCTATCTACATCTAGATGCAGGTGTTGGGCGTTTTCTGGCCCTAGTGCCAGCGCCATGTGAGAAGGCCCCATGCCGATTCTGGAAATTGGACCGAAACGCTGAAAACGGTCATCGCAGAATTTCAGCGGATTGGTGCCAAAGCTCATGGCATTGCCTATTAACGGTAGACCGTAATCGCCCGGCAGGTGGCTCAAATCGCGGTTATCAGGGCGTTGTAGGTAATGCGTAGCGGTCATATAGGTTCCAGCGTTTGCTTACGGTATTTAGGCGAGCGCTTAGTGTAACCGCGGCAGTGCGGCAAATGAAATAGGCCACAACAATGTTCATGCAGGCGAGCTAAAGTAGGCTTAGCTCCGGTTTTTGATCAGTACTGCAAAGGAGGCATTTTCTTTGTTTCTCCCTCAATCACTTTCTTGCATTTGCCTTTCACTATTGCGGAGCCTACAGAGCCGTCGGTAAATTCTTTATCGGCGTGAAAGGTAAAGAAACCCATTTCGTTTTTAGTGAAATTGCCACACCACGAGGCGCTGCCGCAAGAGCACCTGTTAGAACTTACACAGGGCATTTCAAAATCGGTGCCAGGTTCTGTAAATGTGTATACCTCATCGACTTCTTTCAATAGGTACTTAGTAGAAAAAACGTCGACTTCCATGATTGAAGGGTCATTTCCTCCGTTGTCGATTAGAGCCACGGCCTTGAAGGCTGAACATATGTAATTGGTTGCGTTGGCGTTGAGCGAGGCCAACATAAAGACCACTAATAGAACTGCCCTCATTCGCAACTCCAGAAGCTAAGGTGCTGGTACCAACGCGCCGCCTGCATGGCTGCCGCGCTCGTTGATACAATTGTGTGGATGCTTGGTTAGCATAACTCTAGCTCATCATACATCGGACCCAGCGTACGCCGAACAGCTTTATCGCTAGCATAGACTATCTCCCCGCCTAGCGTGCTACCCTCGACAACATTTGGAGAGAATTTTTCAAAAAAAATACTCGCCAAATTGTTTCGCCAGCGAGACCGCTAAGCAGTACTGAAAGCACTATTTACTCTTTTGCTTGTATTGTGTGGGGCAGTATCCACGATTAACGGCCGAGCTTCTGAGCTTCAAGTGCTTCGTTTTTTTACTGGTTACTCGCTTGCGCCACAAACGAAAACTGGAACCCTTGAGAGATGATCTCATTAGTTTGATCACCTCAGGCTCGGTAAAGCCGTAATTTTGGGTTATCGCTTCAAAAGGCGTTCGATCTTCCCAGGCCATTTCGATTATTCTGGACTCGTCTTCCTCAGACAGAGAACGCTGCTTACGCTGGTGCTTCATCATGTTTTTCAACACGCGGATGAAACGCGGTGTAGCGAGATCAACTCATAGCACCTGTATAGGTTGCTAGATCAAAGTAGTCTCGCCATACTTTGATCTTCCCATTTTCCATTTCGAATACTCCAAAGCAAGGAAGATCAACATTGCCTTGAGTGGACTTGGTTCTGTCGATACGTTCGCAGAACACAGTACCTGCTTCTTCGACGATGTTTAGTATTTCCCAGTGTGTTTCCGTCCAACTCGCAGAGAAGGCTTCAATAAACGCTCGAACATTTTCCTTCCCGGAAATCGGCTGCGCCGGCATGTTGTGATACGTGCCATCCTCTGTGAAATATTCAGATAGCTCACCTGAATCAAGGCGACTCCACGCCGAGACAAAACTTTGAATGGTTTCAATGTTTGTCACTCATTTCTCCTTTTTGAACTGGGTTGGCTGCGTAAAATCGACGGCAGCAGGCGGGCAAGCCGCGCAGCGGTTTGAGCTTGCGGCGGCCGCAAAGAGCAAATAGAGCGGACTGTTTATGCGCTTTCAAAGCCTTCCTGTTTCTGCGCGTTCATTCCGTGCTCACACCATTCAGCTTTTTCTTCCCAAAATATGTTGGCTTCGGGTTGAATGTCAGGAGTAACATCAAGCGTCCCAGCCGGTATGAACAGCATTTCTCCTGATTTATCCAGAAAGGGAAGACCAGAGCCGCACGTGCCACAAAACACTTGAGTGAAACTGCGCCCTGGATAGTCAAAGCGCCTTAAATTTTCTTCTCCGCTGTGCCATTGGATATCCGTAGGCGAAGCTACGATGTTCGATGCAAAAGCTGATGAAGTCGTCTTCCGGCACTGGACGCAATGGCATTGAAAAAAGTGCATCGTCTCCGCCTCTATCGTGTACTTTGCTGCACCACAGAGGCAGCTCCCGCTCAGTATCTCGTTCTTCATTATTTCCTCGTTGTAGGCAGATAACGCACAAAGCAGCAGCGCGCGTTAGCGCGCGGCCCAGCGGGCTACAAAGTCCTCAATAGTAAAATCTGCTAACTTATTGTAACGACTGTCGTACACGCCAAACAATCCGCCATTTTGTGCATGAAGTGAAAGGAATAAGGTGCATCCATTCGGCCCGCTGCTCTCAATATGGGGGGCGGCATCCGGTGGGCATAAGGCGTAATCGCCCTTAGTTCTGCTGATCTCCTTGATGGTGCCGTCGGGCTGGAGTTCTTTTAACCGCTGTTCACCTTCCAGGATTAGCAATGTTGTAGAAGCAAGGTGAGAATGGGGTTCGCATCCGCCCCCATTGCCGTTGAACCGCATCATCATATCCAACCGACCAAAGGATAAGTCATAGGCTAGAATGCTATATTCGTAATCCACCTTGAAGCCGTTTTCATCGACTGGCGCTTCGATATGGTGCCATTCAATTTTACTCGGATCGAAATTTGTATCGAAGTGCATGAGGGGTTCCCCTTTGGTAATCGCTGATGCAGCCTCAGTGAAGGATGAACGCCGCTGGAAAATCAACCTGCCTATAACGTTTGAAGCAGGGGCAGCCGGTACGGCTGCACCTGCTTACTTTACTTGTTAGATTGCTGCAGCCAGTACTCATCTAACGCCCTTTTGATCGCTGGGTGCTCAAACTCATATTCATCCTCTCCAAGGCACCATTGAAGGTAGCAAAAGATTGCAGATCGTTGAAGTCCATTCAGCGATGCAAACTTAGAAATCGCGTAGTCATCCAGTTGTGAAAGATGAAAGATCAGGTCATCTACTTCTTCATGGAGACTTCCTATGATGTAGGCTGGCAGATGAAATCGCATCCCGTCAGCGTCGAAGAAACACAAACTACTACGACAACGCTGCAAATCTCTATATGCTATGAGGCTCCAAGCTTCTTTTTGGTCCCGCTTGCGCCACTCTTTCTGAACCTTCTCGCACTGATAATCGTCTATCGCTTGCGCTTCAAACAAGCCAATTCCATCTCCAAGCTTCACTCCTCTAAAAGCTGACCTGATCTCTTTTTCGACACTTGATTTATCCACGGACAATCTAACGCTTCGAGCAGGGGCAAGCGTAAGATTGCCCCGGCACGAAGTGCCCTTGCCGCCTTGATTTGTTAGGTGGATTCACTAATTAACCTTGGTTACTAGCCGATAAAATTGCCAAATTGACTGAAGCATAGATAATGAAAACAGTAAGATCAGAGGCCATTCTTGCTGAACCAAAAATGCATTAACTGTGAGTAACGGCAAACCGAATACGTGTATAGACCAAGCACCGGCCAGCGCGCCAAGTGTGATTGTGGTTTCCTCTTTTTTGCGATAGAGCCGCGTTGCCTTTACGGGCGCATCCATTGCCACCAGCCCGTAAGCAACGATTAGAATCATCGAAACAAGTATCATTGTTAGTTCGTTGGACAATCCAGCAGCTTGACATGAAGCAATACCAAAACATCCTGATAGCACAAGTGCCGAAAGCTGAAACAGCCCTCTTAGTCGCAGCAACTCTGCATCGCGGAACCGCTTCTCGCGTCCACCAAAGACAGTTGCAACACCGGCGAAACCAGCCACTGCTATAGCAACTTCAGCGAATAAACTAAATGTGTCAGCGTGCTCTATCAATTGATCCACCTAACGCACAAAGCAGCGTCGCGCGTTAGCGCGTCCGACCCGCAGGGCGATGTTGACTTTGCCTGGTATGTTTACGGTATACGCCATGGAGGATTTTTTCGGTTTTCTCCAGCAACGTAGATGCATATTTCATTACCAGATGGATCCAAAAGGCGAGACTCGCACCAAAGCCAAGGCTCTTCTTTTGGTTATTTAATGAACTCTAAGCCTTTAACTTTAAGATTCGCAACTGTTTCTTTGAGATTCACAACTTCAAAGTAGACAACTGTATTAGATACTTGGTTTTGGTCTGCTATATCAACGGAAAATGTCGAATCACCCATCGGACATTCAAACCTAGCGTAATGTTTATCCTCTACAATTAGCACAAGACCTAAGTCTGTATAGAACTTAATGGATTCAGAAATATCCGTTGACTGAACTGTGACTTGATTAAGATTCATTCTGTTCCTTGGAAAATATAACGCAGACAGCTGGGGGGGGCCAAAGTGGTATAGGATCACGCAGCGGTTTTTGCGTCCGGCGACCGAAGGGAGCGTAATGCCTGTTTTTGTTAAGTGGCATTCTGAACCGTCTCTGCCATGAGGTGCTGTTCAAAGTAGCTAACAAATGAAGGGCCCAGCGAGTGTTTGTAGAGAAACCAGCTTCCACGAAAGTACGGCAACATTATTAAGGCTTTGGCCCCAAAATCATGTATCGCGTCTTCTTTTAGGGTGCCCTCCCGAATTTCCCTATAGATCTGCTCATAAATATTCAATATGGAAATAAGATACATATCCAGAGCCATGCATTCATCAGTGTCACATCCAGTCCGATCCGCATCTTCATTCATAGCTTTATTCAATGCAGTTCGGAACACAGGGTCGGTCCCAAACGATGCATTTATAGAGTTCAGGTCGCTGTTTGGAACTCGCCATGCTTCTGCACGGGCTAACCGATTACTTACTAGAACCTGGCTAGCCAAATAGACCAGCGAAACCACTACGGCGGTCGCTCCTATTACTTCGCCTATCGCTCCTATTGCATCCCAGTTCATAACGATCTCTCTATGACACTTAACGCCGCCAGCATGGGCGGCAAACCGCAGGTTTCACGTCCAGCGAAGCGGCTTGCCGGGCCTGGTTATGCGTCTTCATCACTACATGCAAACCGTTGAACTTCGTCGATGACGTTGATCGATGAGATTTTCCATACGGATGGATCCTTGCCCAAAGTGTAAAGTGCTGCGCCGGGGCGCCTAGTACCGTCCTTAAAGACTCGGGTATACGAAACGCTGACTAAGGCGAAGTCTTTTCTGAGCTTACACTGTAGAACTTCCCCTACCTCGCTCCGAACCCAACCTGCCTCCATAAGCGCTAGACGCAAACGTTGAAACTGTTGCGCCAAAGCCGATCTAGAAAGGTGAATAGGAGCTTGCTCGCCAGGGTTGAGAACCATTTCCGGAAGCCAGTATTCGGCGCTAACCTCTTCCATATCTAAGCCACCGTTAAACGCGACTAGATAGGCTGAGACTCGCTCGGCTGGTGATTCGCCTGCGAACGTGGGTCCCACGTACAGTAGGAAAATGGCTGTGGCGATACCTCTCAGAGACGCATAACGCTTACGGCAGGGGCAGCCACTGTGTGGCTGGCCCTGTTGCCCGTTTTTGTTAGGCGGCTTACGCACCGGACTTGTCCGTTTTGAAGATTGGTATCAAGTCGGTAAAACTCGGGCCGTCCGGGTTCTTGGCAATAAAATCGTTTACTAGGTTTGCCACAGTGGGAGTAATAACTTTTTCACAATGAACCCACATCGCCGCTCCTCCGGGAGACCTCAATAGCGTGGCTGTGTATGTAAGCCAAGCCTCATAGTCTACTTCGGGAATCAATTCACGTTCACGAAGATGCATAACTTGCTGCAATTGGAAAAGTTGCTCGTACATCATATAGAAAAATCTTCTGGCTTCTTTTTCATCAAGATTCTCTAATGAGTTCAGCCCTCGTGCGTAGATATCCGCCATCTCTGAATCCGAAGCCATCGGCAAAAAATATCGGTCTCGCGGACCATCGAGGACTGACTCTAGACTGGCAGCCTGCAAGCTTCGAGTATTGTCACGGATTTGAATTGCGAGGTATGCGAGGGTTATGAGCACTCCAAGAGCGCCTACTACCTCTGCTATTGCTCCCACGATTTCCCAGTTCACCATGAAGTCTCCTCAGAGCCGCCTAACGTCGCGGTAAGGGGCGCCGGGAAGCGCAGCTTAACGGCGTCCCAGCGAACGAAGTGAGTGACTTCACCGCCTTGTTATGTGTTTGGCTCAAATTCTTCATACTTCGGTAGATTGTCATCAATGTTATACCAATTGGCCTTCTGCGAAACCCAGATATGATTCTTTTCCATTGATGCAAGATCGGAATCTAGAGAGCCCAGGCGCAAAACAATATGAGCCATCCCTTCTCTCTTGGCATAGACCTGTGTTCCGCAGTTGGAGCAAAAATATCGCATTTTTCCTCTAGATGATTCGAAGCTATTCAACAAATCTTTGCCTACCAGTTCGAAGTCGTTCTCACGTACAGCAGCAACGCTCGAGAAGGCTGAGCCATGAGCTTTACGGCAGGTGCCGCAATGACAATGAACAATGTCGCTTACGTCACCGGACACTGTGTACCTAACTTTACCGCAGAGGCAACTTCCTGTGATCATCTATGCTTTACCCATTAAGACACATAACGTCGCGGTAAGGGGCGTGGGAAAGCGAAGCTGTACGGTGTCCCAGCGACCGAAGGGAGTAACTTCACCGCCTTGTTATGCGGCTGTACTCTCTACTTCCCAACCTGGAAATACAAGGACAGCGGGATGGCATTTTAGCGCTCGAGCAAGAACCTTGGAACGCTCAATCCCAAGGTTAATTCGATTATTTTCTATAGCAGAGATTGTAGATTGAGGAATCCCTGTAAGAGCTGCAAGCTCATTTTGGCTCAGCTCCTGCAATTCTCGAACAATGCGTACTGAATCTCCGATTGAGACCTCAATGCTTTTCCTGGCTTTTCGATAATCACTCATATCAATTTCTCCCATAATCATGTGGAGTCACTTTCTCTACTTGAACATAAATCTCGTCACGCTCAATCTTGTAGATGACGCGATACTGTAGACTCAGACGGGATGATCGATGACCACGCCATTCTCCGCGCAGTGCTTCGTCGTTAAACCCTCGTATCGTTCGTAACCCTTCGGGTCCAGATACTCGAACAATATCCTTCCATTTTTCGTAGCGTTCCAGAACCTCCCTGGGAAGCCTCGGCAAGACACGCGCCACACGTCGATGTTCGTAGATCTCCCACATATCATATTAAGTATATATATCTAATATGGTATGTCAATACAAGCTGACGCATAACGCCGCCAGTACAGGCGAGGAACGAAGTGACGAGTCCGGCGCGAAGCACGATTGTGCCTGGCCTTGTTATGCATCACACCTCGCCGAGGAAATGACGCCAACGTATACGCCAGCCATTCTCACTTTTGGTAGCGCCCCAAACAGCCTTTACACGAATTGTCAGCACTCCATCTAAATTGGAGCGTTGTGCTACAACGGCTAGTATTGCTGAGTCTTCGCCCGCATCCAGGAGGTCACACTCAACTATTTCAGTCTTGAAGGGGAGATCCCCAAAAGCGGCCAGCTCCTCAGCTGAGGCAAAACTTAAAAACTCGCCATCGGGTTGAATATGAACGAATGGAAAGTGAGTCGTCTGGCGTATTTTTTCGACATCCTGTGCCATAAACGCCTCCAGATGTTCGTGCGCCGCCCGCTTAAAATTAGTCATCTATTTAGTCCTCGATTACAGCTAGTATCCATAACGCTTCAAGCAGGGGCCGCTGTTAAGCGGTCCCGGCGCGAAGCGCCCTTGCTGCCTTGTTTTGTTATATTATGTGCCATTTCAAACACCTCCCCAACCGAAAGCTACTATGCGCAGAAGCATAAAAACCCCAAGAATGGAAAACAGAATCCTATTGTTCCATATTGCTCCTGCTACAAATAGGCTCGAAAAAGAGAGCGCCCACCAATCGGGGATGATGCCCAGGAAGATGAAGTCCCTCGCACGAGCTATTACGAAACCAGTAAATAGAAGAAAAAAGTATAGCCTGTGGTTTTCCGAGAGATAGTGGCTCCAACTGTCAACTTCTGAAGGCCGTTCCGAGACAAGAACATGAGCCAGTACGAAAAGAACCAGAGGCGACGCCATCAGCAGAACGAAGCTGAGATATGACCAATTATTGTATTCAGAAACATCCCAAATTAGCCACCATTGAAGTAAGGCGCCGAAGAATAGCGCTAAGTAAATGAGTGTATAGACTAAATCAAATCTCCTTCTTGAGAAGACGTATGGTATTGCAGAAGCAAGCCTGCCGAGAGCGAGAGCTAAGAGAATGGATGCAGCAATTGAAAGATACTCGAAAATAGTCATTTTCTATTCTTATGATCGGCGGTGAGAGCTGGCATCGGCACATAACGCTTCAGGCTGCGGGCGGCGAAACCGCGC